>NZ_JADEXD010000149.1 GCF_015207285.1 Tychonema sp. LEGE 07203 | reverse complement strand
ATCGGCATCCGCGCTTTTATCGGGCCGTTAATTCAAGATCAGTCCCTAACTGCGGGAATGCCGGCGGGCGACGGCGGGCTCGAACACGCGGCTTACATTCGATCGACAAAGGCAACTTTGGAATTAATGGAATCAGCCATCAAACAGTTTCATAATCCCGAAAAAGCTGTTAATATATTGTTGGCACCGACCGGAATTCAACTGTGTTCCGATGATTTATTTGAAGGCTGCATCGAATTGAGCGATCGCTACAATCTTTGCCGCCACGCCCACCTCTTGGAAACCTCCGCTCAAAAACAGTTGGCTGATGAAAAATACGGCTGTAGCGCCGTCCAACACCTGAAACAAATTGGTTATTTGAGTCCGCGAACTTCCCTAGCGCACTGCGTGTGGCTGGAGGATTCCGACATTGCGATTATGCTAGAAACTGGAGCGACAGTTGTACATAATCCCCTCAGCAATTTGCGCCTGGGAAGCGGCATCGCACCGATTTTGAAATACCGCCAAGCCGGAGTAAACGTATCTTTTGGCTGCGACGGTGCTGCTAGCAACGATTCTCAAGATTTGCTGGAAGCAATTAAAATTGGTTCGATTTTGCACAACATCACGGATTTGGATTACCGCCACTGGATTACACCGCGCCAGTCTGTAGAAATGGCATCGCTGGGAGGAGCAAAAGGCTTGAATGTTGCCGATGAAATGGGTTCGCTGACAGTCGGTAAAAAAGCAGATTTAGTGCTGTACGATTTAACCAATTTATCATTGCTGCCGCGCACAGATCCGATCGGCTTGCTAATTTTGGGCCGCCCGACTAATGCGGTAGACAGCGTTTGGATAAACGGCAAACAAATTGTTGGCGAAGGTAAGGTGAAAACGATCGATGTTGATGCTTTGAGGCGGGAATTATTCGATCGCAGCCAGTGGAGTAGCAAGCGTCCATCGCCTGTGGTAGGCGAGATTGAAGCGCACTATCGCCAAGTGATGAAATTGCCGGTGGGCGATTGAAACCGATCCCAGACAAACTTTCACCAGCCGACGCGGGTTGAAGAGTAATTGTCAGGTGCGCGGCCCGGCGCACCTTACAGTATGATGTTAAACTACTGTGGTGTTTGAGAAAAATTGATGATTAAACTGCACAAATGGCAGCGGATACTGGCTTTAATAGTTGTTTTTACGATCGCCCTTACCTCCACCGCCATTTTCTCCCCCCGCCTGGAGGCTCAAACCCCGCCCACAACCCCAACAACCGAATTGCGAGGCGTCTGGCTGACTAACATTGACAGCGACGTTATTTTCTCGCGCAACAGCATCATTAACGCCGTAAATCGACTGGAAACACTCAACTTTAACACCATCTATCCCACGGTTTGGCAAGGAGGCTACACCCTTTATCCCAGCGCTGTCGCCAAAAAAGTATTCGGAAAGTCGATCGACCCATCACCCGGATTGAAAGACCGAGACATTCTCAAAGAAATTATAGCACAATCCCACCCAAAAAATATAGCAGTAATTCCTTGGTTTGAATTTGGTTTCATGGCACCCGCCGAATCAGAATTAGCCAGACTGCACCCCGACTGGTTGGCGAAGCGGAGCGACGGTTCAACTATTTGGAAAGAAGGCACCCACGATCGAGTCTGGCTGAATCCTTTTCATGCCGAAGTCCAGCAATTTATCTTAGATTTAATCCTAGAACTTGTCGATAATTACGATATAGATGGCATTCAATTTGACGACCACTTCGGTTTGCCAGTAGAATTTGGCTACGAACCGCTAACAGTGTCAATGTATCAGGAACAAATCAAAAGCCCTCCTTCCAATGACCCCCGCGAAACCTTCTGGGTGCGATGGCGCGCCGACAAAATCAACGACTTTATGGGACGAATTTCCGGCGCTATCAAATCCCGCAAACAAAAATGTATTGTCAGCTTATCTCCCAACCCCCTCCACTTTGCTTTACCAGCCCACTTGCAGGACTGGTTTACCTGGGAAAGACGCGGCTATATCCAAGAACTTATAGTGCAGGTTTATCGCAGCGATATCAAGCGTTTTAATGCCGAATTGGAACGGGAAGAACTCCAATTAGCTAAAACGCACATTCCAACTGCGATCGGCATTTTAACAGGATTGAAAAATAATTCAATTCCGATAAAACTAATTCAAGAGCAAATCCAAGAAGTGCGAAAAAGAAATTTTGCAGGCGTTTCCTTCTTTTTCTACGAAAGCTTGTCGAATTGGGCCAGCGAAACCCCGGAACAGCGAAATTCTGCCCTGCGAGAATTTTTTCCCACCAAGATGCAGCGCCCGCCAGTTTAAAAGTCGTCAGATAGTTTGTTAATATCGTTTGTAGTAAGGACTTCTGTTCTTCTTTCTGGGATGATTAAGGACTTGCGTTCCTTATTATAAACTTTTCCCAAGGTAGGAGCAAAAAATCATAATTTGAAACCCACGGTTAAAATGAAAAAAATCATAAAGCGCTTAGGAATTTTCATCTTATCTTTTACCGCTTGCCTAACAATTGGCTATCTCACTCCCACAAAGTGGGGAAATTACTCGCAAACAGATTGCACGGTTTCCTTGCAAATTTATAACGGAGGCATCCACACCGAAATTATTGTTCCAGTTAAAAATGAATATTTTGACTGGAATCAATATTTACCGCTAACAAAAATAGGACGCGAGGCCAATTCTGATTATAAATATTTGTCTTTTGGCTGGGGAGATAGAGCTTTTATGCTGGAAAATTCGAGTTCGGGAAGTATCGATTTAGTTACAGGTTTGAAGGCGCTGATTTTTCCTACTCCGTCTACTGTGCAGGTTCAAGGTTATCGAGTTTTGCCGGAAAATATAGAAACAAAATGTGTGGCTATTAGTGGGTCGAATTATCTGAGAATGGTAGATTTTCTGAAAAATACATTCCAATTAGAGGCAAAAGGTAATAAAATAAAAATTGGCTACGGCTACGGCAACAACAGCAGTTTTTATGAAGCAAGAGACAGTTACTCTATTTTGAGAACTTGCAACGATTGGACGGCAGAAGCTTTGCGAAAAGCTGAGGTAAATACTCCTGTATGGTCAACTCTATCGTCATCGATTATGTTTCATTTAAACAGCGGTTGCGAATGTATAATCAGCAGTCAACAGTTAACAGTCAACAGTTAACAATTACCAATTACCAATTACCAATTACAAAATTATGAATGTAATTCCAGCGATCGACCTATTGGACGGAAAATGCGTCAGACTGTATCAGGGAGACTACGCCAAGTCTCAAACTTTTAACGACAATCCCGTCGAAGTCGCCAGACAGTGGGTAAATCAAGGCGCGACAATGCTGCATTTAGTAGACCTCGACGGAGCCAAAGCCGGTCATCCCGTCAACCAAGCAGCCATTGAAGCCATTGTCCGCGCCGTAGACGTTCCCTGTCAACTAGGTGGGGGAATGCGCGATCGCGCTTCTGTTGCTGCTATCCTCAATTTAGGCGTCCGGCGCGCCATTCTCGGCACTGTCGCCGTCGAACAACCCCAATTAGTCGGCGAATTGTGCGCCGAATTTCCCGATCGAATTCTGGTGGGAATCGATGCCAGAAACGGTAAAGTTGCGACTAGAGGCTGGCTCGAAACTTCCGAAGTTTTAGCGACAGAATTGGCGCAAAAAATGGCCGAATTGGGGGCAGCAGAAATTATTTACACTGATATTCACCGAGATGGTACTATGGAAGGGCCGAACTTGGAATCTTTGCGCGAAATTGCTAACGCTATTTCGATTCCGGTGATTGCTTCGGGCGGCGTTAGTTCGATCGCAGATTTGTTGACATTGTTGGCCTTGGAACCAATTGGTGTCAAAAGCGCGATCGTCGGTAGAGCACTTTATACCGGCGATATCTTGCTAAAAGAAGCAATTCAAGCTGTCGGACAAGGCCGATGGCAAGATGTTCCGCCAGATTTGGGCTCTTCCAGTTTTGCTTGACCATCTAAATCCGGTGCCGCCAGCCTTTAAAAAACCGGAAATTTTAAGTTTGTGTGCATCTAGAAATATCTGATTTGAATGTCTTTCTTATCATCATTGTACCATGTTTCTTAACCCAACAATTACAGCTTTAAGTTCTGGGATAGCATCTTTAACTGCTCCCATACCTTTGTTAGCAACAGTCGATGCAGAAAATTCGCCGATAGTTCTGAGCGGAGTTTTGCTCAGTTTGGTAGTGATTTATCTTGCCAGTAAATTAGGCGCGGAAGCGGCTATGAAGTTTAATCTTCCACCAGTTTTGGGTGAACTTTTAGCAGGGGTGATTGTTGGCGTATCCGCTTTCAACCTGATCGTTTTTCCCGAAGGCGGACTGTCAGCTTCCAACTCAGGAATTATGACTGTTTTGCAGTCGATAAATTCTATGTCCCCGGCCTCCGTCAACAGCGTATTTGAATCGCAGAGCGAAATCGTTTCTGTGCTGGCTGAATTGGGGGTGATTATTCTACTGTTTGAAATTGGTTTGGAGTCGGATCTCAGACAACTCAAAGAAGTAGGAATTCAAGCCACCTTTGTTGCTGTTGTCGGCGTAGCAGTTCCCTTTGCAGCCGGTACTGCAGGCTTGATGATAATTTTTCACACGGCGGCGATTCCGGCAATTTTTGCCGGGGCTGCTTTGACGGCAACCAGCATCGGAATTACCTCGAAAGTGTTGTCTGAATTGGGAAGGCTTAAATCAAAAGAAGGTCAAATCATTGTCGGTGCAGCAGTGATTGATGACGTGCTGGGAATTATCGTCTTGGCTGTGGTCGCCAGTTTAGCGAAAACTGGTGAAATTGATGTTGTTAATGTCATCTATCTGATCGTCGGTGCAACTACATTTCTGCTCGGTTCAATTCTGTTGGGCGGCATCTTTAACAAAAGCTTTACCGCAGCGGTGGAGAAACTCAAAACTCGCGGTAATATCGTTGTCCCGGCATTTATCTTTGCTTTTTTCATGGCTTTTATCGGCAACGCAATTCATCTCGAAGCGATTTTGGGTGCCTTTGCGGCTGGTTTAGTGTTAGATGAAAGCGATGCCCGCAACGAGTTGGATGAGTTGGTGAAACCCGTCGCTGATTTGTTTGTACCCATCTTTTTTGTGACGGTGGGAGCGCGCGCCGATTTGGGCGTTTTGAACCCAACAGTGCCGGAGAATCGGGCGGGACTTTTGATTGCCGTGTTTTTGATTGTAGTGGCGATTTTTGGCAAGTTGATCGCTGGTTGGGCGGTGTTCGGTCAGCCTGGAATCAATCGATTGGCGATCGGAGTTGGGATGATTCCTCGGGGCGAAGTCGGGTTAGTTTTTGCCGGTATCGGTTCGGCTAGCGGGGCTTTGGATAAGCCGCTGGAAGTGTCGATTATTATCATGGTGATTCTGACGACATTTTTAGCGCCGCCTTTTCTGCGGATTGCCTTTGGCGATACGGTAGAGCCTCCTGCTAGCGGGGAACTTTCCAGCGAGAAATTAGGTTTGTAGTCAGGACTTTCGTCCTAGCTGGTTCCCAGGCAGGAGCCTGGGAACCAGTTAAAGCACTATAATTGTGGAAAATACTTAATCTGGTATTTGCAGTTATGGTTCAAACAACGGAACATCTTTACATTGTCAGAGATCGGCAAATTTTGAGCGGTGAGCCGATCGTCAAGGGCACGCGGATATCTGTTAGGGCGATCGTTGAAACTTGGCCTATGGGCATTTCACCTGAAGAAATTCCGGCGTTGCTGAATTAAGGCATGACTAAGCAACGCCGGCGATCGCATACGACCCAAATAATTTCTTTGATTTTGATATGGAATTGGAACATCTCCAAATTTTAGATAGTGAATTAATAAGCGAATGGAATGTTTAAGCATTTGTTCGGATTTAGAAGAACAAATAGTTTTTCGTTTTAAACGACCTAAATAATGTCTTAATCTTGTATTTTCGCCTTCAACTCTTGTCCTATAGGTTTTGCTAATAATTTGATCTTCACCGGCAATAAAGTTAGGGTAAACTTTCGGGCAATCTGTCACATAAAAATAGCATTTCCATTTATTAACAATATTCCCAAGTGGTTCAAAGGTTTTGCCACTACGATCGCCTAATACCCATCCTAAAATACCGGGTTTAAAGTGGTCTACCCCTGTCCACAGCCAAATTTTGTTTTTTTTGAACCCACAAATATTTCTAATTCATCCAATTCTCCAACTTCGGGAATTGTTTCGGAATCGTAAAAATCTGGCAGGAGTTCTCCTACTTGTTTGACCCAATTAATTATTGTCGTATGATACACATTCTTAACTCTCTCAATTGCTCGAAAACCCATACCATCGACATACATTTTCAGACATTCACGTTTAACTTCTGAAGAGCAACCTTTATGAGGTTGATAGCAATCTATAAATTGTCTACCGCCACCGACACAAATATAATTCTGTTTACCTTTTTTATGACCATTGTTATTAACATCAGTTGACTGACATTCAGGGCATTGCCTTAGTGGTGCGTTTTGTGAAGTGTTATTTTTGGGCGATCGCACGCTTTATTCATCATACCCTAATTCAGCAACGCCGGATTATCTTCAAACTCTATGGCGATCGGCAAATGGGTAATTAAATCTAGCATGGTATAGATTTTACCCCCTAGGGATACAGGTTGGTCTTGCAGGCTTTGCAGTTGCGGGAAAATTGCTTCTAATGTTGAGCCATCCACCACCCAAATCCGCCCAAAATGTTGTCTGGCAAAACTTAGGCTTGCAGGTAACTTTCGTTGCTGTCGCGACAACCACCTAGTTTGCAACTGTGGCAGTAATTCCATCATCACCCGTTCCAACAATTCTGCGGGAAACTCCAGAAATCTTTTAGATAATGTGGCGTTGGGATACTTGCACTGCTTGACACCACAACAAGTCTTCTCGAAGTAACATACGGCTGAGTTCCCGTACTGACGGCACTTGTCGCCACAACGCCGGTTAACCCAGTGCCGCCATCATCAAAGGTAAACCCAGTATCCGCGACCTGAATCCCAACTGCTGGTAGTAGCCGCCGTTGGCGATCGACTAAGGGGGAGAGCAATTCTGGCAATCAGGCTGCTATGGCTTCAGTTTCTGGAGCAGGCACATTCCGATCGCGAATACGATCGGGATTGATTGTACGTCGTTTTCCCATGTTGCTCTGAGAGTTACACCAAAGACAGAAGATCGTCTTACGCGTCCTGGCTCTGGGCAAGCCAGAAGTTCCTCCCGGAGGGAGAAACTTCTGCTTAAGTTGTCACCAATGGGCATATCCTGGTAACGAGGGAATTTTATTGGAGTCCGCGCAGGCGGACTTTGTTTGTTTAGCCCCGAATTCTATTCGGCGGGTTCTATTCCGTAGGTTCTTAACTTCCCGATAAAATCTCTTCCAGTGCTAATTTCAGCGTCGGATACTGATATTGAAAACCGCTAGCTAAAGTTTGTTTTGGCAAAACTTTCTGCCCTTCCAAAACAACTTTAGCACCGTCTCCCAACAGCAATTCTAAAGCAAAACTTGGCACCGGCAGCCAAGAAGGCCGATTTAAAACTTCCCCTAAAGTTTGGCACAATTCATTCATCCGCACCGGATTCGGTGCTGTCGCATTCAAAACACCTTCAACTTGCGGATTTTGCAAAGCGTACAAAATTAAATCAACCACATCCTCGCGGTGAACCCAAGAAAACCATTGTTTTCCTGTGCCAATTGGGCCGCCAGCAAATAGTTTAAAAGGTGGCAGCATTTTAGCTAGCGCACCTCCCATTCCCAAAACTATCCCCAGCCGCAAAATTGCTAGCCTTGTACCCGCATTTTTTGCAGGTTGGGCCGCTGCTTCCCAGTCTTTGCAAACTGTTGCTAAAAAATCGTTTCCTGCAGGGCTGTTTTCGTCAAACTCGGCGGTTTCGCTGGTGCCGTAATAGCCGATCGCCGATGCGCTCACAAACACCGATGGTTTAGGATTAGCATTGACGATCGCCTCTACCAATTTTTCCGTCGTCAGTTTGCGACTGTCCAAAATCGCCTGCTGGCGCGCCGGAGTCCACTTTTCCTCCGCAATCGGCACCCCAGCTAAATTGACAACAGCGTCGCAGCCGGCGATCGAGTTTTGCCAATCACCAGACTCCGCAGGAGTGTAGGCGACAACTTCCAAATTCGGATAAGCTGAAGCCGGAAAAACTCGCCCAGCCTTCGCCGCATCCCTGCTCAAAACCACCGCTCGATGTCCGGCGGCTTGCAGTTTCTCCACCAGCCGGCTACCTACAAATCCCGTTGCTCCCGCGATCGCTACTTTCATCTTTCTTCCCGCACTTGATATCAACAGCAGTTTACACGATCGTCCAAACTTGTTTTGGATTATACAAAATTGACAGCCCCCTCGATCGCCTCCACACCAGCCAACTAGATTTTCATTAAACTGATAAAGGATGCGAGAATCAAAAACAATGCCTGCAAAAAAACCAAAGCTTCTAATTGCTGCCGCCGCCGTCGCAGCAGGTAGCGCCGCGGTCTACTTTTACTTCCAGGGTTTGAGCCAACAAATATCAAACCCTCAAGAAAGCGCCAAAGTTGTACCCGACGAAGCAACGATGGCCGCCTTCATCTCCCCCAATCCCCAAGCGCTGGCTCAGTTGCAGCAATTTGGTACTCCCGGCGCTCAAAAATTGGTCGGTCAGGGTTTGAAGGCCTTTCAAGAACAAAGCTTGGCAGGCACTCAAATCGACTTTGACAGGGACTTAAAGCCGTGGTTGGGGGGGGTGATGGTGGCTTTGCTGCCACCTGATGCGGAGGCGAAAACTGACCCTCCTCAACTGCTGGTTGTAGTCAGCGTCAAAAATAAAATTAGCGCTTGGAATTTTGCAAATAAATTAAAATCTCAGCAAGGTGCAACAACTCAAGAAACTGAGTATAAAGGAGTTAAAATTTGGGAAATTGCAGAGCCAACCGGCAAGCGCTACAGTGTCGCTTTGCTGAACGACCAATTAGTTATGGCTCCTTTGAGAAAGCCTGTGGAATTGGCGATCGACTCTTTTAAAGGAGAACCCTCCCTCGCTACCCAGCAGAGTACAACTAAGTTTTTTTCCGAGAGTGCTGGGGTAAAGAATCCGATCGCCACTGTTTACATTGCTGATTATTCAGCCTCCATACAGCAGTTGAAAGCTAATTTGCCCGATGATTTGCAACCGCTTTTGACAGTGATGCAGCAGTTCAAACAAGTCAAGTCTTTGGTTGCGGGAATAGGGGCGGACAGTTCGGGATTGAGGGTAAAAACCATCGCTCAGCTAGCTCCTCAATTACCTGAGAAAAATTCACAAGCCCCGTCGAAATTGTTGTCGAGATTTCCCGGCGAAACTATTGCTTTAGTCGGCGGCAAGGGACTGGATAAAATTTGGTTGCAGGCGACGGCAGAGGCAAAAGATAGCCCGGAAGTAGATCGGGGTATTCAGCAGGTTCGCAATAGTTTTAAGCGGTTGGATTTGGATGCGGATCGCGATGTTTTTGGCTGGATGAATGGGGAATTTGCGATCGGGGCGATCGGTTCGGATCGAGGTATTTTGTCTCAGTTGGGGATGGGGGCGGCGATGATTTTTGAAACGAGCGATCGCCCCGCAGCGGAAGCCACCCTCGAAAAACTTGATGCGATCGCCAAAAGCAATCCTACAGTCAGTGTCGCCTCCAGACAAATTCAGGGAAAACAAGTCACAGAGTGGCAAATACCCCAACAAGGCACTTTATTCGGGCACGGTTGGCTGAATGAAAATTCTGTGTTTGTCGCTTTCGGCGGCCCTTTAATTGATGTCATCACGACAGCGCCACCGCAACCGCTAAGCAGCAGTCCGAGTTTTCAGGCGATCGCCACTTCTTTACCGCCAGCCAACCAAGGTTACTTTTACATAGACATGGAAAAAACTATGTCTTGGGCCAACCGTTACTTGCTCGCAGTACAGCCCAATTTAGTTTCGCCACCAGTGGCTGATTTGCTCAATTCTCTCCGAGGAGTTAGCGTAACGACAACTTCGACAGAACCGACAACTGCTCAGCTTGAAATGCTGTTTGCCTTAAAATATCACAATTAGGCGATCGGGAATCGGGAATCGGGAATCGGGAATTGGTAATTGGTAATTGGCGATCGGTAATTGGTAATTTTTCTATCCATTAAATCCGTGGAGCGAATCCGTTGCCCAACTTCTTTTGATCCGTTACATCCCGTACACTGCTTCTTCCCTCGGACTTCTTCCCTCTTCCCTCGGACTTCTTCCTTCTTCCTTCTTCCCTCTTTCTTCTTCCTTCTCAAAAAAAAGTTGCTGCCTCTCCAGGGAGGGCAGCTACTCAAATAAAGCATTTTAATGTCTCTCAAAACTTCTAGATTAACCTTCAGACATTCCCGACTTATTCGGCAATTGCAAGTCATCGGGATCTACATAATGACAAACTGCTTTGTCCACACAAATCAATGCCCAGCCGGATTTATCGATGCTCATCAACTTGTAAGAAGCTGGCTGAATAAAGAAACCTTTGTGGTTGCGGGTAGCTGGTTTGATGTTAACGTGGCTGTCATTGCTCATGTTGTTACAACTCCTAGTATTTATGGTAGTCAAGTCTCAAAACCGCTGAGCCGGTTTGTCGATCGTCTAAGTTTTAAAATACTAACACTGCCTTTCTGAACTTTCCATAAAGTTATTTATTGATTTATTACGAAATTGTAATAAATTACCAACCCTATTTCCTCGATCCCCGCTCAAAAATCGGCTTTTCTAGGCAGTTACGGCTCTAAAAGCCACTGCTTGACACGAGCGAGACTCTTCCAGTCGGGTTTTCTGCTCAATCCTTCTTCAAAATTTTTTTTCACTTCATCCAGCAACTCTTCGGAAGCCATCAGCAGTTGCTGAGCGACTTCTACGTGGGGGCGCACTCCTTTTTCTTTGAGGTCGAGGATCGCGACTGCTAGGTTGATGCGAGCTTGCGGGTCGTGAGGGTTCAATTTAACGGCGGTTTTGGCTGCCTTTTGAGCAGATGTGGGTTTATTTTCCAAGAGGTAGAGCCACGAAAGGCTAGCCCAGGCATTGCCATTTTTGGGAGCTTTTTCGCACACTTCTTTGAACAGGGGGATCAGATTGGCAGGGGCTTCGCCAGCTTGGTAGCGATCGAAACCTTCTTTAAACAATTCTTCTGGAGTCATGCGATTTGAGATTGAGAATATGAGATTGGGGAATGTTGGATCGATCGAACAGGGCATGGCACAATTAATAACTTTCGGTGCCACGCCCTATTTTAAGTTTAGGTAGAAAAAGAACTACCGCAGCCGCAAGTCTGAGCAGCATTGGGGTTGGTAAACTTAAACCCGCCCCCGATCATGGCATCGCTAAAGTCGAGCACCAAGCCGTAGAGATAAAGAATGCTTTTGCGATCGCAAACTACCTGAAAACCCTCGTAGTCGAACACGTCATCGTCGGCTTTCACCGTACTCGGATCTGCGAAATCCATCACGTAAGACATACCAGAACAGCCGCCCTGGCGCACCCCTACCCGCAAGCAGAGGTCTGTACCTTGTTTTTCTCGAAGAGCTAAAACTTGACGGACAGCAGAGTCCGTCATTTGAATGCCCCGCTTTTGTGAAATGGCTTGAGTCATAATTTGCCGAACTCCTGAGACTGTGCAACGCTAAGAGTTTAATCTTATCCCTCCATTGTACAAGGAATCTGCCAACAGCCAACTGCCAACAGCCAACTGCCAACAGCTTGATGTCCTCCCCCCCCATAGGGTTTATGATTGAGAAGCAGCGGTTGACCGACTACCGGCACCGCAACAATGCTTCACCCAACGGGCTTACTCTATGGCAGCGCTGAATCGCTCTACTCTTCGTCGGCTACAAAATTTACCTCAAATTCCCAGCGTGTGGGAGGGCGACCGCCGACCCTTATCTAATGCTGACTCGCACATGATGCTAGAGGACGATGACGTTCCAGAAGGCGGAGGCGAGTGCATTCTCTGGGTGGACGGCTCTGAAGGCGTCGTGAGGGCTATGGACGTGGTAGGGTCCGATGCCGGCCCAGAGGCGATCGTCCGAGCTCTGCTGCGGGCAATCGAACATCCCCAAAGTCCGGCTCCCGCAGTCCGCCCCCAAAAAATAGTAGTCAAAAATCGAGAAATTCAATTTTACCTGCGGGGCGTACTTCAAGATTTAGACATTTCCATTGACTACGTACCGGAATTGCCCCTAATTGACGAAATATTTCGGGGCATGGAAGAGGTGGCGATCAACAGACCTCCTGAGTTACCCCCTCAGTACGCCGAAGTTCTCATGGAAAAAGCAGCTCAAATTTGGCACGATGCTCCGTGGCGGACTTTGAGGGAACACCAAATTATATCTATTGAAATCAATCAGTGGGATGTTGCCAGCCTCTACGTGTCTGTATTGGGGCAAGGCAGAATGGATTACGGAGTTTTGCTGTACCGTTCTCTAGAATCCTTGAAGCGGTTTCGAGAGCGAGTCGTCAACGATGACTCTTTTGAAGATTTAGAACAGGCTTTTTTAGGGCAGGACTGTTTGTTTCTCACCTTTGAAAGTGCCGGCGATTTTGATGGGGATGATGAAGACGACGAAATTGATTTAGCCGATTTGCCTCCATCGGAAATTGAACCAAATTTTGGCAATTTGCATCCTTTAGAAGGATTGCGATCGATTCTTTACGAAGAAGAAGCTCTCACGATGTTAGTTGCTCTCGAAGCATTTCACCGCTTTTTCCGCAACGGCCGCCGGAAATTGGGAGCAGATACATTTCCCACTCTCAGCAGTCGCTACCGCATCCCTGTTCCGCAGTCTGACGGAGAAATTCAGCAGGTATCCGTTAAAGTTTCGACAATGCCTGATGTGTCCGTCGAATTGTTAGATATGCTCGACGGTGACGGCGATGACGATGATGATGAATTTGAAATGCCACTGTTGCGAGACGATTTGGTTCCGCCAAATTCATTTTTGAGTCTCGGCGCGGTGCCTTGGTCAACGGTAGAGTTTCTGCGCGCAAGTGTCCAGTTTCACCAAAGTGCAGAAAACGACGATCTTAATACCGCCGGAGACGGTTTGCCTGTGGTGATGATCCAGACTTCCCATCCGAAGGCGAAAACTATGATTCAGGATTTGAAAGAAGCTGGAGGGGTGAAGGCAATTTGCTTTAATCCGGGCGAAGATCCTTTTCAAGACGAGCAGTACGATTTGGGTATTTTGCAAGCTAAAAATGGAGAACTCTATTTGTTTGGCGAATTTAATGAAAACGATCCGGTGCATCAGGAAGCTCGTCAAAAGTGGGAGCGCCGCTGTGAATTAACGAACGGTTGGTGCGGTTTGGTGATTGCTAAAGGGTTGATGGGTGCTTCTCGCGGTCAGCCTCAGTTTAAGGATATGATCGCTTTGTTTGAGGTGCGCTGGGTGTCTGCTAAAGACTTGGGAATTGGGCCGCTTGAGTTGATGCCGATGTTTTAAAGTTAGTTGTTAGTTGTTTGTTATTTGTTATTTGTTATTTGTTATTTGTTACTCGTGTGATGCTGCTAATAACCAATAACTAACAACCAATAATATTAGTCACCAGTCAACCGTTAGCAGTCATTTTTTTTAAAATTTGAATGAGCAAGGAGAATGATTGTGTCAAATTCTACTCAAAAGCGAGAAGTGTTAGTCGCCCTTGATGCTGAATTCGCGGATAAAATAGACCAGTTGACTGATAATTGGACGGAGGCGATCGAGCAGGCTCTCCGTCTCTGGTACGCTAAGCAAATCGAAGATAAGTTGCGGAAGTTTTATCTCAACCGCAGCCAAGAAGATATTGAGTTTGAACAAGAATGGGCAACATTTGCAGAGGAACAAATGGAAGAAATTTTAATAGAGGAAGGTCTTTGATACAATGACAGAAGCTTATCCGCGACAAGGCGAAGTTTATCTGGTGAGAGCTTTGCGAGCGATAGGAGATACCAAAAAACGTCCTGTTGCTGTCGTTTCCATAAATAGCCGCAATGAATTGAGCCGTACTGTACTGATTGTGCCTTTTACTAGCGATTTGAGAGGGGGGGAAACTCCGACTCGGATTTTGATTCCTGCGGGGATCGGAGGGTTAGAATCGGACTCACTCGCTGTCTGCGAGCAAATTATAACTGTCCAAAAAACTTATCTGGAACAGGGCCCTTACGGTCACATTAGTGCGGATTTTTTGGCAAGAATTCAGAGAGGGGTACAAGTGTCGATCGGCATTTATGAACTTTAATAATATTTCTAATATTCTAAAATTTGTTACAATCTGTAAAAATACTGTAAAGGATAGGTAAAATGCGGGTTGCGATCGCAGGTGCGGGACTGGCTGGAATGACCACAGCAGTAGATTTAGTGGATGCTGGCCACGAAGTAGAAATTTTTGAATCCCGCCCGTTTGTTGGCGGCAAAGTCGGCAGTTGGATAGATCCCGACGGCAATCACGTTGAAATGGGTTTGCACGTCTTCTTCGGCTGCTATTATAACTTATTTGCCCTGATGAAAAAAGTGGGAGCTTTTGACGATTTGCTCGTCAAAGAACATACCCACACTTTTATCAATCGAGGCGGTGAAACTGGTTGTTTGGATTTTCGCTTTCCGGTGGGTGCTCCGTTTCACGGTTTGAAGGCATTTTTCACGACATCGCAGCTATCGGTACAAGACAAAGTTCAAAATGCGATCGCCCTGGGAACTAGCCCCATCGTCCGAGGTTTGATCGACTTTGACGGGGCAATGAAAACTATCCGCGATTTGGATAAAATTAGCTTTGCTGACTGGTTTCGCGGTCAAGGCGGCAACCAAAACTCCCTCAAAAGAATGTGGAATCCGATCGCCTACGCACTGGGTTTTATCGACACCGAAAATATTTCTGCCCGGTGTATGTTGACAATCTTCCAATTGTTTGCATCAAAAACTGAAGCCTCTGTGATGCGGATGCTGGCAGGTTCTCCCAGCGAATATTTGCACAAGCCAATTGTCGAATATTTGGAAGGCAAAGGAACAAAAATTTACACGCGCCGCAGAGTCCGAGAAATTCAGTTTCAAGAAGGCGAAGAAACCCGCGTGACAGGCTTGGTAGTAGCTAACGGCGAAACCGAAGAAAATATCACTGCCGATGCCTACGTTTTCGCCTTAGACGTGCCGGGGATTCAAAAAATACTGCCGCCAACTTGGCGCAAATGGTCGGAATTTGACAACATTTATAAATTGGATGCGGTGCCGGTTGCTACAGTACAATTGCGGTTCGACGGTTGGGTGACGGAACTGGAAGATGAAGCCCAGCGCAAACAGTTGAGCCGCGCTGTAGGTATCGATAATTTGCTATATTCAGCAGATGCAGATTTTTCTTGTTTTGCAGATTTGGCGCTGACAAGTCCCAAGGATTACTATAAAGAAGGACAAGGTTCGCTGTTGCAGTTGGTGCTGACACCGGGCGATCCGTTTATCAAACAAAGCAATGAGGCGATCGCCCAACACGTACTCAAGCAAGTTCAAGATTTATTTCCATCAGCGCGGGAATTAAATATGACTTGGTACAGTGTGGTTAAGTTGGCTCAATCTTTGTATCGCGAAGCACCGGGAATGGATGTTTATCGCCCCGCTCAAAAAACTCCTGTTGCCAATTTCTTTTTAGCAGGAAGTTACACTCAGCAAGACTATATCGACAGCATGGAAGGTGCGACTCTTTCCGGCCATCAAGCGGCGAAGGTAATTCTGGAAGCTTACAGTCATTAGTCATCAGTCATTAGTCATTAGTCATTAGTCATTAGTCATTAGTTGGTTATTGGTTGTTGGTTGTTATTTGCTGGTAATAATAACCAATAACCTATTC
>NZ_JADEXD010000321.1 GCF_015207285.1 Tychonema sp. LEGE 07203 | reverse complement strand
GCGAACCCCAGCCCGCACCCGAAGCCCCGCCCCTGCAAAAAGCCATATCTGCGGTAGCTAAAACCTTATTTCAGCAAGACTGGGCAAGCTTTCTGCTGTTCCAGTACGTGCGCCAGCGATCGACAATTCGGAAAACCCTAGAAAAAGTTTATCTCGACCAAAGCGCCGTCACAGACCAATTAGTAGAAGAAATTTACCTTCCCTCCTGCGATCGAGGTGCACCCAAAGTATTCGCCTCCGTATTCCGAACACCCCAAGGCGAAAAAATCGACGTATTGCTGAGTCAGTTAACCTCTCCGCTGCTAATGCTGTGGGGAGAAGGCGATCCTTGGATGAATTCTGCAGACAGAAGCGCTAAATTTCGCCAACACTATCCGCAGTTGACAGAACACTTTATCAAAGCCGGTCACTGTCCCCACGACGAAGTACCGGAACAGATTAACGAACTGATTCGCCGATGGATAATTGACTAGGGCCTAAAAGCATGGGGCCTAAAAGCATGGGGCCTAAAAGCATCGGGCATCGGGCTCCGTGGCCCGCGATCGGCCCGCGCAGGGCATTAGAACCAACAAATAACCAATAACCAATAACCAATAACCAATAACCAATAACCAATAACCAATAACCAATAACCAATAACCCATGACTGATGACTTAATTGAACTTTCTGGTTAATCTCAACTCAAACATTCTGAGGAGACGCAAACCATGACGGATAAAAAAACTCGCCGCAATTTTATATTGAGCAGTATAGCTGTTGCCGGCGGTATTGCAGCGGCTAGCGCGATCGACCGACAGGATCGGGAAATCGCAGCCGCACCCAACAATCAAGCGGCCGCCACAGTCAAAATGCCAGAACGACTTTTAGGCAAAACTGGCGTGAAATTGCCGATTTTTGGTTTGGGAGGGGCAGGACAAACACCGCTGTCGCAGCCGAGAAGAGAAGCAGAAGCGGCGGCGCAAATTGAACGCGCCATCGAACTAGGGATTCGCTATTTTGACACGGCCGCCGACTACGGGCCAAGCGAAGAAAATTTAGGCAAAGTTTTGCCAAAATATCGATCGCGCCTGTTCTTAGCAACAAAAACCGCCGCCAGAGACAGAGACGGCGCTTGGAGAGACTTAGAAAGATCGCTCAAAAGATTGAAAACCGATCGCCTAGATTTGTGGCAACTCCACCACGTTTCATTCACAACCGAACTAGACCAAATTTTCAGTACCAAAGGAGCAATAAAGGCGATCGAAGAAGCCAAACAACAAAAAATAATTCGTTTTTCCGGCATCACCGGACACCACGAACCTGCTATCATTGCCGCCGGCTTGCAGCGCTATCCTTTTGACACAACATTAATCTCCCTCAACGCCGCCGAAAAACACCACCCGCGATCGTTTGCAGCCAACGCTTTACCAGTCGCCAAAGCCAAAAACATTGGCGTAATCGCCATGAAAATACCAGCTTACGGCAAGTTATTTCAGAACGGTGTTTTAGATGGAATGCACCAAGCAATGGGCTACACGCTTTCACTCCCCGGCGTCCACTGCTGCGTCATCGCGGCTGACTCAGTAAAGCAACTCGAAGAAAACTTAAAAGTCGCCCAAGCCTTCAAACCTTTGAACAAAACAGAAATGGCAGCAATTGAAAAACGCACTGCCGCCGCTTGGCAAGAAAATACATTTTTTCGACAGTGGACTTGAAATCACAACTCCCAAATTCCCTGTTTTTCCTGTGTTTGTTCTGCTGTTTTTGTTGTGGCCGCCGCCTCCCCCCCGCGATATCAAATCCGGTAGCATCAGAACGATTAAACCGCGGGCGTTGCTGATTCTGGCGTATGAATCAACTTTTTGCTTGATGTTACAAAGCTCACCATACTTGGCCGATCGCAATTGGGAAATCTTGAATTCATATTTGTATTCAGCAACGCCAGATTTAATATCTAAAATATCTAACCGCTCTTAACGCAGAGGAATCAGAGAAAGGGGAGAGAAATTCGAGCGTGCTGATTCTAC
>NZ_JADEXD010000320.1 GCF_015207285.1 Tychonema sp. LEGE 07203 | reverse complement strand
GAATGTTGGTATCATTATTTTTTGGGATAGGCAAGCGTGTAACAATTCTGCTGCCTATCTTTTTTTACCACAAGTTGGCTCAATCCTTACTAACTATGGGTTTCAGGCGGGTTGTCACCCCCCCAGGATTATCACCTTGGTTATTGCTCAACTCCTTTTTCCCCCAAACCTGAAAGCTATCTAACGATGATTTAACCCTGTCGAGTGTCTGTTCATAAATGTCATTTAAATTAGAAGTCATTACAATAAAATTTGTGTATCCATTATCGGCTGCCAAAGCTATAGTAGTGAGAAGAACTGATGTTTTACCGCTCTGAATGTGACCATATATCAATCCTTGTACTGCACCCGGTTCGCCTGGAGATAAACAACGCTCAAATATCTCACTAGCAGTTTGAAGGATATTATGAAAATCTTGATAAGAAATATTTTCTTCATCATGTAAATACTCCCGAAGATTAGTTATGTTCTCACCTTGGGGGCTGTTAATCTGAGCCATAAATCACCTGTGTTTATAAATGATAATTGTTGGAAACGCCAAATCGAGCTTTGCCCTAGAGTGCCAGAATATATTTAGCTATAGCTAATGTCAGGAGAAAACTGACCGCATTCGCTAGTTGTTGCTGCTTGTGCATAATTCCTCCCGTTTTGGAGTCATCAGTTGAACCGCAAAAGGTAAACCAGTCAGGAAGTGATTGTAAGCGAGTCGCCTCTCGTAATGATAAACCTCTGTTTTGCTCTGGGTGAACTATCATACTCTTTCTGTAGTTACCTATCGTAATCGAAGGTTCGTCAAACCTTAAACGTCTGTATATATTGCTGTGGGTTCTCTCGATGTCAGCGTAGTTATTCATCATATCTCGGATATTCTGCCAGTTCCCCCCCTGTGGTATGTAACTATATCTATCAATAACATAATCAGCCTGCTTTGAAACAATGTGACCCTCTATCACTCCTCTCAACGACATTTCACGCATTTGTCTCAAAAATAAGTTTGACTCTAGTTGCTCATCTGTTGGTTGATTATACTCTTGAACTACCCTATTTTCACCATTGCCAATTACAGGTAAGTCTGCGATGGCATCCCCGACCGTTACATAAGCAGATTTACCTAGTGAACCGTGAGTAGGAAGGGGAAAAGCCCCCCATTCACTGAAATCCTCAGCTTTGTATCCTAAATCTTTATGTAATGCCAACAAAAAAAATCTA
Source organism: Tychonema sp. LEGE 07203 (assembly GCF_015207285.1). Lineage (GTDB taxonomy): Bacteria > Cyanobacteriota > Cyanobacteriia > Cyanobacteriales > Microcoleaceae > Microcoleus. Next base: position 799 of record NZ_JADEXD010000320.1, on the reverse strand, counting down.
TTTCTATGTTGTGGTACACCATACCAAGCAGCATCTAGCACTGTTGGAAATAGGATATAGCCAGCATCAGTCAATTTATTTGAAATATAGTCAACTACCGTTACTTTTCTATTTTTACCTTTACTTGCTTTTGGTGTCCAAAGAATCCCCTGAACTAGCTCTAAAAGAATAACTTTTGGAGCTAGTTCTACTGCACATTGAACAAAAATATCAACAAGTTTGTTATAGCTATTTTCAGGATGCCAAGAAGCTCGATTAGACTGAGAAAAACCTTGACATGGCGTTCCTCCAATTAATATATCTACTCCCCTTGCTTGTTTTACTGCTTCTTGCACGGTACTTCGACCTACACTTTTTGTTAAATCTATAGGCTCAAGGTCTGTAGGACAACAACTATCTAATTGATTAGATGAGTTGTGAATCAAAGATTTGTGATGTTTATTTAAACTGCTTAAATATATGGGATTTATTTCCGCAGAATGAATTATTTTAAATCCATAATCTTGATTGCCAGCCATCAAAAAACCTAAGCCCATTCCGCCAGCTCCTGCAAATAATTCAACAACCCTCAAATCAGTTCGTGATTGTTTAAGTCCACCAAGAAGTTTAGGTGTTTCTGGGATAGGGCTTGAGGAATTATTAAAATGTTTATCTTGTTCATCACCTAATTTTATAGGGAGCATAACAGTTATGCGATCGGTATAAATACTGATGATAATTTAAGCTGCTGCTTTGAGATTGACACCAATCATTCCATTTAAGTAAGCTACTCGATGAGCCAAGACTTGCGGCACATTTT
>NZ_JADEXD010000148.1 GCF_015207285.1 Tychonema sp. LEGE 07203 | reverse complement strand
TTTTAGAACCCATTTGATATCTATTCTGCGTAAATCTCAGAAACCGGGTTTCTCTCTATCTTTCTCGTCACCCAACCCAAAACTCCAAGAATACCCGGTTTCTCGCCCATTGCGTAAATCTCAGAAACCAGTTTCTCTCTATATTTCTCGTCACCCAACCCAAAAACTCAAAGATGTCAAATGGGTTCTTTACAAATATGAGATGCTCCCGGTGATATCAATTCCGGTTGCAGTCAACAGTCAACAGTCAACAGTCAGTAGGGGCGGTGGATGGTGCGTGCCCGCCCTATTAACAGTCAACAGTCAACAGTCAACAGTCAACAGTCAACAGTCAACAGTCAACAGTCAACAGTCAACAGTCATGAGGAGTGCAACCGGAATTGATATCAAAGACTATTGCTCAAGATTTCTTCAAAGGCAAAATCAGGAGCTGCCAGAACAAAGAGAGTTGTGGGTAATCCTTTCACCCTGGCCTGCAATTTTTGATAGTATTGAGTATAATCTTCGATGTCTCCCGGTACAGCCATTCCTAAGAAGATTAGGTCGGCTTTTTCCGAAGAGTCGTGGAGGATCTGATTGAAGGATCTGCCGTCGGCTACTAAGACTTTTGGCTGCGCTTCGATGCGTAAATCTGCGATCGCGCGGGCGAGATTGCTTTCGGCAGAACGAGCAGCATTCTGGTCTTTCACCACTAATTTGAGATAAATAGTTGCTTCGCGCCAATCGATTTCGGTGCGTAACAAATAAGCCAACAACAGCATCAAACTGCCGTTAGCTTTCATTCCCCCCCACCAGACATCTATGCGACGGCGCGCCCCAAACCCGCGATCGGGATTTTCTCGCAAAATAATGATGCTGCGGCCGGCCCGGTGAATCGCTGCGATGTTCTGGCAGTATCCATCGCGCCGTTCTGGACTTTCGTTATCCCCCAGAAGAATTGTATTGGGAACCAAAGACCCCAACCCGTAGGCTTCGATCAAGCGCTGGGCTCCGACAAAAGGATCGGCTGCCATGAAAACGCGCACCAGGGCTTGAACGCTTCTCTGTTCGAGATAATCCCGGATAGTTGCTTCTAACTGGGTCTGTTGGGCTAAATTCCGAGAGCCGAGCGGCAGAATGGTGGCAACCGTAATTAGTCCTCGGTTGTGGGTAAACGCATCAGCTAGTTCGATCGACGACCAGTGTTTGGTTGGCGCACCGGACAGTACCAAAATATGGGGGCGCCAGTTTTTCGTGTCTTCTTCTGTACCCAACTTAAATATGCAAAAGCGCAGCACAGCCAGCCAAACGCCCCGCCGCACGTCTCCCCAGGCCGAGATCAATTCTCGCTGTTGCAGCCAGAAGTAGATTCCCAGGACAATAATTGCGGCTACCACAGTAGCTACAGGATCGATTAAAAACATCACCCCCAAACAGCCCAAAGCCCCCAACAGAGATAGAGACCAATGGACGCGAAAGGTGGGGCGAAACGAGGGACTTTGTAAAAATCCTTCTATCCCGGCGGCGGCGTTGAGCACTAAATAGGTGGTGAGGAAAAACATCGTCAGCACGGGGGCGATCAGGTTTAGCTCGCCGATACAAACCGTCGCGGTTGCAATTCCAAGGGTTACTGCTGTCCCGATGCGCGGCTCATCACCCGGGCCGCTTCCCTGGCCGAGAAAGCTCATCCAGCGAGGAAATATCCCATCTCTAGCTAGCGCTTGCAAAACGCGGGGCGCACCGAGAATGCTACCCAGGGCGCTGCTCAAGGTTGCTCCCCACACGCCAAACAAAATTGCCGGCCCCCACAGAGACATCTGTTTCACGATCAGGGGATTGTCGAGCAGGCTCTGGGTATCTGCTCGCATAGCCAGAATCACCGGTAATCCCATGTAGATGATATATCCGGTTCCTACGGCAGCTAGCGTCCCTAGGGGGATCGATCGACTCGGATCTCGCAAATCTCCTGACATGCTCACCCCGGCCATAATTCCTGTCACGGCGGGAAAAAACACGGCAAATACTGTCCAAAAGGGCTCCCCAGAAGCCGGAGTTTGAAACATCTGCGGGTTGGGGATATCTAGGGGGTTGCCCAATAAAAGGGAGATTAAGGAAAGGACGATCGCTGCCATAATTATGTACTGAGCGCGAATGGCGATTTCTGCGGAAGTCAAGGCCAATACTGCTACCAATACCGTTGTAATTAACGCTACGTACAACTGATTGAGTTGCGGGAAGGTTGCTACTACGCTTTCAGCAAACCCGATGGTGTAGAGGGCTACCGAGAGGGCTTGGGCAATATAAAGGGGAATGCCTACAGCACCGCCAATTTCTAATCCTAGGGAACGACCGATCATGTAGTACGCTCCCCCTACCCGAATGACGCGATCGGTGGCGATCGCGCTTATAGAAAGCGAGGTTAAAAAGGTTATGCTGGTGGCGAGGGTGACGATAATCAAGGTTCCCACCAAGCCCACATTCCCGACAACCCAACCAAAGCGCAAATACATAATTACGCCCAGGATCGTTAAAACTGAGGGGGTATAGACTCCCCCGAACGTTCCTAACCCAGATGATTTTTTCGTCATTGTTCTTAGTTATTTCAGATGTCAGAAGTATAATTCCTCAAAATCTAAAAACACGATTTATCAAATCTGGTTAAATATTTATAGCAGATCGAGTGAAAGATGAGGTACTATGCGGTATATGGTATATGGTATATGGCTATCCTCACCACGCTTGAGAACTATAGCAGTTCGAGTGAAAGATCGGGTATGGATCGATCGATATCTCAATCTAAAATCTAAAACTTGTTCGCTAGCGAAGTCGAATAATCTAAAATCTAAAATCTTCACCTTTTTTAGAAGGGCTATATTAAACTTATTGTCGAATTGTTCGATCGACCGAAGCATTTGCGGGCTAAATCTCGCCGAAAAATTAAAGATTTTTTGCAAAAATACTTCGTCCGATCGGTATTTTTCCCAGAATTTAAATCTTCTGGTTCTCACATTCTCATCTGTCAGTTAGATGAGTTTGACAGCCCGCAGACCAAACATCAGCACTGTTGCCAAGCCGACCATGCCGCCGAAAATCCCAAAATAAGCTATTGCTCCGGTAAGAGTCATTGCAATTTCTCCCAAACAATCAATAAGAAGACATACACTAAGAACTATAATCTAAAATCTAATATCTAAAATCAATAATATGCACTCAGTGATAAAAGTTGACTTGGGGTCTCAATCTTACAATGTTTGCGTGCGATCGGGCGGTTTACAGGATCTCGGCACGCTGATGGGCGATCTAAATTTGGGCAAAAAAGTGCTGCTGGTCTCGAATCAGTCGATTTTTCGGCACTACGGCGAAGCAGCAACAGCAGCCCTCGAATCTGCGGGTCTGGAAGTCAGTAGCTGCATCTTACCACCGGGAGAACAGTACAAAACTTTAAATTCGATCCAGAAGATTTACGGTGCGGCTTTGGCAAATCGCTTGGAACGTTCCTCGACAATGGTGGCTTTGGGCGGCGGGGTGGTTGGGGATATGACGGGTTTTGCGGCGGCGACTTGGCTGCGGGGAATTAATGTGGTGCAGGTTCCGACTTCGCTGCTGGCGATGGTTGATGCTTCTATTGGCGGCAAAACGGGGGTAAATCATCCTTTGGGGAAGAATTTAATCGGGGCTTTTCACCAGCCGCGTTTGGTTTTGATTGACCCGGATGTACTCAAAACTCTGCCGGGGCGCGAGTTTCGTTCGGCGATGGCGGAAGTCATCAAGTATGGGGTGATTTGGGATGCTGAACTTTTTGGGAAGTTGGAGAATTGTCAGCGTTTGGATCAAATGCGCTACGTGAAGGCGGATTTGCTGGCTGAAATTTTGAGCAGGTCTTGCCAAGCTAAGGCTGATGTGGTAAGCAAGGACGAGAAGGAGTCGGGTTTGCGGGCGATTTTGAATTACGGGCACACGATCGGTCATGCTGTGGAAAGTTTGACTAATTACAAGGTAATCAATCACGGGGAAGGTGTGGCTATCGGCATGGCTGCGTCAAGCCGATTGGCTGTGGAGTTGGGAATGTGGGATGCTGAGTGCGATCGCCGCCAGTCTGCTTTGATTGAAAAAGCGGGTTTGCCTGCCAAGTTGCCCGCAGGTGTGGATGTTGAGGAGATTTTGAATACTTTGCAACTGGATAAGAAGGTGCAGGATGGTAAGGTGCGGTTTGTGCTGCCCGTGCGCTTGGGTGAGGCCGCTGTGAGCGATCGGGTGGACGGAAATGTGATTTTACAAGTTTTGAGGGAAATGCTTTAAGAAGTCATCAGTCATCAGTCATTAGTCATTAGTTAGTAGTTAGTAGTTAGTAATTAGTAATTAGTAGTCATTAGTCAGCATTTATAGCGGTTCTCAAGCTTGGTGAGGTATGCGGGATACTTCCAGTCCTGCATATACCCAATGCCCTGCGCGGGCCAATCCCTCCGCAACGCTAGAGCCCAATGTCCGCGAGAGCCCCTCATGTTACGCTCGACAGCCTAGTTAGTAGTCAGTTGTCAGTAGTTAGGGCTTGCTGAATTAAGTCGGAGAAACCTCAAGATCGATCGCACATTCAATCCACCGACGAGCATAATTAAGATTGGTTTGACAGTTTTGAATCCAAGTTTTCAGAGTTACAAAACTTACATTCAAAACCGTCAAACCAAGTTGATTCCAGGTAGATCGGACAGGGTACGGTTTTAAGAGCCGCTCGACTGCGAGTTCATTTCTTCCAAAATTCGATCGACTCGATTGGCCGCTTGAGTTCTGCCTTGTTTGACAAATAACTCCTTAGCTTTTTTGAGGCTGGCTACTGCTTCCGCTTGCTTTTCCTTGTCTCCTTGCTGGAACAAACCGACTCCTAAATTGTTTAAAGCATCGGGATATCGATCGTTAATTTTAACGGCTTGCCTCCACTGCAAAATCGCCTCTGGCAACTGCCCTTGACTTGCCATCGCCACGCCCAAATCGTTGTAAGCTTTGGCGTGCTGGGGGTTGGCTTCAATTGCTTTCTGGAATTGGACGATCGCATCGCTCATTTTACCTTGCGCCGAAAGCAGATTTCCCAACTTGTAATAAGCATCCGCTTGTTTGGGATAGCGAGCGATGATTTGTCTGTACAAAACTTCGGCATTGACAAGATTTCCTTGACCGTAGAGGTCGTTGGCAGTTCTCAAACCCACCGTGTAGCCTTTGCCTACAACTTGGCACTTTTTCTCGGAGTTGCCTTCCTGCTTGCAAATCTTGAGTTCGTCTCCCTTCATTTCGTAGGATATAACTTCGCGAACTGCCGGCCCGCGGCGCGGTAGCTGCGAGTTTTGCGACTGCAAGTTTTGCGAACTTTGCAGGGCGATTTGCTCAGCTTGTACCGGTTGGGCTGCTGTCGCATTGCAGATTCCTGCACCCACCAAAATGCTTGGGGCGATCCACCTTAAAGATTTTTCCCAGCGAAACTCTCGATCGTTTTTCATGTCTTTTGTGGAAACGTGTGGTTGATATCTTGGGTTTCACTGCTTCGCCGCGAGAGTCCGAACACAGGGAGCCTCACTCTTAGACTAATCCAATAATTCTCGCTTCGCGAGCGGGCTGGCTTACTTACTGGCTTTTTAGAATTTGTCTTTGGAACTCGTTATTAACAGTCGAGACATTTTAGCACGCGACTGGTATGTTTTGAGTTAAATTAGAGTATATTCCCGATCGATTCTCAGTCAACCTTAGCAGGAAAGTAGAAATGGGGCCGTCTATTCTCACCATGCTCGTTACGCTCATCCTCAGCTACGCTGTTAGCTCAAGCGTCAAAATAATCAGTGGCGGGGATGAAGCTTTAGTCGAACGTTTGGGTCAATACAAGCGCACCCTCAAGCCCGGATTCCACTTTATCAGTCCCTTGGTCGAAAAAGTTGTCTGCGTGGACACCAGCCGCGAACGAGTTTTAGATATTAAACCTCAGTCAGCAATCACGGGAGATAATGTGGCCCTTGAAGTCGATGCCGTTGTGTATTGGCGGGTCGTGAATTTGCAGAAAGCTTATTATGGAATCGATCAAATTGAAAATGCGATCGCCAACTTAGTTTTAACGACGTTTCGCGCTGAAATTGGTCGCTTGCCCATGCAAGACATCTTGGGTTCCCGAGATGACATGAATAAAAAGTTACTCAAGAAGTTGGACGAAGCTACCGAAACTTGGGGCGTTAAAGTAATTCGCGTAGAAATTCAAAGCATTACACCTCCGAAAAGGGTGCAAGAAGCTATGGAATTGGAGCGGGCTACCAAGAGCGAATGGCAAGCAATGGTCAATAAGGCGATCGGCACTAAGGAGTACATGAGGCTCTTAGTTGAAGCTTTAGACTCCCATCCCAATAGCAAGCAAGTTTTGAATTACTTAGTAACCGAAAAATACTTAGACGCTCAACAAAAATTAGGCGAAAGCGACAATGCCAAAATTTTGTTTATGGATCCGAGAAACATGACAGAAGCTCTCAACGAATTGATGGGTTCTATGCCCGATACCCCCACGGAAGTTAACGGCGGCGGGGAACTCCGAGTTATCGACCAATCAACCGCTCAAGATTGATTTCTGAAGATAGCGTCGGCCACCTGACAAACATCGTGCATTTCTTTGACATCGTGAACTCGCAAGATATCTGCCAAATTTGCGATCGCACCTGTACAAGCCGCCGCTGTCCCCCAAACTCTTTGTTTGGCTTCTGGCCGATCTAAAATGTGTCCGATAAAGCTTTTTCGCGATACTCCGACTAAAATCGGACAGTCCAAAACACGAAATTTTCGCAACTGGCGCAGAATTTCCAAGCTTTGACTGTAAGTCTTAGCAAAGCCAATACCGGGGTCGATAATTATCTGAGATTTGTCAATTCCCGCAGCAACTGCCGCCGCAATTCTGCTCTCTAAAAATTCCCCAATTTCCCCAATTAAATCCCGATAGTCAGTTAGTTTTTGCATCGTCTGGGGAGTTCCCCGAATGTGCATCAAAATTATGGGTACTTTCAACTGAGCAACAGTTGACAGCATTTCTGAGTCAAAAGTTGCTCCCGAAATATCGTTGATTATATCAGCTCCCGCCTCAACAGCAGCTTTGGCAACATCCGCTCTGGTAGTATCCACCGAAATCGGAATATTTGCGAAAACATCGGTTTTTTGCCGCAGTATTTTTATGACAGGTATAACGCGATCGAGTTCCTCTTCAGAGGATATTTCCGGAGCACCGGGTCGCGTAGATTGACCGCCAATATCAATAATATCTACCCCAGATTTTACCATATTTTCTGCTTGCGCTAAAGCAGATTCTATGCTGTAGAATTCGCCGCCGTCGCTAAAACTGTCAGGGGTAATATTCAAAACGCCCATTAAATAAGTGCGTTTTCCCCACTCGAAAGCTTTATTTCTAATAATTTGGGTTGAGTTATCTGTCATGGCGAGTGAGATTTTAGATTCTAGATTTTAGGTTGGATATCCTGTCAGGTAGATTAGCATAACAAAAACGGTTTTTTTGAGCCTGATGCGTCCAAGATTCTTCAGCCAAAACTCAACCAGCTAAAAACATTATCAACCGTCAATTCTAACTCAATTCCATTAATAATTGGCAGCCGATCTGTACCTCGGTACAATTCTACTTTTTGTCCGGGAAATACTGCTAAAATACTTTCTTCCTCTGGATCTAGCAACCAACCCAACTCAGTACCCTGTCGCGAAGAGTGCAGCAATTTACCAAGGACTTTTGTTTGGCTTTGGTTTGGGGATAAAATTTCGATCGACCAATCTGGATTAATTTCAAAGATGTTGGCAATTCTACCCGAAGGCAAAAAAGGAATTCTTTCCCATCGGAATACTGCTATATCTGGTACGATCGCCATACCGTCAAAAGTGCAGCGCAACTCAGGAAAAGCCTTGGCAATTTTTTGAGTTTGCGCTACTCGATCGACAGTCTTGCATAATTCATATTGAAGTACGTTATGTTCGCCTTGAGGCAGGGGTTTCTGAAGGATTTCTCCGTCAATAAATTCTGAGGTTGGTTCAGTTTCAGGAAGTTTGAGGAAATCTTCTAAAGCGGGTTTGGCTTGAACGATCGCATTCATGGAACAATTCTCTCGATCGGAAAAACAAGAAAGAGGCACATTACAATTATAGGCGATCGATCGAACCTCGTATTATTTATCATCCCTCTGGGGATTTTGAGCAAGCCAATCAATAACTTGTTCCGCATTGCGATCGGGGGGAAATACAGGATAGAATACTTTTTCTATTCGCCCGTTTTCGACAATCAGCGTTAGCCTTTTAATCAAGGTCATCAACTCAACTTCAAAGGTAGGCAATCGCAAAGCTTTAGCAAACATTAGTTGTGAATCGCTCAACAATTCAAAGGGAAGGTGCAGCCGCCGAACAGCCTCTTGTTGGTATTTGGTAGTTTGCGCGCTCAAACCAAAGCACCCTGAACCAAGTGCTTGTAACTCTCGGTAATAATCTCGAAATGCACAAGCTTGAGGAGTGCATCCTCTAGCCCCTACTGTGTCATTCCAACCTTTGGGCAAATCTGCATCAGGCTTACCAGTTAACGGATAGCAATAAACAACAGTTCTGCCAGAAATGCTTCCTAAATCAACAATATTTCCCGCCGTTGACATCAGCGCAATGGCAGGAACTTGCAGGCCCACAAGGTGGTTAGTTGCCCCATCATCAACTGGTACTGGAAGATTTTGGGGTAACTCGTACAGATTGTCATTTCTCAACATCAAAACGCCTCGTACAACCACCAATTAGCAATTACCAATTAGCAATACTAATTATTTATAATTGACAATTCTATCGAAGCTGGCAGCTTCCAAACTCGCACCGCCTACCAAAACCCCGTCAATCTCAGGCATCGCCATAACTTCATCGATATTTTCCGGCTTCACAGAGCCGCCGTACTGAATCGGCACGTCAGGATTAGTCAATTTAGAGCGAATTAAACCGATAACTCGGTTAGCTTCCTTTGTTTCGCAAGTGTCGCCAGTGCCGATCGCCCAAATCGGTTCGTAAGCTATTACTAAGTTATCTTGGTCTACACCAACCAAATCTTGCGCCAACTGAGAGAAAATATGAGTTTCAGTTTCCCCTGCATCCCGCTGCTGCTTGGTTTCTCCGACGCACAGAATCGGAATCAAACCGTATTTCTGAGCAGATTTCAGCCGCAAATTCACCGTTTCGTCAGTTTCCCCAAAATATTGACGGCGCTCGCTGTGCCCTATGATTACATAACGCACACCAAGTTCTGCGAGCATCGGCCCGGAAATTTCGCCAGTATAAGCTCCCGACTCTTGCCAGTGCACGTTCTGAGCGCCGAGTCGCACCCGGCTTCCGTGAAGGTTTTTCGAGAGGACGGCCAATGAAGTAAAGGGAACGCAAAGCACGACTTCCCGCTCTTCCGGGGTTTCCGTCAGACAGGACATGAATCCTTGAAGAAACTCTAGGGATTCTGCCCTAGTTTTGTACATCTTCCAGTTGCCGGCTATAACTATTTTACGCACTATTTTTTTAAATCCTTGTCCTTACAACGCAATATATAGTCTAAAGCTTTAGGGTACATTTCGATCCCTCATTGCCCAAACTCAATGCGAGCTTGCTCAACTAAGTCAACCGTGACTACTTCGGTTTCGGCTTCGCGGGCCAATTGCTCGATGCGGACGCGGGCTTGTCCCCGGACAAAATAGGGAATATTTTTCAGCTTAGCCTTGGCTTGGGGCGTCCATTTTAAATCGTCTGAGAATTCGGAATCTGGCATGGCGTATGGGTCGATCGATTGCAAGCGCTCAGTTTGCTATTTTGAAAACAGCCTGTAGGACTGAATTTACCATGTTCAGGCGCGGGCGATCGAACTGGGCTTGACTCGGCGGTTAAAACCGAGACTCTACATAAACAAAGCTAACCGTAGTCAGGGGGCCCGAATCCTTGAGTAGGCGACAAAAACATTCAGCCCCCTGACGCACCCTACAATAACTCGGGGAGGACAACACTAATGACTGATGACTAATGACTGATGACTGATGACTAATGACTAATGACTAATGACTATTGACTGATGACTAATGACTGATGACTGATGACTAATGACTAATGACTAATGACTATTGATTAATCGGAATCTCGATCGCAAACTCAGTACCTTTTCCCAATTGAGAATCGCATTTTAAAACACCGCCGTGTTTCTCTACCACAATTTGGTAACTAATGGACAGTCCCAATCCAGTACCTTTTCCCACCGGCTTAGTCGTGAAAAAAGGGTCAAATATCCGCTGTCTCATAGATTCCGAAATTCCCGGCCCGCTGTCAGAAATCCGAATCACCACACTAGGAACATTGCCAGGAAGTTGACCGACAGCAGTAGAGATTATAATTTGAGGAGTCACAGATTGGCGATCGAGACATTTGTCCGACTCCAAAGCATCGATCGCATTTCCGAGTACATTCATAAACACCTGATTCAACTGTCCCGCATAACACTCAACCAGAGGCAAAGATCCGTACTCTTTAACTAGCACAATATTTTCACTGTCAGGATTAGACTTCAGCCTGTGCTGCAAAATTAACAGCGTGCTGTCAATTCCCTCGTGAATATCCACAGCCTTCATTTGACTTTCGTCCAGACGAGAGAAATTTCTCAAAGACAGAACTATTTGACGGATGCGATCTGCTCCCACCTGCATCGACGATAGCAATTTCGGCAAATCTTCCAGCAGAAATTCCAAGTCAATATCTTCGGTTAATTCAGCAATTGCAGGACTAGAATCGGGATATTGCTGCTGGTACAGTTCCAGCAAACTCAGCAAATTTTGAGTATAATCAGTAGCGTGATTGAGATTGCCGTAAATAAAATTAACTGGATTGTTAATTTCGTGAGCAATACCGGCCACCAGTTGCCCCAAACCCGACATTTTTTCAGTCTGAATCAATTGAGCTTGAGTGTGCTGCAAATCCTTTAAATTTTGAGCTATTTGTGCCGCTTGCCGTCTAGTTTCAGCCAGCAAATCGGCTTGTTGGATAGCTACGCCCAACTGATTGGCAATCTGAGCTAAAAACTTAACTTCTGAACTTTCCCAGCAGCGGGTTCCTGAATGTTGATAAGCTGCGAGCAAACCCCAAAGTTCTTGTCCTAAAAAAATCGGTGCGATCGCATAAGCCTTCACCTGAAATTGCTCTAAAATATCGACGTGACACTCCGAGTGACCGATTTGATAGATATCCTCAACAGCTAGAGTTTCATTATTCTGATACCTGCCACCTCTGTTTTCCTGCAAATAAGTATCTTCCCAAACCGTATTGATACCTTCCCCTACCAATTTTATCCAGCCATCTTTCACAAATTCGGCAACATACTGGCCGCTCCAATCAGGATTAAAGCCATATACAGCAATTCTATCGACTTGCATAAACTCACAAACTTCTTGAGTTGCCGTCTGAAAAATCTCGTCGATATCGAGAGACTCCCGAATCTTAGCCACCACTTCAAACAGTATCCGCTGTTGCTCGGCAGCCCACTGGAGGTCGATCGTTTGCTGCCGCGTTTGAGCGAGCAAATCTGCTTGTTCTAATCCTACGCTTAACTGAGCTCCGACTTGCGTAGCAAACTGGATTTCGGAAGTGTTCCAATCGCGCGAACCGCTGCACTGGTGCACGCACAGCAAACCCCAAAGTTCGCTGCCGTTCATCAGCGGCACAATCACTTGAGCTTTAATTTGAAATTGAGCTAAAATAGCAGCGTGACAGTTTGAGAGTCCCGCATTTTCGATGTCAGGCAGCACTTGAATGCGTCCTTGACTGTATTTACTCGCGTAGTTTTCGCCAAAACATCGATCCAGAACTTTCACATCAATTGCCGACTCAAAACCAGGCAAAACATCTTCAGTAATAAATTCGCCTTCATTGAATTTTGAACTGCGGTCAAAGCGATAAATCCCTACTCTGTCTGCATTTAAAATCCGCCGCAGTTCTGTAGTGGTAGTGCGAAAAATTGTATCTAAATCGAGAGATTGTCGAATTTTAGCAACTACCTCATACAGTATTTGCTGCTGCTCGGCGGCGCATTGCAATTCAACTGCTTGCTGCTGAGTTTGAGCGAGCAAATCTGCTTGTTCTAGGGCGATGCTGAGCTGATCGGAAATCTGGGTAACAAACTGAATTTCGGAAGCTTCCCAGTTGCGGGGAGCCGAACATTGGTGCACGCACAGCAATCCCCAAAGGTCTTTGCCTTTCATGACTGGTGCAACTAAACTAGCTTTGACCTGAAATTGTTCCAATATTTGCTGATAGCAATTTTGGAGTCCGGCATTTCTGATGTCGGACAGTGCGTAAACTCGCCCCTGAGAGTATAGATTTGCATAGGTTTCTCCAAAACAGCAATCGTGTACTTTAACTGCCATTGCTGACAGAAAATCTGGCAAAACATCTTCGGCAACAAATTCGCCATCCTTAAAATCCGATGCGGGATCGAAGCGGTAAACCCCAACGCGATCGGCATTTAAAGCCCGTCGCACTTCCCGGGACATCGTGCTAAAAATCCTGTTCAAGTCTAGGGATTCCCGCATTTTTGCCACAACTGCAAACAGCACTCGCTGCTGTTGGGTCAACTGCTGCAGTTGCTCCGTGCGCTCTTGAACTTGATTTTCTAAATTAACATTAAGTTCCTCTATTTTTTGGTGAAGTTGTGAGTGGTGAATTGTATTAGAAAATTGGCTGCCCAAATTTTGTAACAATTCAATTTCTTCAGGCTCCCATTCGCGAATTTGGGCTGTTTTTGATTCTTTCCACGTTTCAAAAGATATCCGAGATTGGGCGAGCCTCCCGTCGGCATCACACTGTCCGGCCCAGAGAGTTTCGGTGTCAAATTCTTCTCGAAAAATGCTTAAGTAACCGAATATTTGCTGGCTGGTTCTGAGGGGTACGATTAAAATGCTGCGAATTTTGGTCGATCGAAATGCAGGTTGCAGGCTTCTCAAACTGCTAATTTTGTACAAGTCGGGAATTGCCCAAACCTGTTGCTTGCCGGATTTAAAATATTCGTGCCAGACGCTGTATTGCTCTACCTGCGGGTATTTTGCCGAAATTTGCATTTTGGGCCCGGAGCCGCAAGTGTAGATTTTGAGTGCCCGAGTGGAATTGTCCGAGTCGGGTTCTAAACTGGTGATTTTGCTGCTGTCGAAAATGCAAAGCCTGCCGCCTGCTCCGCCTAGTGCAGCTACACATTCTGCCAAAGCTAGTTGCAGTTCCATCGCGGGCTGAGAGTGCAGGGCGGCGCTGACGCGGTTGATGGCCGCTTCCCGCTGAGCTTTGGCTTGGGCGAGGGCGAGGAGGGTTGATTGGGCTATGGCAACGCCGAGCTGATCTGCGACCATTTGAACGCCTTGCAGTTCGTGTTCTGCTACGCTGCGGGACTCGGAGTGGTGAGATACTAACAGGCCCCAGAATTCTTCGCCGTGAAAAATTGGTACTGCTAAGGAAGCCTTGACACCGAGTGCGCTCAAGTATTCGGCGTGGCAGGGGTCGATCGGCCGAAAGCGCACTTCGTCGGGCAGCAGTTGACCGGAAACCGCATCGAGGCGGGGACTTTGGCCGAGCAGCCCGGAATCTATATCGGCGATCGATCGCACTTGTACTTGGGCGAAAAGTTGGCGGGCGTCAGGGGGAATATCATCTGCTGGAAAATACAGTCCCAATAAAGATGGCAAGCGGTTGCCGTTAATTGATTCGGCAATCACTTCACCGCTGCCGTCGCTATGAAATTTGTAGATTTTTACTCTGTCTGTTCCTAAGAACGATTGAACTTCGGCTGCCGTCGCGCTGAGAATTTCTGGCAGTTCTAGGGAGCGGCGAATGCGATTGACAATGCGCGAGAGCAAATTTGCTCGATCGTAACTCACCTTGACATTTTCGACTTTTAATGAGTCCATTATTAATCTTTTGGTTTCCCAGCAATAACACTAAAAGGCTCAAAAGTTTTGTGCGTGTTTAAAAAAATTGGCAAGCACAGCCATTTAATAAAATATGAATATCCCGCGATAGTCGATGAGTTTTGCACCCTTAGCAAGCTGCCTTCAAACTGCAACTTCTCATTACAACTTTTAACTTTGTACAATTAAAACTTTTCTAGTTTAAATATAAACTTTGTAGAGCCTGCGTTGCAAGGTGTTCGCCCGAACTCTTGAGAATTGTCAAGTTTTAAAAATTGCACAGTCACTCAGAGAAAGGTCGATTAACCTTTCTCTGCGCTTGTTCTAGATATTTACTCAAAAAAAAGCTCCTGCTTAACGGCAGGAGCTTTTTTTGACTAGACGATCAAATCAACACAAGTTCGATGGATTAGTCTAAGTCAGGCATAGAAAGTACCGCTTCATTTTCGCGATCGATACCCTTCTCAAAGCCAGCAACAGCAGCGCGAGCACGACCAGCGTGCCACAAGTGGCCGACCAAGAAGAAGAAACCCATCACAAAGTGGAAACAGGCCAACCAAGAACGAGGAGAAGTGAAGTTAAACGAGTTAACTTCAGTCGCCACACCGCCCACAGAGTTCAAAGAACCCAAAGGAGCGTGAGTCATGTATTCAGCAGCGCGGCGAGCTTGCCAAGGCTGAATATCATTCTTGATTTTGTTCAAGTCCAAACCGTTAGTACCCCGCAAAGGTTCCAACCAAGGGCCTTGGAAATCCCAGAAACGCATCGTTTCACCGCCGAAAATGATTTCGCCAGTAGGAGAGCGCATCAGGTACTTGCCCAGACCGGTCGGGCCTTGTGCAGAACCGACGTTAGCACCCAAGCGTTGGTCGCGGATCAGGAAGGTCAAAGCTTGTGCTTGAGAAGCTTCCGGGCCCGTCGGGCCGTAAAATTCGCTAGGGTAAGCAGTGTTGTTGAACCAGACAAAACAGGCAGCGATAAAGCCCATCAGGGACAAAGCGCCCAAGCTGTAGGACAGGTAAGCTTCACCAGACCAGACTAAGGCACGGCGAGCCCAGCCGAAAGGCTTGGTCAAAATGTGCCAAACACCGCCACCGATACAAATCAAGCCGAGCCAGATGTGACCGCCGACGATGTCTTCCATGTTGTTGACGCTGACTATCCAGCCTTCGCCACCCCAAGGAGAGCGAGTCAGATAGCCAAAAATCACAGCCGGGTTGAGAGTTGGGTTCGTGATAATACGCACGTCTCCACCGCCCGGAGCCCAAGTGTCGTAGACACCGCCGAAGAACATGGCCTTAGCAACCAGCAGCAAGCAACCGCCACCCAACAAAATTAGGTGATAGCCGATGATGTTGGTCATCTGGTTCTTATCTTTCCAGTCGTATCCGAAAAAAGAAGAGTATTCTTCGAGAACTTCCGGGCCGCGAATGGCGTGATAAATGCCGCCCAAGCCGAGAACTGCCGAGGAAATCAAGTGAAGAACGCCGACTACGAAGAACGGGAAGATATCTGTGACTTCACCGCCGGGGCCGACGCCCCAACCCAAAGTAGCGACGTGGGGCATCAAGATTAAGCCCTGTTCGTACATGGGCTTTTCTGGGATAAAGTGAGCGACTTCAAACAAAGTCATTGCTCCGGCCCAGAACACGATCAAGCCAGCGTGAGCGACGTGCGCGCCCAACAGTTTGCCTGAGAGATTGATTAAACGAGCGTTGCCAGACCACCAAGCGAACCCGGAGGATTCTTGGTCGCGACCGCTTACGTAAGAATTAGAGAGCGTTACCACGCGGTAGAACCTCCAACGATTTTAGATTTTGGATTTGGGCTTTTTTCTTCCTGGGGCGGGCGCGGCAATCCCGCGCTCGCCCCAGGAATAGGAATTTGGATTTCTAATGTGAATTTAAAAAACTTAAATTAATCTGAAATCCAAATCCTGATTTTTTTAAAGTGCGTTACCGCGAGGCAGAACTTCTTCAGGGAAGATGAAGTTTTCGTGAGGTTGGTCTGTTGGAGCCATCCAAGCACGAATGCCTTCGTTAATCAGAATGTTCTTAGTGTAGAACGTTTCAAACTCAG
>NZ_JADEXD010000147.1 GCF_015207285.1 Tychonema sp. LEGE 07203 | reverse complement strand
GCCCCATCCCTCCGCAACGCTAGAGCCCGATGCCCCATGCCCCATTACAATCTAAAATTGAATGACTCACGCCAATTACAATCGCCGTTTTCGCAGCAACAAACAAGGCAATGTCAGAGCTGCTCCTCGAAAACTTGTTTCTTTTGAGCTGGGAAATGTTAATTATGCAGTTCCGATTGAACGGGTGCAGCGCGTTGTCAAAGACTTTAATCCCTACGGTTTTTTAGATAGCGGTCAAAGTTTAGTGCGGCACCAAGAAGAACTGATTACCCTGATTAATTTATCTAAAATATTTCCCAGCAGTCGGAGCATTGCTGACTGCAACTACTTGATTGTTTGCACGTTAAATAAAAGCGATCGCCTGGGAATTCCGATTCCCGATATGCCAAAAATCTTAGAAGTTTCTGCAGAATGCTTCTGCGAAATTCCCGATTTGTACCGCCAACAGCAACTGCCTGCGGTAATAGAAAAGTTAATCCGCGCACCTGACGGTTCGGAAGTCTTTTATCTAAATTTAAATCTATTTGCTTGAAAATTGTAATAATACAAAATCCGGGTAACATACCCTGTTGATGATTCGGCGTTATAGCAAAAGGCAGTTCTGCTTGAGGCAGAGGTAATAATATCAATGATTTGGGTACTCGAAAATGCCCGATCGCGCTGTAGCTGTTGCTATACAATATAAAAGGTCTATAGCGGTTCGAGATCGTTGTGAGGTATGCCCAACGCCCAATGCCCAGCACCACCTCATATCGTTGACCGTTGCATCGTCAGGTGATTTAACCGGCGCTAGAACACAGAGAGATCCCAGAGAGATCCCAGAGAAATGAATACAGGACGATGAAGAGAGGAATTGATATCATATGAGAACTCGAAATGCTATGCTTGTACATATTTTATGAAAAAATTCACAATACTTTCGATCGCCCTGCTAGTTTTTGCGGCAACTCTAGAATATCCGCAAGGGGGAGAGTCACAAAGGGCGATCGGTCAAACAGCAACGCCCCAACCAAAAGCAGAAGATCCCAAAAATCTCGGCTACGTCTCGCCAGAATTTGCCGAAAACTTCTCGCAGCAACAAATTGACCAAATCAACGCCAACGTCGAAACGCTGCTGCTAACCCAAAGCTGCGTCCGCTGCGACCTCCGAGCGGTAAAATTAGTTAACCTGCGCTTAAAAAATGCGATCGTCACAGGTGCAGATTTTTCAGACGCAAACCTCAGCGGCAGTCGCTTTGAAATCTCCGATTTTGTCAATACCAATCTCGCTCGCGCCGATTTGAGCGGAGCCGAGTTAATCGGAGCCAGAATCAGCAATACCAACCTCAGAAAAGCTAATTTGACAGGGACAAACTTAGACGGTGCAGACTTGCGATTTTCTGACCTCAGAGACGCAAATTTGTCTAATGCCAACCTGCGAAATGCTAATATTGATGGCGCTAGTATCGATCGAGCTAGCATGGGCGGCACGACTATGCCCGACGGCAGAAAAAATCAATAAAATAGTTCGCAGTAATATATTTTATAGCGATTAAATCGGTGGTTGCACATATTCCGATCGCCCTTTCATCTCCACCTTGTAGAACCCATTTGATATCTATTCTGCGTAAATCTCAGAAACCGGGTTTCTCTCTATATTTCTCGTCACCCAACCAAAAACTCCAAGAATACCCGGTTTCTCGCCCCTTGCATAAATCTCAGAAACCAGTTTCTCTCTATATTTCTCGTCACCCAACCCAAAAACTCAAAGATGTCAAATGGGTTCTGTAGGGGCGGTGGATGGTGCGTGCGGGCCCTCTTTTTTTCCGGGAATCGGAATTCTGTGCAGCTTCGTAAAAAATTAGTATTAGCAATTCAGAACTGATAAGAAATTGATTTTAGAGATTACAAAATATCTAGGGGGCTACTACTTGACAACCCTGTTTTGTTGTATTATTGTATTCTCCTTCAGCAGTTCTCATTCCTCCGATTAGGGTTTCGACAATTACGCACTGTTTCGCACCGCGATCGAATGGAGCAACTGTTACCACCAGAGGTAATTTTGGATTGTTTGTATTGTTTGGATCGACTACACCGTTATAATTAAAAGTAAGTTTGTCAGCGGCCGTGCAGACACCTTCAGGACAGCTAGCAACAGAAAGTTTAATCTGTTTTGCCTTTATTTCGCCTCCAGCATCGAAAGTCACTTTCTCTGTGTTAATTGTAGCTGTTGGCGGATCAGATAAAGTGAATGTAACTACTCGATCGCTCTTAGTTCGCTTGGCTTCGCTTTGTGCACTTCGCAGGGTTTGCAAAACGCGATCGTTCACTGTGCGAACTCTTTGCCTGTTGATGAATGCCAGCCAACTCGGAGCGGCGATGGAAGCAAATATACCTAAAATCAAAACTATAATCAGCAACTCGATAATTGTGTAGCCTGCATCCTGGTTTTTGGATGCACTGCTGTTGAATTTATGGCGAGTTTTGGCGATCGACTTTTGGAAGTTTTTTAATATAATTGGTGGGGTTTTCATTGTATTATCCTGTTTGGGCGATCGGCTGCGGGCGATTCGGAATTGCGTTTCAGGCGGCAGTTACTTTCCTGGCGCACCTAAACCTTGTACTTGAATGCTTGCTGTTGGGAAAAATGCCGATTTCTTGTCCTCGTAATCAGCACCGGTTGGTTGAATGCGGCGCAGGCTATTGCCTCGGATCGTAACTCTGGCTGTGTTTCTCGCTGTATCCACACAAGCGTAGAAGCTATTTGTATTATCTGGGTTTGCTATTTTTAGGGTTTTTTCCTCTATAAAATTATTTTTTGGGTCGGTAGGATTGCCAAGAGCATTCTCGCATTCTTTTGAATCAATTGCTTTTGGGCTGTAGTCGATGTCATTAACTAATACTTGCTCCGGGTTCCAAGGAACGTTTGGTTTCGTCACATTAACCAGGGGCTTACTGAGGTCAAGAAGTGAATTATAAGCATCACTGCGTTTTTGTCCTTGTTCTACAGTTATATAGTCAGGCTCGGTAGCTGGATTTGCTGCTTTAGGGTCTTTGAGCCCGTCTCGAATTTGATACCTAGCGATACGGGTAGGACAAGGGCCTCCTGATGGTTGACACCAAATAGAATTAGGTGTAGTATCTTTAATCTGGTAGTAGGCGACTAACGATAAAACATAGGTGTCATTACATTGTGTTGTACCTGCAATACAATCTTTTGGGTTAGGAGTGTCCGCCGCTGTTTGAATAACGGGAAGAGCATTTCGCTGAATCTGTCGCTTCCAAAATACGAGAATTGGAGTTCGATTTGCGTCTTGCGGGGGGATGAAATTTCCCGCTTTGAGCGCATTAATTCCATCGTTATCGTAAATATAAATAGCTTGGCTCAAATCTTGGCCGATAAAATCAACTGCCGCCTGAATGTCTTGCTCGGTATTTGCTTTGACTTGTTCCTTTCTGTCGGTATTCAGCATATCGACTACAAAGGCGAGCATCGGGGTGATGATTAAAAATGCCATAATCGCTCCCACCAATAGCTCGACAAGAGTCATGCCCTTTTCTGTTTGAGCTGGATGAGAGCGGTTTCGCTGGTGCTGACTTTTGAGAAGCAACCTGAGTAAACTTTTCATTTTGACTTTTTCCTTTGTCAAATGGGGGAGCGATTTTAAATTTAACAACACTCACTGTAATTATGGGAATACAGTAGTTTAGGGTGTTTTTTTCTCCAGGCGATCCAAGATTGACTTATACGAAGGATTTCCAGTGGCGGGAATCTCTGTAGACATTTCTACTACTGGCATTGTTTTGTCGCCCAAACCAGAACCCACAATAGATTGCTTTTTCTCATCCTTTGGAGCAGCCTTCAAAGTTACACCCGAAGCAAAGGAATCAGCCCTGTAAACTCGGACTAAGAGCTGATAGCCTTTTAATGTGGGATCGGGATCGGTAGCATCTTGATTTAGCCAAGCGCCCTGAACGTAAAAGTCTTTAGTGCTACTCGTCTCACAAACTCCTGTTCCATCCATGTCAACGCAGTATAAATCGGTATTATTTCCCGGAACTGCTGTGTCAGCCAAATTTGCCGCAGTGGATTTAGCGGGAAACCCTTTTATTGTGCCACCAAACTTAATTGACTCCGATCGCAAACCGTCGATGTAAGTTCTCGCCGCCTGCGTGGCCAGTTCTATCCGCCGCGCTTGGACGCGAGTCGCTACCGAGAAAGCCATCACCGGGGCGATCGCGATCATCAGCACCGAAACTACAATCATCGCTACCAATGACTCGATAATCGTGTAGCCGCCATCTGGTGACTCGGATAAATTTTGGTGTTGTTTTTGCTCAGTCATAAGTAGGACTCCAGTAATTGCGCGGCGGAAAGTTAGAGGGTTAAGCGGGGCAGTTATCTCGCTCGGTCTTTGTGAGTGTTTCGGTAGCCTTCGTGGTGGTATTTTCTACAACTCCACACATCAAAGTTTTTACCCACTCGTCATTGCGAGGTACTTCCCGGAAATACTCGGCCGGGGTGGGTGTTGAGGGAGGAGTCGTGAACTTTCGGGTAAACAAGTCGGGTGGCTGAGATAGCAGACCCACATCAAAACCCCACTCCCGCTTGGGCGGGGTGAAGAACGGAAGGCGACCTACCAGATTGCCACTAACGGTGATACTGGCGTTACTGGTTCTGTAGAAAGGCAAGGGAGCACCGCCATTGTAAGTGACACTGACTGGGGCTGGTGCCGGTGGGTTCAAAGAAGTTAAAGCCTGAGTGGGTGGTGACTCGAAAAGACTCCGCAACTTAAGTGGATCTGACTGCTGCGGAGCATCCGGATTCAGAATCGGGATATAGGGCGCGGTGCTGTAGGCACTCCGGTCGAACTGGATAAAGGAACCCTGGATTACTGTTGCAATGTCGCCATTCCAGCTTTCCAAGAATCGGGTCAAGTTTTGCAGGCCGCCGTTAGAATCACCGAAGCCATTACCGAGCGATCGAGAAGGAGTATCGTTCGAGCCTACGACCATATTGTATGTGGTTTTTACAGCCTTCGATATCCACCCGGTGGCGGCCACGATATTTGTACCTGCTGGTCTACCGGTCGATGAAGCAGCCGTTGGTGCCGCCGTCACAGTTTGGATCTGCAAAACCGGCATTAGTAGTGGCTGCGAGCCTTGAGCTACTGTTCCTGGGATTGCTGGTGCGGATGTTGCAGCTAATGCTGGCAGTTCTGCACCGCTCCCGTCCTTCCGCGCCTGGTTAAACACAAAGGGAAAATTGTCTGAACCGTAAGTCACCGTACTATCGCCAGCCGTCGCCGTTGTCGCAAACCACAGAGAATTTGCTGCTGTTAGATTTGTGCCAGGCCCACTAACAACTGTAGCTGATGCTCCTGTGCCAGTAATCCCTAATGGTACAGGAGCAGTAATCGAAGTCAGCGTCACGTCAGGAGTTGTAGTGTTATTAGGATCAATTCTCTCAAAAGCAACACGGCGGGGGAAGCGTTGCAATTCGGGTGCTGGCGGGGTAGCTGTTGTTCCGGCTCCAGCCCTAAAGTCTGCACCAGTAATGCTAGTATCGGCCCTCTTAGGAGATGTCGCCAGCGGATTTACATACCAGTCGTTATCCGTACAAGCAGAAACTGGGATTTTGGTACAAACTTCCATTAAATACTCTGGGAACTCCCCGCGCCGCTGCACTGGAGTGACGAAATTGTTGAAGTAAGAACTGTTAACAGGATTGTTGTTTGCGTAGTTTGCATCCGTAACTTCTGTACCTCCTGTGTTGACTAAATTGCCGCCCGTAGCTGTGAAGCCCCCGCTAGAAAGTCCGTTTGTGACAAAGTTGTTGCTGTAAAATCCTTGCTGTTTGCGAGGCATTACAGCAGCCGCACCGGCATTATTTCTGAGGTCAAAATCTCCCTCGTTGCGGAAGCCAAAACGGTAATTTTGTGATAGCAGAGTGACAGCATCTGATAGTACGTTTGCCGGACGCCAAGTATCGCCTGTTGTACAGTTACCAGCTAATCGGGGGTCGTTTGGCCGACACGCAAAGTTTTTATCGAGGTTTGTACGATCGTAAAAGGTACTCGAATCACCTACTTTCTCCATAAACTCTTCACCTGAGTGAAGGTTAAAATCACCTTGGATATAAACCGGCAAATTAGATGCCAAAGTCAATCCCTTTTCTATGACTACATCCGCCACAGTAGGAGTACCGGGGCTGGGAACTCTGCCTAGCTCCTTACCGTTAACAAGTAGAATTCCGTTGGGCTTGCGAGTAGGATCTAGTAAAGAATCTGTGGGGCTGACTGTTTCGCTCCTACTTTCATCTATGCCACCTGCAGCAAGAGCTGGGCGAAAACTGCGATCGGGTAGGGCATCGTCGCGACTGGCATAAATAATCCCGCTGTTTGGCAGTAAAGGCTCGTCGATTCCAGATGGTTTATTTCGCCGCAGTACATCGATATCTATCCGAGTGGCGCGAATTTCTAGGGGTTGCCGTTCTTCTAAAGGCAGATTGTAGTTGCCTGTTAATTTTGCTGCTTGCACACCTGTGGTGGGGCTGCTCAGCGTAAAGGCTTCGTTAACGTTGGTTGTCCAGTCATCGCGATCGATCGCCTTGATTTCTCGACCGTTCAAAAATGCTACTTCTTGAATTGCCCCGTGAGGAATCAGTGTCGGAGCGAGTGTGCTGCCTTTTAGAATGTCGAGTGCACAATTCGTTGAGTCAATAGCAGCTTTTTGTGCCAAAGTGCGCTCGGTGTCAGCCACTTGGAGAGCCTCTCTCAAAGGCTCGTTGGCAAAGCGACCGTCGGGAAAGACTAAGTTGGCTTGATTGTCCAAAACTGGATTGCCACCGCTCAACAAGCCGTTAGCCCCCAGAGTGGAAGCACCCGGTCTTCCTGCTGGGGGGACGTAGGTGATGCCGTTGTTAGAGCCAACTTGAACTCCGCGCGCCCCTAATGTTGTGTCGCCGCTGACATCTGCTGGAAGTCCGCTTAAATTTCTTGCCGTCGAAGCCGTGCTGGGGTCGTAATAACTGCTGACGCAGGCCAGAGGTTTGTCATTGAACTCTTTCTTCGTCGAAAAGTCCTTTGCATAGTGATAAACTACTGTCGCCCGCATCCGCAAATCGCCCTTGGCATACTGGGGAGTGTTGGGGTCGATCGACCCTGGGACGGTCGGTGGCAGCCCTCCTGGCGGTAGTCCTCCAGGAGGTGGAGGAGGAGTGTTTGGCAGCACAGCTCCCGGCCAACTTATCCAATTTGCCAAATCAAAAGGGCCGCCAGCACTATTGTCGTAAACTTTAGAGCCTTGTCCCAGCGGCGACATCGGCATAGAGTCCGGCCAAACCACGGGGAACTCCTCCACACCTGGAGTAGCCGGGTTGTCGTAAGTAGCCGTGTCCCCAGTTAAGGTTTTGCCATCTGCAGGATTTATCCAACTGGGGGGTGGCAGGAAAGAATTTCTGCGTTCGTAAACCCCGCCACCTGTAATGACGCGCAAGCCGCCATTGCCGTCTAATGGATTTTCCGGGTATCTCGCGGCTTCTCCTTCCCAGAAACCGTCGCGATCAATCGCTCCCACATCAGCGAGCTTGGTCACCTGTGGCGATCGTTCCCTCGTAGTGCCGGAGTCGGCCGGATTCCACTTTGCTGCTACTGTTTCCGGCGTGTTGATAAATTTGGCACCGTCCCATCTGAGGGCTGGCAAGTTGTTGCCTACCACGACGCGATCGCCCAGAAATTCTTCTTCCTTAAGAGGTTCTGTGGGGTTTGTTGCCTCTAGCTTGTCCAGCTTTAGGTTGATTTTGGTGTCGTCAGGGTTGGGAAGACTCCATTTGTCTACAGGTCTTAGGGTGTCTTGGGTGCCTAAAATGGGTGGGGTTCCGGGCGGTGTTGACCATGAAAGACCGTAACCTTCCGTTGGGTCTTTTCCAACAAGAGGCACTTCCGCAAAAGGAACCTTCCGGGTGAGCTGTTTAAAATATTCTGTCAGCGCTTGTTTGCGATCTTGGGTGTCCGGCCGCTGCTGCACTGACAACGGATCGTTAGTCTCGGCGTTGGGGCTGGCGGGGTCTCCCATCTGCGCTTCTACTAGCAAATCTAGGCGCTTTGTATAGGCTTCGTTGTTGTAAAGAACATCCAAGGTAGGATTGCTGGCTGATTCCTCACTGGTCTTAATTTCTAATTTTTCACCCAGCATGAATGCGGTTCTTCCGCTCCCAGGAAGGCTATCTTTTTTGAAAAGGTGTACGTCCACTGCATTTTTGGTCGCGTTGTCAGTTGACACACCATTTACTACATTGCCTGCCACAACAATTTTGCTGTTTTCTTGCTCGTAGTAACAAGACTCTGGGCTGCTCACTTGATACAGTTTGATGCTGTTAGGGTCAGCAGCCCCTGATACCAGCAAATTACTGTTTGTAAATACCCGCCCGTTTAGATTCAGCGGAGGCCCTGGCGATATTTCTAAATCGTCTTCATAAACCACCGCGTTGTTAGGGATAGGAATGCGGATTTGGTCTTGCTGATATTCTAAGGCTGAAATGCTGGGAGTGCCTGTGAATTTTTGATAATTACTACCCAACGCGGTCGCTTCGGTATCTGTTATAGGTACGTTAACTGTATAAACAAAAAAACTTTTTTTAAGTTTGCCGTCTAGCCTGTACCAGCCGGAGTCGCCCGCTAAACTAGCAGCAGTACCTCCACCCTGCAAGCACTTAGGATTGAGTCCCGCCACCGACATCGGCGGCGTTCTTGCTTCCAGCGGTTTTCTTGGTCTTAAGAACTCGCCCACAGTAGGGCTGGCTTTATTGTCGTCTCTTGGGGGGGTGCGGAAGAATATGCCGTAGAGCGTAAAAGTGTCAAATTTACCGTCGTTGTTCGTATCGACGGGATATCTCCAAGCAGTGTTTAGAGATTCATTGGTTTCGAGTTTAAAATTAGGCTCGTTAACGCCAAGATCGGGACTTATGCCGCCAGTACCGTCTAGGTTATACTGAAGTTTAAGGCGTTTTTCGTCTCCAAAGGTATATATATTATCGGTTCCAGGAATGGGGTTTGCTATCATCAGGTACAAATCTTCATCAGAAGGAGTACCCCTACCCCCGGTTTGCTCCAGCAGATATTGAATTTTTGCTTTTGCCCGATCGATCGCGGGAGTGGCGGCCGCCAGCACCTGCTGGTTCACGCGCACGTTACGCGCTGTATTTGCCCGATCGAACGATCGCAGAGTAATCGCCACCGTCAACAAAATCACTACCAGCAACACCATCGTCACCGTCGGCAACACAAACCCAGCCACCGGCAGACGTGCCCGGCGGCTCATTGCCATCAGCGCTTGCAGCATTGCTCTCATCAGCCGCTTCGCCCCGGATCTGGTCACGCCAGCAATCCGCCGCAACAGCGATACGATAACTTTGGATAATTTGTTTTTAAACATTAACGCCTTCCTGAATAATTTCAGAGATGGTATTGCCGGTAGATACTGCTAAACAGTAGAACCCCATCTTTATTGTTCCCATTTTCCACAACATCCATATCAGCCCTTGCACAAATTCACAAAATATGTTATTTGGCAAATAAATAAAATATCAAAACCGATAACCGGTTTAAGTGTCTATAATCTGGCACAATTGGCGGTTTTTCTGTCGGATGGGGGGCGGCTTTACCCGATGGCGGGTTTGCCTCAAGGACGATTAGTCAAACTTGCCCCTGCAGAACTTTGCGCCTCCTATTCTCAGGAGAGTAGAACCGCCGATTTGTTTTCCCCCGCAGGATTTGTCTTGCCAGGATTTGGACTTGGGGAACTTCACTCTAGCCTACCTCTATCCTAATTGTCAGTGCCCCGATCGAGTGTGAGTTCGATCGCTCTTGATGATTTAGCCGCAAAAAAACTAGCCGACAATTGCCAAAAACCCGCAATCTCCGCAGCCTCTACCCGCCCGAAGATTGCATTTGAGTCGTGCTCCGACGCGCGGTCGAAGTTAAAATAGCGATCGAATTCTTGTTTTGCGCGATCGTCACAACCCATGAACCACACCCGAAAACCGCCAGACTTCATCATCATCGGCGCCCAAAAAGGCGGCACCACATCCCTATACACCTATCTCAGCAAACATCCCCAAATCGCCTGCGCCACAGAAAAAGAAGTACATTATTTTGATTTAAAATTCGACAAAGGCCCGGAGTGGTACCGCGCCCAATTTCCCCAGTCAGAAAACGGCCCCCACAAAGTAACCGGAGAAGCAAGTCCCTACTACATATTTCATCCCCGCGTACCGGCACGCATCCACGATTTGTGCCCGCAAGTCAAAATCATCGCCCTGCTGAGAAACCCAGTCGATCGGGCAATTTCTCACTACTATTACTATATCAGAATACAATACGAATTCCTATCATTAGAAGAGGCGATCTCCGCAGAGCCCGAAAGACTCAAAGGCGAACTTGAAAAACTCCTAGCCAACCCAAACTACCACAGTTACGAATACCAACACCACAGCTATCTAACTCGCGGCATTTACGCCGATCAACTTCCCGCGTGGATGAAACTATTTCCCCCTTCACAAATGCTAATCATCAAAAGCGAAGACTTGTATGCCAACCCCTCAGAAACCCTCAACAAAGTATTGGAATTCTTAGACTTGCCCCCGCACCAACTAGAAACCTACGGCAAGCACAACTCCAACGAATATCCGCCCGTCAGCGAGGCTGTATGCGAACAATTGAAAGCATATTTTCTACCGCACAACCAAAGATTAGCTCAATTGTGCGATCGAGACTTCGGCTGGGATTAAAATCATCAATCCGACGGGGGTTTTCTACCTCCTGCCGGAATTGCATCGAAAGCCCACTGCTGAGACAGCAAAAAGCAATGCCTGAGTATCTACCCGCAGCTAAACTTTCAACAAATATTATGAACGCCAACCGAAATCAGGTTAAAATAAAAGCAGAATAAATCCTGCAATCTACAATATCTGGTTTAATTATGGCACTCAAACTTCATGTTCCCTCGATCGTCTGTTCCGGCTGCGGTGATACAATTACTAAAGCTATCCAAACTGTTGAATCCGATGCTTCTGTCAAGGTGGATGTCGCAGCTAAGACTGTTACAGTTGAAGCCAAAGCTTCTGAAGAGTCAATCAAACAAGCTGTTGTCGCTAGCGGCCACACCATCCAAGCAGAATAATATTAGGCTTCGTCCAAATGTTCGGCGACGGCTCGGTAAAGTTCCAAAACGTGGCGATCGAGTAAACTATAAAAAACTTGTCTGCCAACTTTGCGGTAACTTACCAACCTCAACGCCCGCAACGCCCGCAACTGGTGCGATACCGCCGATTCGCTCATGCTCAAAGCGGCCGCCAAATCGCACACGCACAGTTCTTGATTTGACAGCACAGACAGCAGCCGCAGCCGGTTGGCATCTCCCAAAAGACTGAAAAATTCTGCCATCCGCTGAGCTTTTGCGGTGTTGAGGACTTGTGTTTGCATTTCCTCGGCCCGCAAATTGTCAACGAGGTGCGGTCGATCGCACGTCGGTGTATCGTTTTGTTGGTCAGGCTGAGCTATCGCTCCGTTAACAGCAGATTTCGGTGACATCTCGACCCCGGCTTGTTTTAATTCTCATTTTCATTTTAGTGCGATCGGTCAATCTTTTGTTACAAAAGTTTT
Organism: Tychonema sp. LEGE 07203; assembly: GCF_015207285.1. Lineage (GTDB taxonomy): Bacteria > Cyanobacteriota > Cyanobacteriia > Cyanobacteriales > Microcoleaceae > Microcoleus. Next base: position 4,403 of record NZ_JADEXD010000147.1, on the reverse strand, counting down.
ACACTTAACTTGCTTGACTAATCTCTGAATATGTGTTCATATATTAGTATACGCAAACAAATCCACCAGGAGAATCTCAAATGACTACAGCCACCCAAACAAAATGTGCCTGTCCTTCATGCGCGTGCGCTGTCAGCCCCAGCGAAGCCATTGAAAAAGACGGCAAAACATACTGTTCCACAGCTTGCGCTGACGGACATCCCAACGGCAAAGGCTGCGGGCACGCCGGTTGCGACTGCCACAAATAAATATTCTGCTTCAGAAAAGATCGATCGAAACAGCAAAATCTATCTAAAGGGAGATGCGAACAGCGCATTTCCCAATTTTTGTGCTTTTAGGTTAACTTAAGGTTAAAATACGGGTAATTAAAGGTTAAAATTCTCTTAACAGGCTAAGTACAAATCGAAAAAACAAAATTGTTGCCAGCGGAATACAATAAAAGTAAGTTAGCGTCGCGATAGTAAGTGCAAAGACTGCTATTAATAGCAGAGACATAACCAAAATTTGAATTAGGAGGGGCCTATGAAAGAGCGGGAAGATTTTTTACATCCTCGCAATCGCTACTACGGTGATTTCACGCCAGAAAACTTGGCTTTTAATGCCAACTTGCAGGAATTTGCTCAAAAAATAACTTATATTTGCTCGCTGGAAACTGGGGGGAAAATTAGCGCTGAGAAAGCCTATAAAGATATTAAGATGCTTTGGAAAAACTTAAAATCGTCTAAAAAGCAATTGGGAATTGGCCAAAAACCCCCCAGTGACGATGAGCCAAATTCACCTGAACTCCCCTAGGGGCAACGCACCTTACTGTACTAGACTTCTTGCAAAAATAGTTAGGACGGGCTCGCGTGCCCATCCTACAAAAATCTTTTTTCTTGTGGGATGAGCACGCGAGCCCGCTGAGCTCCCTCCCCAAACTCGCGGGGAGGGAGCCTGATTTTTCTTGCTTCCCCCCGAAGCCGCGGGGAGACTGAGGGAGGTGAGTTTTTGACTTTTGAAAGAGGTTTTATAGCACTTATCAGAAAGATGAGGTATGCCCTATGCCCTATGCCCGGCGCGGGCCGATGCTCTTCGGCCCGATGCCCGACAGTACCTCATCTTTCTGAGAAAGGCTATATGTATCCCATTCTTGCATTTTTCAATCCAAAATCTCAAATCCCAAATCGATTAGGGAGTGCAATTGCCGCCGAGGCCAGAAGCAATCGCGCAAGTATTAGTTTTCAGCATCCCTTCATAGGTATCAGCACCGGTACCTGGGCCGCCCAACTCGTCGGTGTAAAGTTCTTTGTCGGAAATTTTGACATTTGCTTCCCTCGCTACAGTCTCCATTAACTTTGGATTAGTTGTAGTTTCGACAAAAATTGTCGGCACTCCTGCAGTCTTAATTTCTGATGACAATTCCGCTATTCTTGCTGCTGCGGGCTGTTCTTCTGTGGTCACTCCTTGCAAAGCTCCAGTAATTTCTAACCCGTAAGCATCGGCATAGTAACTCAGTGCATCGTGAGTGGTAACTAATTTGCGTTTTGATGCGGGAATTGTCGCAATTTGAGCTTTAATCCAAGTATCTATTTTTTGCAAATCATCTGTTAATTTTGCCGCATTTTTAGTATAAAGTTGAGCATTGGCGGGAGCAATTTCAATCAATTTATCGCGAATGGTTGCTACCATGCGGATGCCATTTTGAGGGTTGTGCCAAACGTGAGGATCGGGGACTTTTTCACCTTCTGCATGGGGTTCGCTTCCCGCTTTCTGTTCGCCGTCTTCGTGTTCGTGTTCGCCCATCAACGGTTTGGGAACTGCGAGTTCGTGTACGGCGATTTTAGGTGCCGAATTGCTGCTGGATTGAATTAACTTGATGATGCTGGGTTCGTGGTTGTAGCCGCCGTATAAAATCAGATTGCCCGTTTCAATGGCTTTGCGGTCTTCCGGCTTGGTTTGGTAGGCGTGGGGGTCTTCTCCGGGCTTGATGAGACAAATGGTGTCGATCGAACTTTGGGCTATTTCCTTCGTTATATCGCAGATAACGCCAGTCGTGGCGACGACTTTGGGCAAGTTAGCGCCGGGACTCTGAGGCGTGGAATTGGGCGCTTGGGGGGTTGAAGTGCACCCAACCACTCCGCAGCCGACCGCCAAAACCGCCGCAGCGCACAATCTGCGGGTTTTTCCAGCCAAATTCTTTAACATTTTCACCTTTGGAACGATAATCGTTATTGCTTTTTCGAGCTATCCTATTCTAGTAGCTACGAACAAGAATCGTTCTCAAAATCATCAATTATGTTAGAAGTGCAAGACTTGGCTGTGAATTATCGAGGAATTTCGGCCCTCAGCAGCGTGAATTTCCAGTTAGATTCGGGCCTAGTAACGGGAGTGTTCGGGCCCAACGGCGCGGGGAAAAGCACGATGGTGAAAGCGATGCTGGGATTGATCCCGGCCTGTCGGGGTTTGGTGAAATATCAGGGGCGGCTGCTGAAGGAACAGTTGTCGCGGGTAGCTTACGTGCCGCAGCGATCGCAAATAGACTGGGATTATCCGATTACTGTGCAAAATGCAGTGATGATGGCGCGGACTGTCCAGACTGGTTGGTTTCGCAGCTTCTCGAAGCAGTCGCAGGAATTGGTGAAAACTGCTTTGCGGAGGGTGGGAATGTGGGATTTGCGATCGCGGCAAATTGGCGAACTCTCCGGCGGACAGCAGCAGCGGATTTTCTTAGCAAGGGCGATCGCCCAACAAGCCGATTTATTCTTTTTCGACGAACCATTTAATGCGATCGACAAAGCAACAGAAGAAATTATCTTCGATATTTTTGCCGAACTCAAAGCCGAAAATAAAACCTTGCTAGTAATCAGCCACGATTTAAGCGAAACCTCAAAAAAATACGATAATTTATTGTTACTCAACAAGCAGTTAATTGCCAGTGGTTCCTGCCGCGAAGTTCTCACCGCCGCCAATATTCAAAAAGCCTACGGATACGATCTAAGTTTAGTTTCTGCGTAAGCAAAAAAAGATTTATCTTTAACCGCAGATGAACGCCAACGGACGCAGACAATTAGACCTATTGCAAAAAAAATATATGTTATAATTAAAGGTTTTGAGTTTTAGACCCCTGAGCTAACTCATAATTGTCAAGTGCCGATCTAACCTGCAATCTGCTCCACTTAAGCCAAACCCTTTATTATAGCATAAAATTATTTTGCAATAGGTCTATTATATATCTGCGTGTATAGCGGTTCTCACGCATTGTGAGGTATGCCCAATGCCCTTCGGCCCTGCGCGCGCCAATCCCTCCGCTTCGCTGGGCCCTTCGGCCCTATCCCGGATAGTACCTCATACCAGAGCACAGAAAGGCTATATCTGTGTCTATCTGCCTGGATCTGCGGTTAAAACAAAAAAATTATTGAGGTCAGAAATTCAATGTTAAACATACTAATTGAACCGCTAAAATACGAGTTCATGCGAAATGCGATCGCCGCCGGCATTTTGCTAGGAATACTCTGCGCCGTTGTCGGATCGTATTTAATTGTACAGCAAATGGGAATGATGGTAGACATGATAGCCCATTCAGTATTAGCAGGACTGCCCGTTGCATTTTCCTTGGGCTTCAATATTTCCATCGGCGCCTTTATATCGGGAATTATCAGCGCCGTCATTATGGCGTGGATTCAATCGCAATCGCGCCTAAAGATTGATGCAGTTATGGCATTAATCTTGTCAACATTTTTAGCAATTAGCGTCATGCTGATTAGCCTGTTGCGGACAACCAAATTAGACTTAGACGGGTTTCTGTTCGGGAATATCTTGTCAGTTGCACCCGCTGACGTGCAGCAGACTTTTATCATAACTGTGATAATTTTGGCGGCGGTTAAAATCTTTTACAAAGAACTGCTATTCTATACTTTTGACCCTTTGGGAGCGCAAGCGTCAGGTTTGCCCGTAAACTGGATTTACCTGGGCATGATTTCGGCAATTACGCTGACAATTGTGGCGAGTTTGCAAACTGTGGGGGCGCTGTTAGTAATTTCGCTATTAATCGGGCCGGGAATTACGGCGTATTTGTTGGTAAAAGAGTTACATTTAATGATGGGATTGGGAGCTATTTTTGGAATTACAGCTAGCGTGACTGGAATGTATCTCAGCTATTATTTGAATGTGCCGTCTGGTGCGGCAATTGTATTAGTTGTGTTTGGATTATTTGTAGTAGCTTTGCTGTTCAGTCCCACTCAAGGAATTTTGACGAGAAAGAGAGGATAGTTACCCGTAGGGACACGGCTTTTGGAGTCAGGGTAAGCTCATCTAATTTGGTATAAATTGTACTTGACAAAAAGACAACTATAGAAAACGTGGCATTTACGTATTAGCAATTCTATAATGCCTGAAAAGCTAAGTCATCAAGCGGTAAAACTCAA
>NZ_JADEXD010000319.1 GCF_015207285.1 Tychonema sp. LEGE 07203 | reverse complement strand
TCCCTACCTTGTCCCTTTTTAAATAGACGAATTACCTCTTCTTCCTCTTTGCTTGCAAAACCTTGAGAAACACCATCTTCTCTCTGTAGCCCCCCTTTAGCTGCGGGTGCTTCTAAGCTCTGTAGCCCCCCCTTAGCAAGGGGTGCTTCTAAGCTCTGTAGCCCCCCCTTAGCGGTGGGTGCTTCTAAGCTCTGTAGCCCCCCCTTAGCAAGGGGGGGTTGGGGGGGTTCTTCTAACCCTTTAGCAAGGGAAGATTGGCAAGGTTCGAGAGGTCGCAATCTGACAACGGCAGCATCAGCACCTCCTGGCAAAACAACAGTATTGTTTTGCACTTGATGGTCGTATTGGCGATAAATCCAGCGTTTAGAAGCGATGGTGGGAGTATCTAAAAGCGCCAGCAAAATTTGATTCCAAGTTTGGAAATTTCCGTTGATTTCGATCCCTGTAACTGTGGATACTGGCAGCGAATCCGCCGTCCATTCCCATGCTTTTCTAGCATATTCTGGCGGTTCTGTCAACAGTTCTCTGTGATAAATTGGGGTATTATCTGCTAAAGCAGTTGCGGTAATTTCGGCAGCGATTTCGCCTTTAAACAGAATTCGGACGATCGGCTCTTCGATCACTGTCCCCGCCACTACCGCGTGCAATCCCCAGCGGTGAAAAATATCGATTAATTCCCGTTCCCGTCCTTTTTGAGCCACAAACAACATCCGTTCTTGCGATTCCGAAAGCAGGTATTCGTAGGGAATCATGCCGCTTTCTCGCACCGGAACTTTGTCTAAATCGAATTCAATGCCGACGCCGCCTTTGGCTGCCATTTCTGATGTGGAACAGGTGATTCCGGCTGCACCCATGTCTTGGGCGGCGACGACTGCGCCGGTTTTGAATGCTTCTAAACAAGCTTCAATTAAGGATTTTTCTAAAAACGGATCTCCTACTTGGACTGCTGGGCGATCGTCCATTGATTTGTCGGTCAATTCTGCACTGGCAAAACTTGCTCCTCCCATGCCATCTCTGCCGGTAGTGGAACCGACGTATAGCACGGGATTTCCGATGCCGGATGCCCCGGATTTGACGATTTCTTGGGTTTCCATTAAACCCAAGGCCATGACGTTAACTAATGGGTTGCCGGAATAAGCAGGATCGAAGTAAACTTCGCCGCCAACTGTTGGTACTCCGATGCAGTTTCCGTAGTGACTGATTCCCGATACTACACCTTTGAACAATCTCTGGGTTTTGCTATCGTCTAAGTTGCCGAAACGCAGGGAGTTTAAAAGTGCGATCGGGCGAGCACCCATTGTGAAGATATCGCGGAGAATCCCGCCGACACCGGTTGCTGCGCCTTGAAAGGGTTCGACTGCTGACGGGTGGTTGTGGGATTCAATTTTGAAGGCGAGTTGCAAGCCGTCTCCCAAGTCTACAACGCCGGCATTTTCTCCGGGCCCGACGAGAATTCGAGATCCCTGTGTGGGAAACTGCTTTAATAGCGGCCGCGAATTTTTGTAACAGCAGTGTTCGCTCCACATCACGCCGAACATTCCCAATTCAGCTTTGTTGGGATGGCGGCCCAGACGCTGGACGATTTCTTGATATTCTTCTGGGGTGAGTCTTTCACCGGCAATTTGTTCGGGGGAAAATGGGGATTCGGAGATGGGAGACATGGAAACTTGTTATAAAGTACAGGCTTAATTCTAAATGCCCTTTGGTTTGTTAATCTAAAATCTATAATCTAAAATCTACAATCCTAGGTCTTTGGGTTGTGAATCTAAAATCTAAAATCTAAAATCGAATGACTCAACCTCGAAATCTCAATTTTGCTAACCAAAACTTGCGGAACTGTTCTTTTAAAGGGCTTGACTTGTCAGGGGCGAATTTCAGCGGTTGCGATATTCGAGGCTGCAATTTTACCGGGGCGATTTTGAGGGGGGCAAATTTTCAGGGTGTCAGAACCGGACAAAGCCGCCGGCGGGTGAGAAATTTGATTGCTAGGGCTGGGGTAACGGCGGTGACAGTGACGGCGGCGGGGGCTTTGATG
>NZ_JADEXD010000146.1 GCF_015207285.1 Tychonema sp. LEGE 07203 | reverse complement strand
ATTAGTACACAGAGTACACAGAGGGAGAGAATATATATCTGAATCATTCCGATGCTACCGGATTTGATATTATTCAGTCCGCGGAGGCGGACTTCCCTTTTGTAGACGCGGTTTCAACCGCCGTCTGCCAACAAATTTTATCCTAAAAACAAAGTTAAATTAATGAACAATCACCCCACTCGAATGCAATCGGTACAATCGCCAATAATTCCCGTAGTAGGCGAACTGATCCGCCAAAATCCAGGAACAATATCTTTAGGACAAGGCGTAGTTTACTACAATCCGCCACAACAATCATTTGAAAAAATCCCCGAATTTCTCGCAAACCCCGACAATCACAAATACAAAGCCGTCGAAGGACTTCCACAATTACAAGATGCAATCGCAGCCAAACTAAAGACAGATAACGGCATAGAAATTAACAGCAAAAACTGCATTGTTGTTACCGCCGGCAGCAACATGGGATTTACCAACGCCATTCTCGCCATCACCTCGGCGGGAGACGAAATTATCATCCAATCACCTTATTATTTCAATCACGAAATGGCGGCAATCATGGCAAATTGCCGCCCAGTGATAGTAAAAAGCGACGCTAGCTATCAACTCAATATCGATGCGATTAAAAAAGCAATTACCGACAAAACGCGAGCAATTGTCACCATTTCACCCAACAACCCAACAGGCGTAGTTTATGATTGTGAATCACTGCGCGAAGTAAACGAAATTTGCCGCCAGCACAACATTTATCACATCAGCGATGAAGCTTACGAATATTTTACCTATGAGGGTGTTCGGCACTGTTCGCCCGCCGCTTTTCCCAACAGCAGCGAACATACAATTTCCCTGTTTACCCTTTCCAAGGCCTACGGTTTTGCGAGTTGGCGCATCGGGTATATGGTAATCCCAGAACACTTGCTGGTTTCTGTGAGGAAAATTCAGGATACTATCTTAATTTGTCCGCCGGTAATTTCTCAATATGCAGCCCTGGGAGCCTTGCAAGTTGGTAGAGGTTACTGCGATAATTATGTAAGGTCGATCGCATCCGTGCGACAACTCGTATTAAACGAACTCAATACCATCCAAAATTTGTGTACAATTTCCCCGGCCTGCGGAGCTTTCTACTTTTTCTTGAAAGTTGACACCGAACTCGATACAATGGAATTAGTAGAACAATTAATTCGCGAATATCGCGTAGCAGTGCTTCCCGGTACAACCTTCGGCATGGATAGCGGCTGCTATTTGCGCGTTGCTTACGGTGCTCTGGAAACTGAAACAGCGGCCGCAGGAATTAGCAGGTTGGTCAAAGGTTTAAAGGCAATTTTAAACAAGTAAAATAGGATGTAAAAAATGGTTTCAACTAATTTAATAATAGATAAAAATATTGAAATTTTACCCGCTGCTAAGCTTAAAGACTTGCGCGATTTGATGGCAAGTTACGACTTAGATTGCTATTTAATTCCAGCGGTTGACGAACACTTAAATTTATCAGTTCCAGCAGCCAAGCAGCGGCGAGCTTGGATTTCCGGTTTTACTGGTTCTGCCGGCGATTTGTTGGTTGGTAAAGATGCTGCTTGGTTGTTTGTGGATTCCCGCTATTACGAACAAGCTGAATTGCAAGTGGATGCTGCACTGATTCAAATATCGAAACTCGGCTTAGAAGAAAATCTAAGTTTAATTGAAACCTTAGAAAAAATCGCGGTAGAATCTGCTCAAAAGTCAACTAAAATTAGATTTGGTTTTGACCCGTTTACCGTAGCGACAGAGCAATATCAAAACTGGGTAAAAAAAATTGCAACTGCTGGAATTGAACTCGTAGCAATATCGGATAATTTAGCAGACAAAGTTCGCCAAACTACAGAAATTTTACCCGCAATTGACGAATCTCCGATATTTAGTTTGCCAGCATCTCTGACGGGAGAAACCGCAGCCCAAAAGTTAGCGCGAGTCAGGGAAGCGATGCAAAAAGCTAACATTGATATACTGCCGATTAGCAACCTCAATCAAATAGCGTGGCTGTTCAATCTCCGAGGTTCGGATATTCCCCACATTCCGATTTTCATATCCTATGCGATTGTCACTGCAGATGCTGCATTTTTGTTTACCAATCCCGATCGCATTTCACCAGAAATTAAAAAAGAATTGTCGGCTGCTGTAACTTTGCTTCCCTACGCAGACTATCCGTCAATATTAAAATCTTCTTGCGTCAATTTGCCGAATCAAGTTCGGGTGCTATTAGACTCGAAACACAGCACGGCAGGCACGTACCAGTTAATTTTAGGTCAGCAAACAACTGAAAATAAGATTGAAATAGTTTTTGCTCCGAATCCGGTAGAAGGGATGAAAGCTCGGAAAAATCCTGTGGAAATCGAGCAGATGAAATCGGCTAATTTTAAGGCAAGTCGAGCGAAAGTTCTTACTTTAAGGTGGTTGACAGAGCAGCTAGAAAGTGGTAAGGTTTTGACTGAGTTTGATGTTAAACAAAGCATCGAAAGTTTTTATCAGCAAGAAACCGATTTTCAGACTTTAACGTTTAAAACGATCGCCGGTGCAGGTGCAAATAGCTCGATCGTACATTACGGAACCCCAAGCCCCGAAATCACCTTAAAACCCGGAGAATTGCTGCTGCTGGACTCAGGGGCGCAGTATTTAGCAGGCACAACCGACGATACGAGAACCGTGATTGTCGGGAAACCGACGGCGCTGCAAATCGAACACTACACCACAGTTTTAATCGCGCACATCAACTGTGCCATGCAGCAATTTCCCAAAGGCACAACCGGATCGCAATTAGATGCGATCGCCCGTGCGGTATTGTGGCAACAACAGCTAGACTACGGGCACGGCACCGGGCACGGAGTCGGCGCATTTTTAGCCGGTCACGAAGGGCCCAACGGCATCAGCAAATCTGTCCAATATCCCCTAGAAGCGGGAATGGTAACCAGCATCGAACCGGGATATTACGAACCGGGATGGGGCGGAATTCGCCTCGAAAATCTCTATGTTGTCAGGGAAATGCCATCAAAAAACGCTACGGTTTGGTACGGATTTGAACCGCTGACGTATATTCCGTTTGAAAGGAAATTGATTGATGTCGATCGGCTGTCCAAAACTCAACTACAATGGTTGAACAACTATCACGCCTCCGTAATCGAGAAACTCTCACCCGTACTCGATGCAGCAACAATTGAATGGTTGAAAAAAGCCTGCACAGCGCTAGGTAAAGCCTCGTAATTTGTCGCAGATTTAACTTGTGTACCTATTTTCATCAAAACTTTTGTGGGCTCGGCACGCGAGCCCGCCCAAAGGTACAAAATAGCACATATCAGATAGGGACACGGCACTGCCATGTCCCTACTGTATTTAATCCGATTTAAAACTGCTATAAAGCTGGTGACAAGACTCGAACTTGCGACAGGCTGATTACAAATCAGCTACTCTACCAACTGAGTTACACCAGCAGTGAAAATTAATATAGCAAACTTATCACCATTAGCGCAACCCCCCCAGCCAAGTTTTTTTTCAAATTCGCCCAAAACCGCTTCCCGTAACGGCAGAACCGAAATTATCGTCTTTTGAGCGCACCCACACCTGAGAAACCGGGTTTCTTCCGATATTTCTGGTAACTCAACCCAAATTTTCCCAGAAACCCGGTTTCTCGCCCCCGGCACCCACACCTGAGAAACCCGGTTTCTTCCGATATTTCTCGTCACTCAACCCTATTTTTCCCAGAAACCCGGTTTCTCGCTTCTGCGGGCAAATTTTGTTGAACTTCTCGCTGCGGGCTTTAAACCGGGCGGACTCGCAGCCAAAGCAGATTATCTAACCTAATGACTAATGACTAATGACTAATGACTAATGACTAATGACTAATGACTAATGACTAATGACTAATGACTAATGACTAATGACTAATGACTAATGACTAATGACTAATGACTAATGACTAATGACTAATCGCAGCGCCAAATCTTAATCGTCTCATCCGCGCTGCCGCTGGCGAGCAAATTGCCCGAAGGTGCGATCGCCACCGAGTATACAGTACCCGAATGTCCCTTAAGAGTGCTCAACAGCTCCCCCGTCTGCAAATTCCAAATATTAATCGTATTATCATCGCAGCCGCTAGCCAAGGTCAAACCGTCCCCGCTAATAGCAACCGAATCCCCCCGACTCACATAATTCTGCAAAATATGCAGCGCCTCATTCATGCCTAAATTTGCTACACCCTTTTGGCGCGCAGAATTAGAATTTAAAATCCGCAACAAACTGCCCGTGTGCAAATTCCGCAGCTTAATCGTATAATCATTGCTGACGCTAGCAAGAATCTGACCGTCAGGGGCGATCGCCACAGAATTCACCCCAACATTCAACCCAGAAAGAGTCCGCAGCAACTTACCGCTTTCCACATCCCAAACCTTGCTCGTCGCATCCGAACTACCGCTCGCCAATATCTTACCATCCGGGCTAAAAACCACCGCATTCACATTGTTAGAATGACCCCTCAAAGTCCGCAGCAGTTCACCACTCCGCAAATTCCAAAGCTTAATCGTATTATCCGCCCCGCCGCAGCTAGCAATTATCTGCCCCTTCGGGTTAATTGCCACCGAATTCACCTCCATAGAATGTCCCGGAAAAGTACACAGCAAATCGCCGCTGTACAAATTCCAAAACTTAATAGTTTCGTCCGAACTGCCGCTGACCAACATTTTTCCGTCATAGCTAATAGCAACCGAATTAACGCGATCGGAATGTCCCGTCAGAGTGCCAATTAATTCCCCAGCTTCTAAATTCCAAATCTTAATCGTTTTATCCCAACTGCCGCTTGCCAGAATTTTTCCGTCAGGACTAATCGCCAGAGAATTCACAAACGATGAATGTCCTGGCAGCGTGTACGCGCACCGCCATTTCAGATTTTTAAATTTGTGAGCTAATTCCTTCGCCCGCTTAGCTGCCGCCTCAGCTTCCTCTCTGCGTTTGAGTTCAGCCTCCTCCAAACGCTTCCGTTCCGCCCTAGCTTTCGCCTCTCGCAGCGCCAGCCGCCGCATCTCCCCCTTATAGACTATTCGCTGCTGCTCCTGAATTTCTTTAAGAGTTTGAATATACGGCATAGCCCAATCTTTAGAAAACCATTCCTGAGCAAATTCCGCCTCTAATTTAAATAGCTGAGGTTCGTGAGTAAAATCGATATTTAAATAATACAAATCAGCTAAAAAAGCCGCCAACAACTTATGAATTGTTACAATTATTTGCCGAATAATCCGCAGGCTCACCTTTCGATCTTTCCCCTCGGCTTCCAACTGCTGATAAACCTCTTCCCAATTCCAAGGCTGCATCGCCACTAAAGAAACGCTCTGATTGATGATTCCCCAAAAACCTACATGAAAATTTACTTCATAATCGCTGATATCGCTGTACAATATAGCTGTCGGCACCGGAGATAAAACAGTCTGCAACCGCTCCACATCAATATCAGAAATTGCCTTTTTGAAATAGTCTCCATAAAACTGGACCGGACAAGATTCTCCGTGCTGGGGGTAGTGCTGGTTCAAAAAAGCTCTCAACTTAGCCGGCAGCTCGATATTCAAGTTGTGACGAAACGAATCCGGGCAATCTTGGCTAATTTTTGCGGGAGCAACTAACAGCAACAATCGATGCTGCTGCTGCTGCAAAATCTGTTCGGTTTCCTGCCTGCTCAAATTAGAAAACCAGTTATCTTGGTCCCAAATAGCTTGAATTTCGTTCAGTTTAACTCGAATCGCTTCTGATTGAAACTCCCGCATTAACTCGCGGCAAAGCCTGCTAATTGCCCGCTTGTCTCTCAATTCTGCTGCCTTAATTCGATTGGCGCGTTCTTCCTTTACCCATTCTTCTTCTGCGTCGGCGATCGCGATTAATTCTTGTTCTCTGGTCTGCTGTCGCTGCAAATATTTCACTTGTGCTTTAATCCAGCGGGGGTCTTTTTTAATTTGCTGGTTCAAAGCCGAAGAACCAGACGGCTCAATTTCTGCATAGCGTTCGTTGACAGCGCTTGCTCCCAATCTTTCTCCCAATTCACTGGCTACAGGCTTCAACAGTTCAATTATGGTGTCTGAGACGGGGCGGGGTAAGGACATATCAGTTAAAACTTCTTTTTAACTTAAGGGCTAGCACTGAGTCTGACGTATAGCTGGGGCGTGGATTCTTGGCATTGCCCCCAGATTTGGGCGAGGAGCCAGCGTATCCGTAAGGCGTATCGTGCAGGCTTAGCACCTTGACTCAATCATAGTATTTATACGGTTTATATTTTACTGCGAATCTGACTCGAAAGCACCGAGGGTAAAGACTTGAGGATACTCGATCGACCTCGCGCTCCCACCATTCATTTTTTTTGTTGCTATTTTGACTTGCGCCTGTTTATAATCGTACTTCACAACCACAATTACGGTATTCCGACCTAATAACCGTACATTCCCTAGAGGAACGAATATAATGAGTCCGTGGCAACGCTTAACTCAACACCTTCACTGGCAGCAACAGCCAGCAGCAGACAAAAATCGATCGCTGACTTCGCTCAAAAGATTTGTATCCCTATTTTTAGTAGGAATAACTTTAAGTCTCGCAGTTGTATCCTGCGGGCAGGGCACTGCCAACAATTCAGGCGGTGCTAACCCAGGAGCCAACAAAGGCAACGTAGAATTAACCCTAGTATCCTTCGCCGTCACCAAAATCGCCCACGAAACGATAATTCCCAAATTCGTAGAAAAGTGGCAAAAAGAAAAAGGTCAAACCGTCACCTTCTACCAAAGCTACGGCGGTTCCGGTTCCCAAACTCGCGCAGTAGTTGACGGTTTAGAAGCAGACATCGTACACCTAGCCCTCGCCCTCGACACCGCCAAAATCGAGAAAGCCGGACTCATCGAGCCCGGGTGGGAAAAAGAAGCCCCCAACGAAGGCATCGTCAGCAAATCCGTAGCAGCAATCGTCACCCGCGAAGGCAATCCCAAAGGCATCAAAACCTGGGAAGATTTAAGCAAAGACGGAGTAAAAGTGATTACTGCCGATCCCAAAACATCAGGCGTTGCCCGCTGGAATTTCCTCGCACTTTGGGGTTCGGTTCTCAAAACCGGAGGAGACGAAACCAAAGCATTAGATTTTACCAGCAAAGTCTACAAAAACGTCCCCATCCTGACCAAAGATGCCCGCGAAGCCACCGACGTATTTTTCAAACAAGGCCAAGGCGATGCCTTAATTAACTACGAAAACGAGGTTGTTCTAGCAGGTCAGAAAGGCGAAAAACCGACTTATACTATTCCAGATGTGAATGTGTCGATCGACAATCCGATTGCCATTGTCGATAAAAACGTTGATCGACACGGCACTCGCGAAGTTGCCGAAGCATTTGTCAAGTTTCTGTACACCCCAGAAGCTCAGCGAGAATTTGCCAAAACAGGTTTTCGCCCCGTAGATGCGACAGTAGCCGCAGAACCAGAATTCGCCCAAAAATATCCCCCCATCAAAACCCTATTTACAGCTAGAGATTTAGGAGGTTGGGGAGATATTCAGAAGAAATTCTTCGATGACGGAGCTGTTTTTGACAAAATTCAGGGTTCAATTAGACAGTAATTCGATCGACACTGGTTTGTAGTGAGGACTAAAGTCCTTACTACAAACCTTACTGTAACTCAAACGCATTTGTTCGTAGTGAAGACTTTAGTTTTTCCTCTTCCAGTCCTTATTTTTAAGGACTAAACTCCTTACTACAAACCTTACTGTAACTCAAACGTATTTGTTCGTAGTGAGGACTTGAGTCCTTCCTCTTCCAGAAAATTAGCTTTTTAAGGACTAAACTCCTTGCTACAAACGGGAAAATCACAATCGAAATGACTGTATCATCATCCACCAGCAACCCTCAATCTCCGATTGAAAAAATCAAAAGGGCGATCGGCAAAATCACATTACCTTGGGGAATCACCCTAGGCTACCTCAGCCTGATGCTATTGCTCCCAGTCGCAGCAATGCTGCTGAAAGCCAGCGCGGCAAACCCCGCCGAATTTTGGAAAATTGCCACCAGCCCGATCGCCCTTTCCGCCTACGATGTCACCTTCGTTACCGCATTAATCGCAGCATTAATTAACGGAGTCTTCGGCACATTAATTGCCTGGGTTTTAGTCCGCTACGACTTTCCCTTAAAACGGATTGTCGATGCAATCGTCGATTTGCCCTTTGCACTACCCACATCCGTTGCAGGTTTAACACTCGCCACAGTTTACAGCGATAACGGCTGGATTGGTTCGCTCTTTGCACCTTTAGGAATCAAGATATCCTTTACTCGCTTGGGTGTAGGTATCGCGATGATATTTATTTCCTTGCCATTTATAGTTAGAACCGTACAGCCAGTTTTAAACGAGATGGAAAAAGACATCGAAGAAGCAGCTTGGTGCTTAGGTGCTTCTCAATTTCAAACATTCTGGCGAGTAGTTTTTCCGCCCTTATTTCCGTCTATCTTAACCGGAGTAGCCCTGGGATTTTCGCGAGCGGTTGGCGAGTACGGATCTACTGTAATTGTCGCCTCTAACATACCGTTCAATGATTTAATCGCGCCAGTCTTAATTTTCCAAAGATTGGAACAGTACGACTATGCAGGAGCAACAGTTATCGGCACGGTAATGTTAGCAATTTCCCTGACAATGCTGTTTGCAATCAATCTTTTACAAGCATGGAGAAGACGCTATGACGGCTAAAATCGATTCACCCAACGATATCAACTTTCCGCCCGGAAGTTCGACGCGGAGTCAAGAAAAAACCTGGGTAAAAGCAACTTTAATCGGAATTGCGATCGGCTATCTTGCTCTCGTCTTATTCATCCCGACAATCAACGTTTTTTACCAAGCTTTCAAAAAAGGATTAGAGCCATTTTTGAGCAACTTAACCTCGCCCGATTTTCTGCACGCCGCCCAACTTACCTTGGTAATTTCTTTAATTGTTGTGCCGATTAATACGGTATTCGGTTTGTGTGCTGCCTGGGTAATCGGCCGCAACAAATTTCCGGGCCGCACCCTATTAATCAGCATTTTAGACGTGCCGTTTGCCATATCTCCCGTAATTGCAGGCTTAATGATTGTACTGCTTTACGGTCGGGTGGGATGGTTCGGCCCGTGGTTGGATGCAGCCAATATCAGGGTTATTTTTGCCTTCCCTGGGATGGTGCTAGCTACTGCTTTTGTTACCTTGCCTTTTGTCGCCCGCGAAGTGATTCCTGTTTTGGAAGAAGTGGGAACAGACCAAGAAGAAGCTGCGAAAACTTTGGGAGCAAATGACTGGCAAATTTTCTGGAATGTCACGCTACCGAATATTCGCTGGGGCTTGCTTTACGGAGTAATTTTGACAAATGCTAGAGCAATGGGAGAATTTGGAGCAGTCTCTGTCGTGTCGGGAAATATTGCTAAAAAAACCCAAACTTTGCCTTTGTTTGTCGAGGATGCTTACAAGCAGTACGCGACGCAATCGGCTTTTTCGGCTGCGGTAGTTCTGGGTCTTTTAGCCGTTGTTACTCTCGTGCTTAAGGAGATTTTGGAACGAAAAACTAGCATTAAGGAAGTTGAGGAATAGTCATTAGTCATTGGTCAGTAGTCATTGGTCAATAGTCAATAGTCAATAGTCATTAGTTAGTTGGTAGCGGCGGTGCCAAGAGAGCCCGCCCTCTCAGTTGTCAGTTGACAGTTGTTAGTTCCCATAACCACTAACCAATAAGCTGTCGCGCATTTAAATTGTATATTCAGGTCGGGCGGAACACCTCATTGATAGTTCGATCGTTTTTTAACAGACAATTTAAATGCCCGACAGCTTAACCAATAACTCATAACTATCGATCGCCCTCAGTAATTTTTCTGATTGACATTTATTACAAAATATGGTATTGAGTTTATTGAACAATTAAAATCTGTGTGCAGAAAGCGTAAAAATTTTTTGTAAAAGCCGGAACAACATCTTCCTTTCAGACTTCTAAGCAATCAAATTAAGTGATTTATTGTCGCAAGTCACAAAAATGCGTTTTTGTCAACAGGGAACTTAGGTTGAACCAGGGCAGGCGATCGACTCTACCGACACTAGAAAAAGATAGATCGCTGCTGTGCTAGGTTTATGCTATGAATTTGATGTGTGCGTGTACTAGGAGTATTTAATTTTATGAAATTTCATCAAGAACGGAAACACCAGTTACTTTTCGTAGATACAAAAGTTAAAGATTACCAAAATCTAACAGAAAGTATAAACTCCGATACAGAAGTTATTGTTCTCAAGGGCGATCGCGACGGCATCGAGCAAATCGCCGAAACACTTAAACAGCAAAAAAACATTACAGCCGTCCACATTTTGTCTCACGGCGCAGCAGCCAGCTTGCAACTGGGAACCACAGAACTCAATCTCAGTAACATCGAAAGCTACCGCAATTATTTAGAAACATGGTTTGCTTTGCCATCGGCCGAAGCAAACTCGAACTCTTCAATTGGAACCCGACCCGAAATTCTGCTTTACGGTTGCAACGTCGCCGCCACAGAAGCCGGTGTGGCCTTCGTGGAAAGGCTGAGCCAGCTAACTGGGGCGGAAGTTGCGGCTTCGGACGATTTGACGGGGAATGCTGCGTTAGGTGGAGACTGGGAACTCGAAGTCACTACGGGGAAAATAGAAACTCCTGTGGCATTTTCTGCTGAGGCGAGAGAAGCTTATAGCGGGGTACTAGCGACCTTTACTGCTACCGACTTTACAACCCTCAAGAACGCCATCCTCTTTGCTAATGTCCTGCCCGATGTTGATGATATCAACATCACTGCTCCTATCACCTTTGGAGCGGGACAAGTTCTGCCTGTAATTAGTAACCCTGTTAACTTTGTTGGCAGCACTACTACTGGGATTACGATCGACGGCGGTGGTAATAGCCGACTATTTTTCCTTGACACCACTGCCACAGTCACCTTATCTAACCTCACACTTCTAAATGGAGTAGCAACTGGCCAAGCCGGCACCGGCGGTGGTGGTGGCGGCGCTGGCTTAGGTGGCGCACTTTTTGTCAACCAGGGCACTGTCAAAATTGACAGCGTTACCTTTGCTAGCAATACAGCAACAGGTGGTGCAGGTGCAGCCGGAAACGGTGGCGCTGGTGGCAACAGCGACTTAAGCACTGGTAGCGCTGGCGGTACCCCTGGTGCGGCCGGGGCTGGTGGTGATGGTGGTGCTCCTAATGGCACTGGTGGCATTGGTGGCACCGCCGGTAATGGTAGCTCAGGCTTCCCTGGTGGCGCTGGTGGCACTGGTGGCATTGGTGGTATTGGCGGAGCCACCGACGGCGCTGGAGGTGCTGGTAGTGTTGGTGGTACTGGCGGTACCGGAATCTTCGGTGGTGGCGGTGGTGCTGGCGGCACTGGTGGTGCTGGCGGCACTGGTGTTGGTACTGGCAACGGTGGTAATGGGGCGATCGGTGGTGCTGGTGGTGCTGGTGGCTTTGGTGGCGGTGGCGGCCCCGGTGGCCTTGGTGGTGCTGGTGGTACTGGTGCTGTTGCTGGTACCGCTGGTACTGTTGGTGTTGGTGGTGCTGGTGGCTTTGGTGGTGGCGGCGGTGCTGGAAGCACTGGTGGTGCTAGTGGCGGTGGCGGTGCTGGTGCCGGCGGTACCACTGGCGGTGGCGGCGGATCGGGTCTAGGTGGTGCTATTTTCCTCAATACAGGCAGCATCTTAACTGTGAGCAACAGCACCTTTAGCGCGAATACAGCGACAGGTGGTGCCGCTGGAGGCAACGGTACTGCCGGTCAGGGCTCAGGTGGCGCGATTTTTGTCAACACAGGTGCTACAGCTAACCTAACTAATACGACAATTACCCTCAACACTGCCAACACAAATAGCGGCGGTGTTTCCTACGCTGGGACTGTCAACGCTAACAACACAATCATCTCTGGCAATATTAGCGTTGCTAATCCTGACATTACAGGCGACCTCGTATCAACAGGTGCCAACAACTTAATTGGCGGTGCGGCCTTACTTGGCCCCCTGCAAAATAATGGCGGTTTTGTTTTAACCCACGCCTTACTTCTTGGCAGCCCCGCGATCGATACTGGCAACGCAGCCACCGCCCTCAACGCAATAACTGGTGCGGCTCTTACTGCAGACCAACGCGGTATTCAGTTCGGTCAGCCCTACGCCCGCATCGTCAACAGTGCCGTTGACATCGGCGCTTACGAATACGGCCCCACTGTCAGCGGTCAGAAATTTAATGACTCCAACGGCAATGGCGTTAAAGACGGGACAGATGCCACCGCCACAACTCCAGCAGAAAGCTTTGTTGTTTATGTAGATGAGAACAACAACAACGCGCCGGACGCTACTGAAAAGCAGGCTACTGTTGCGATCGGCGGTATCTACACCCTCGCCGACACCAAGACTAACAGCCCGATTAAGGAAGTGGCAGTCACAGGTTGGCAGCAAACTCTGCCCGCTACAGGCGCGACTCCCTACAGCACAGGTGTTGCTGACGTTGCTGCGGGCATTGACTTCGGCAACTTCCAGTTGATGACCATCAGCGGTTTGAAGTTCGACGATAAAAACGGCAACGGCACTCAAGATCCAGGAGATTTGGCAGTAACTACTCCCGTTACGATTAATTTACTCAACGCCGTCACTGGGGCAACCATAGCTACTACCACCACGGGTGCGACTGGTAATTACACTTTCCCAAACTTGCCGCCTCTGCCTGCGGGTGCTGCCTACCGCGTCCGAGAAGTTGTGCCGACAGGCTTCACAAAAACCTCAACCGATCCTGCCGACATCGCCCCCCAAAGCGGCGCAACGATAACTAATGCTACCGTTGCGGGCCTCAACTTCGGTAACTTCCAAAACATCACCGTCAGCGGCACCAAATTCACCGACCTCACAGGCGACGGCTTCTCTCCCGACGATACGCCCCTCGACGGCACTACCATTCGCCTGTTCAAAGATACTAACAATAACAGCACTTTAGATACCGGCGACGCCGAAGTGGCGAGTCAAGTTACCGGAACAGCGCCTGCGGCTCCCGGTACTTATAGCTTTACCGATGTCGGCAGCGGTCTGCACTTTGTGAGAGAAGACGTACCGACTGGTTTCTCACAAACCGCCGGCCCGGTGAGTTATACAATTAACCCGGTCAGCAATACCCCGATTACGGGTCAAAACTTCGGAAACTTCCAAGTTGGCAAAATCAGCGGGATTAAATATAACGACATCAACAATAACGGCGTGCAAGATGCCGCCGAACCACCGCTACCAGGCTGGACAATGTACCTGGATACCAACAACGACGGCGTGAGAGACCCAGCCGAAACCGTTGCCGTCACCGATCTCGAAGGTAAGTACCAGTTCACCAACCTGCTACCGGGCACCTACAACGTCCGGGAAGTACAGCAACCCGGCTGGATACAAACCCAGCCGCCAGCCAGCGCAGCTACTCCTACCATTTCTACCGCGTTGTCTGTGGCCGTCACCAGCGGCCTGGACTCGCAAAACAACAACTTCGGCAACTACTTTCAGACGAGCAGCATCAGCGGTCAAAAATTCAATGACCTCAACCAAAACGGGGTTAAGGATGTCGGGGAACCGGGACTAGCTAACTGGCAAATCTTTGTCGATAACAACCCACAAAATGGAGTGTTCGATCAGGGCGAACCGACTACCATCACTGATGCCGCAGGCAACTACACTCTCACCAACATACCCGCAGGCACTTTCCAGGTAAGAGAAGTTCAGCAAACCGGCTGGACGCAGACGACTCCGCCCCCCGCTGACGTTACAGTTCAGCTCGGAGATGCGATCGCGGGCGTTGACTTCGGCAACTTCCTGCCCGAACCGGGGGCGATCCGAGGTCTGAAGTTCCGAGATAGCAACAATAACGGGATTCAGGAAGCGGGAGAACCGGGTTTGCCCAATTTCCAAATTCAGTTAACCAAGGTGGTAGCTCCCACCCCAGGAGTTCCTGCTCCGGATCCTGTTATTACTACTACAGACAGCAGCGGGAGCTACCTGTTCGCGAACTTAGCACCGGGAACCTACAGCGTCCGGGAAGTCAACCAAACTGGTTTCACCCAAAGCACCCCGAACCCCGAGGACATCGCGCTGACTTCGGGTGCTATTGTCAGTGGCATCAACTTCGGGAACTTCCCGACGCCGACGCCGACGCCGACGCCGACGCCTGCACCTACACCTTCCCCTTTACCTTTACCTTCTCCTTTACCCGTACCGACGCCGACACCTGCACCCGTACCGACGCCGACACCTGCACCCGTACCGACGCCGACACCTGCACCCGTACCGACGCCGACACCTGCACCCGTACCTGCAGATTTGGTTTGCCCTCCAGACTTCCCCAGAATTGTCATTCCCAACGAGCCGGGCATTCTTTTAGGGGGTAATGTCATCAACGGCCCTAACGGCGACGATACGATCGTCGGTACGGCCAACAGTGACTCGATCTTCGGATTGGGCGGCAATGATTTGATTTTTGGCCAGCAGGGCGGCGACTATATCAATGGCAATACGGGCAACGATACTGTCTACGGTGGCATCGATAACGACACTCTCTATGGCGGTAAAGGCTTTGACCTGATTTTTGGCGATCGGGCTAATGATACGATTTACGGCAATCGAGGCAACGATTCGCTCAGCGGCGACGAAGGCAATGACGTATTGTACGGTGGCAAAGGTGACGACGTAATGTTGGGAGGCGCTGGCGACGACGTGCTGTTTGGCGATCTGGGCAATGACACTCTCTGCGGCGGCGACGGTAGCAATACCTTGCTCGGCGGGGGCGGCGACGATTTGCTCTTTGGCGGCACTGGTGATGAGTTGCTCTTTGGCGGCCTTGGCAACGATACCGTTGTCGGCGGATCTGGCACTAATGGTTTTATCTTGGCAGCGGAGGCTGGAATTGATACTATTTTCAACTTCACCGCAGGAGTTGATTCGCTGGTTTTGGTGGGAGGCTTGGACTTCAATCAACTGTCAATTACTGAAACTAACGGCTCAAGCGCGATCGGGCTTGCTAACAGCGACCAGATTTTGGCTGTAGTGTCGGGCGTGCTGCCGAACCAGTTATCGGCGAGCAATTTTAGCTTGCTGGTTTAGTCGGCAGTTCTCTCTCTGCAAGCATTTGTTTGAATTTAAGCCGAAAAATCGATCTGACAGTTCAGTCTCCGATCGGTTTTTCGCTCTCTCAGCAGGGGTTTAAACTCCTGCTTGCAGGTCTTCCCCCGCCAGAGATACAGCGTATTCCAGGTTTATAAATACGCACTCCTGACTTGGTTTCTTGAAAGTTCTCGCCGATCGACTGATGGGTGTATATAGCCTTTCTGTGCTCTGGTATGAGGTACTATCCGGCTCCGTGGCCCGCGCCGGGCTATCCTCACCACGCGATCGAACCGCCATAAGTTGACTCAATTTCCTGCTGCAGTCAAATTTGTTCCAGATACTCCAGCAAGTCGGCCATTTCTTGCGGACTAGGCTGAAACTGCGGCATTGGTGGGGTTCGCCCGCTGGTGACTTGCCGGATTAGCTCGAATTCGGATTTGCGTTCAGACACTCGGTGCAAGTTGGGCCCGACTTGACTGTCTGCAACGGATATGTGACACCCGGCACAGTTCATTTGAAAGATGGCTGAACCCTGAATCTGGTTTCCCGTCAGGGACAGTACGCTTTTGACGTAGGGATCGGCGACTTGAAACTGACGAATTGTGATGGTTGTCAATATGATGGCAAGCAATACCGCGATCGCAAATATGGCAAGTCGTTCGATCGGGTTTTTAGTTTCATTCCTGGCAATTTGGTGATTCAAAGCAGTTCAATTTTAAAAATAGTATCTACAAGAAAATTTATTTCTCATAACATAGCTTAATCCTTCCCAGCGGGGAGATCAAGGCTTAACTAGGCTTGAACCTAGCTTTTGCGAAAATTCATCTGTGTAAGTGCTGGTAATATTAAAAATAGGTTGTTAAATCTTAACGTTAAGGAGCTCTCATGGTAGAACCGCTACTTTCAGGTATTGTTCTGGGTCTGATCTTTGTTACCCTGGCGGGGCTGTTTTTTGCTGCATACCAGCAGTACAAGCGCGGCGATCAGTTGGGTATCAACAAGTAAAAGGGGCCGAAAGTCCCTCGGTGAGGGGAGGGGAAGAG
>NZ_JADEXD010000318.1 GCF_015207285.1 Tychonema sp. LEGE 07203 | reverse complement strand
GGCATGGGGCATGGGGAAGAAGGCCAAACTGGGCGGAGCGAAGCGGAGGGATGGGGAAGAAGGCCAAACTGGGCATACCTCACAACGATTGAGAACCGCTATAGAACCCATTTGATATCTATTCTGCGTAAATCTCAGAAACCGGGTTTCTGTCTGTATTTCTCGTCACCCAACCAAAAACTCCAAGAAACCCGGTTTCTCGCCTGGGTAAATCTCAGAAACCGGGTTTCTGTCTGTATTTCTCGTCACCCAACCAAAAACTCCAAGAAACCCGGTTTCTCGCCTGCGTAAATCTCAGAAACCGGGTTTCTGTCTATATTTCTCGTCACCCAACCAAAAACTCAAAGATGTCAAATGGGTTCTATAGGTAATTGCAGGATTTGGAATACAAAATCAGGTTTTGGGAGATTCTTTATAAACCAGTCGGCCTTGGGGCCGACATAGTTTGTGTAAACCTGGTTTTAACCGCCGAGCTTTCTATGATTTATGACGCATTACCGATTACCAATTACCGATTGCCGATTAGGGAATTTGCAACTGAAACTCATCAAACTTCACCACTTTCGACTTTGGTTTGCGCGTATCAAAATAATAGCTGCTAACCGTACCGTTCTCCGTCTCAAAAATACTAAAAGCCGTAATATCGTTGCTTTCAATATACGGCAGCGGCAGCCCATCTTTTCCCAGCAGTGGGGCCACAGTCGGCACCACAGGTTCCAATCCGTTGGGATCTCCAATAGCGCTGTAATCTTCCCGATATCCTGGCGGCACAAACCGGCGCTTTTCCCCCGTGAAAGCCCCGTAACTGTTGCCTACATTAGAAGTCTCTAAAAAGTGCATTCCGCTGGAACTAACAAACCGATTCCACAAATGGGAATGTCCGTAAAAAACTAACTGCACGCCCGCTGTTTCTAGCAGCGGCACTACATCTCGAATCAGATAATCTTGTTGTTTGGGATACTCGTAACGCACCATTTTAATCTCGCCATCGGAAGTGCGATCGACTATTTGCACGGGGTCAGTATAAGCGGGTACAATATTGTCGCCCAGAGAATGCGGCGGGTGGTGAAACATCACAACTTTATATTTTGCCTGCTGGAATTCTGCACTTTTTAACTCTTGTTCCAGCCAATTATATTGAGCGCTACCCTTGACAATTGGCTCGAAAATATGCTGTCCGTATCCCCATTTTTCAGGGCGGTCTAAATCTTCGTCCCGTTCCCGGTACTTGCCTCTGGCAGCCGGATCTAAATTCGGAGTCCGCCAGATATTCGTAACATACAAAGTCACTAACCGCACGTCTCCAAAAGTCAAAGCATAATAATTTTTTTCAGCGGGAAAGCTAAAAAGTTCGTTGTATGTATCGCTGTTAAAAGTATTGTTTTTCAACAAAATATCTCGATTTTTGACTGCATATTTTTGAGTGAGGTATGGATATATTTTTTCTGCAGCAGCGCGGGGGAAAGCATCGTTAAACTGGTCGTTGAGGGTGCTGGTAGTTGAAAACCTCCCCATAATTTCATGGTTCCCAATCGCCGGAAATAAAGGCGCGTGTTGGATCAGCTCGCCGCCGCTGTACACTGTTTTGATGCCGTTTTTGTCGAGTTCCGAGAAGGCGCGGCCTTGCAAAGCGGGGAAAAAGGCGCGACCTCGGTAATCGTCGAACCATTCGGAAGCGCGATCGGCTATATTAATTAAATTCCCAGCCATGAAAACCGCATCAATTTTGTCAATTGTTTCTGCAACTTTCTGGAGATTTGCCGCTGTCATCGGCATCAATTGATGGTCAGAAGTGAGGAGAATTTTTAGCCCAATTCCTGCTGCTGGTATCGGAGAAAGTGTAAAAACTTTGCTGCTGACAGATGTGCCGTCTTTTCTGTGGCTGGTGACTGAATAAGGAATCCGAACACCGGGTCTTAAATTGGGGACTTCTGCTTCGTGCCGCCAGATGTCGCGGAGCACGGGATTGGTGCGAGTAATGCCCTGTTTGATGCTATCGGAGATGTGCGAGTCTTTGTCTTCGCGAGTGCGGCTTAACTTAGTAG
>NZ_JADEXD010000145.1 GCF_015207285.1 Tychonema sp. LEGE 07203 | reverse complement strand
AATTGATAGACGCTGATTAACGCAGATGCACAACAGTCATTAGTCATTAGTCATTACTCAACAGTCAACAGTCAGCCGTCAACAAAATCGCTATAATTCATCTGCGTTAATCTGTGTTAATCTGCCTGTATCTGCGGTCAAAAAAAGAAAATGTCTCACCGCAGATGGCAATTGATAGACGCTGATTAACGCAGATGCACAACAGTCATTAGTCATTAGTCATTACTCAACAGTCAACAGTCAGCCGTCAACAAAATCGCTATAATTCATCTGCGTTAATCTGTGTTAATCTGCCTGTATCTGCGGTCAAAAAAAGAAAATGTCTCACCGCAGATGGCAATTGATAGACAATGTGTACCTGACTCAACTGAAAAATACAATTAGGTTCAAGAAAGTCCTAATTGAGTTAAAAACTAAACTGCGTCCGCAAATTCCCCACAAAAATTGTCGGGTTGTTGTCGAAATTATTGGCATTGCCGATCGCATAAAATGCAGGTACAATCGAAATATGGTCGGTGAGAGGCAAATAATAAGTAGCCTCAATTTCGTACTGCTTGCCACCATTTCCCCCGCCCGAAACCAGAAACCTCCGACCGCCAGTAACGTCAAAAGGTACTAAAAATGACAGCGTAAACTGAGCTCCTTTTTTCAAGAAATCGGAAAGTGCAAATCCTAACTGATAAGATTGAGTTTCGATCTTGCCGTCGGGTCGGTTAGTCTTGGGAAATATATTAGTTTCGGCGTAGCCGTAGCGACCGAAAAGACCGAAACGGCGGCTCACCGACCAATCGAAATTAAAGCTAAAAGTATTCGCAGTAGCATTGCCGAGACGGCCGCCGAAACCGTCATCTGCTAAACCGTTAATCGGCCTGCCATTAGGCGCTCCAATTAACCCGCCAATTTGCTGGATGTTGGAACGGCTGTACAGAAACCGCAAATTCGCCCGATTGCTAGGACTGAATGTTAGTTCGGCGGTACTCGTATTCGTCCCGCCAAACAAGCCTTGAGACGGATTGGAAGCGGAGTTAAATACCGAACTGGGCAAAAATTCCATACTCTCGCCCAAATAGCCCAAACGCAGTTTCAATTGGCGGCTGATATCCCACAAAACCAAAGCACCCGCACCGCGTTTGGTAGCAGTTAACAAAGTGCTGTTGTTAGAATTAAAGCTGCTCGCACCGTCTACGAAAAAGTTAAAGTTATTGTTGTCAAAGTAGCGGTAGAAATTAATTCTCGGGCCGATTACTACTTGCAAGCTGTTGCTAACCGGGAACCGATAAGAAAGTTCCCGCAGGATAACTTCATTGGGATTCACTCCAGCAGTTTGGTCGAGAAAAGGAGTGCCAAAGGTATTGAACAAACCCACAGAAGTATACTGATTGGCTGGTGAATTTCCGTTACCTACAGCTAGCTGTGTAATTAATTGGTCTTTGCCTGTAAAAGAAGTAGTGAGGGTCAACCAAACTAACTGGCTGAAAGTGATTTCTGGATCGTCAACTTTCTGCACTATCGGTCTGTTAGTAACTGGATCGCGTCCGGCTACTCGATCTAAGGAAGCAGCTTTTCCATTTGTTGCTTCAACTCGAACTCGCTCGCCAGCAAAAGCTCCAGTCAGGTTAAACCAAGCAAAGGCGTTAAGTTTAGTGGTAGTTGAAAATTGGTTGGCTTCCAATTCAGAAGTGCGAGCTTCTAAAGCATCTACTCGACCGCGCAATGTAGCTAACTCTGCTGCAAATTGTTCTTGCAATCTTTGCAGAGATGCTAAATCTTCTCGGCTGACTAAATTACCAGTGGAACCGCTAATTTGTTTGGTAATTCGATCCAAGCAAGCGTTTAATCCGGCGGCAAATTCGTAGCGAGTCATTGCCCGATTGCCTCGGAATGTGCCGTCGGGATATCCGGCAATGCAGCCGTATCTTTCTACGAGAGATTGCAGGGCTTGAAATGCCCAGTCTGTCGGGCGCACGTCGGAGAGTTGGGAAACAGAGGTGACTTGTGCTGCGTCTTCTTGTATGCTGAGGTCTTCAGCGGTGCTGCTATGGCTGCTGATATCGGCAATTTTTCGGGCTTCAGCAACATTTTGAGGTGCAGGAGTGTTGGCAATTTCTAACTCTTGTGGGGGTAATTGGCGAATTGCCTGCGTTATTTGTGGGGCGGTTGCTGCGCGATTCACCCATGCTCCATCTGTATCTGTTTGGGGTAAAGTACGATCGACCGTTGCTGCATCTGTATCTGTTTGGGGTAAAGTACGATCGACCGTTGCTGCATCTGTATCTGTTTGGGGTAAAGTACGATCGACCGTTGCTGCATCTGTTTCGGGTAAAGTACGATCGACCGTTGCTGCATCTGTTTCGGGTAAAGTACGATCGACTGTTGAGTTAGTCTCTGCTAACTGAGGCATTTCAATAGACACAGCAGCCAGCGCTGCATCTGCGGTAGCCTCCGGGACAGCACTCGCCTCTAGCGCAACTTCTGGAGTTGAGCTATCCTGAACTTGAGCTATGGCGGAGATCGATCCCAAAGGCACCGACGCACCAGAAATCAAGAAATACAGCCAAAAAGCTTTAACGGAGGTTGAATTATTCACCAAAACACTCACACCACTTGTTGAAAATTAAATTTGGCCAATCTTAAACCATCGGATTGCTTATAAATGTATTTTGTTTAACAAATTCTTATAAATAGTTAAAATTATTTGAGGAAGCAATCGCTCGCTAATCACTGATTACTATTGATTAATTCCCACAATGAAGTTTTTGTTAGTTACAGATTTAGACAACACCCTAGTCGGAGATGACGAAGCAACTCAAGTTTTTAACCAGCGCTTGCAATCAATGCGATCGCAAATTTGTTTGGTTTACGCTACCGGGCGTTCTCAGGCTTCAACTTGCGAATTAATTGCCCAAAAACAACTGCTAGCACCGGACTATTTGATTGCAGGTGTAGGTAGCGAAATTTATCAAGACGGAACCCAGGATTTAGATTGGGCCGAATATCTTTCTCAAGACTGGGATAAAATAGCGATCGCCTCTTTAGCTCAGCAGTTTAAGAAGCTCAAACCCCAACCCCCACAAACACAAAATCCTTGGAAAATCAGTTATTGTCTGGAACCATCAGCAGAAAATAACTCGATTATTCAGGAGTTGCAGCAAACTTTAACAGCATCGGGACTCGCAGGTCAAATCATTTTTAGCAGCAATCGCGATGTAGATATTTTACCGAAAACTAGCAATAAAGGTAATGCCCTGACTTATTTGCAAAAGCGCCTGCAAATTCCATCAGAGTTAACATTAGTCTGCGGCGATTCTGGCAACGATATCAGTATGTTTGAACAAGATGTTCGGGGAGTAATCGTCGCTAACGCTATGTCCGAACTCTTAGCATGGCATCGCGAATGCGGCGGCAAAAATCATTATTTAGCTGCTGCTGGTTGCGCTTGGGGAATCATGGAAGGAATGACATATTTTTGGGGATTTTGATAGCACAAAATCAGGCACGGGTTCGATTGTTCGGACTTGAGTCCTCGTCAACATCAGAGGACTGAAGTCCTGAATGCAAATCCCAAGCACCACAACTCCCGCAAACCCTTAAAACCCGTTCAGAATCTGCACCGGATCTCGATCGAACCTGTGAGTGCGATACCATCAGCGTATACTAGCTTGCCACACCGCCACATGGAACAAAATACTTTACCAGTAGAAGTGATTCTCTCTCACCCCCGCCAATCCTTAGGCAGCATTCGGCTGGATTGGACGCCGCAACCGGGAAACTATCTAGATTTCGAGGAACAAACCTATGCTGTTTTGGAACGGCACCACCGCTATCAACTCAAATCCGGCCGCTACCAACTGCAAAAAATCGCCCTGTACGTGCAGTCTGTCGCGCCGCCGACGGAAAGAACATTTGTCAGCGACATCTGGGTTGTCGGAGATGCTAGCTGCCGCTTTAACGCTCGATCGGAAATTCTCCGCTGTGCTGTCAACCCCAATGGCCCCTGCGAAGGCTGCGGTGATTACCAAAAGTGTTATGTCAATTCCGGTTGCACTCATACCGGAATTGTTGACTGTTAACTGTTGACTGTTAACTGTTAACTGTTAACTGTTGACTGTTGACTGTTGACTGTTGACTGTTGACTGTTGACTGTTGACGGGCAGCTCGAAAAACTGAACGGTTGAGCGTTAACTGTTGACTCGATTTTATTATTCCGATGCAACCGTCCACGATATTAATCGCGATCGAGCTTTAGACAATTCTAGCTCGATCGCCCAACCGACGAGAGTGCCGAGCCGATCGGCATCTCCCTGATTGACAGCAAACTATCCAAACCAACTAGCAACTCTCTCAGGGGATTTTACTTGTTCCCAAACGCCGCAATCTATCTTCTGATAGCTGTGCAGCACGTCGCGAATTCCAGTATGAATCAAATTTTCTATGTGCAGCAACTGCTCTGAAGAACAGCGAATCTGTACTTTTTGGTTGAGAGACTCACCGGATTCGATCGCCATATATTTATTAGGAACTCGGCTGAGCACGTAAGCAATCAAATCCTGCCGCAAGCCCCAGGGCGAAAAAGCTTCTTGGTACGGATATTTGGGATAATACCCCAAGATAATTTCTACTTCCTCTGTGACTAAAGCCAAGGTAATATTCACAAGATTTTTCTGCATTTTTCCCGTCCCAAATACTACTTAACTAATGTCTTTGTTGCGCCAGTCGAGTCGCTCTGATTTATCCTAAAATTTAGCAAGCTAATACCGCACTTTTTTTTGGGGAACCAGATCGAACTCGCAACTTACCTCTTCTATCACCCGCAGCACGTAGCACGGAATCTTGTCGGATAAAATAGCACTTGCCACAGTGCCAGTGTGAATTTCTAAGACTGCTTCTGTCGCAGCTTCAAACATCAGTCGCTGTTCCGGAAACACCACTCTTTCAAAATACCAATTAGCAATGTTCTCAATCCGAACCACTTGAATTTGGTTGGTAACATTTGCTCCCATAGCACAGAAGCTGGCTGTTACCTTGATAAGATAGCCGATCGGACATTTGACAAATCTCCAACGAATCTTTAAAAAACTTACTCAGACTTGGCGCGGGGCATTTTGCCGGGCCCAACTCCTGACTTATTTAGGTTGATTGTGCTGTCGCGGCAGTTAATCGAAAGTACCGCCACACAGGCTAACCCCCCTGACAACAGGTTTGTTCTGCTGCAGCGGGATGCTGCTGAAAGTGCGACCTTTAACCGAACAACCTAGAACAAACAATATCTAAAAAATCTGAGGAAATTCTGAAGACAATCATTTTTTTTTGATGAATATGCTTTTGCCGGAGCGGGCATTACAGCACTTAGGCAGAAGGGATCGTCTCACCTTTAGGGCCAAGCTAGAGATTGGAGTTTTGAGGCACTCGGCAGCAGGAAAAAGGAAGAAACAAGGAGCCAGAAGAAGTTTTTTGCAAATATGAGATGCTCCTAGGCAGAAACTGGGTTTTTTTACCCAAAAACTTCGCTGCATTCTAGATTCTTGGTTAAAAAGCCCGATCGAGCCAGACAAGTCTCGGTAATTTACGATTAGTTGTTGGGCCTATAAATACTGTAGTTGCTGGCGATCGACTTTATGCGCCACAAAAAACCCCGACTCCCCGAGGTTATCTGTGGAATTTCAGGGGAATCTGGATTTGAAGTCACCAATCATATCAATTCCGGTTGCACTCCTGGGGAATTGTTGACGGTTGACGGTTGACTGTTGACTGTTGAGGCGTTGCTCGAACAACTGAAAATTTCACCGATCTTTTGTGGCAACTAGGACGGGGAATTGATGAATTTCTACCTAATTTATCACCTGACGGTGCAACCGGAAACGATATCGCCCGATCTCAAAGCTAAATCACAAAAATGAGGAAATTCTGAAAATAGCCAAACTAGGAGGGAGCATCTCATATTTGTAAAAACACTTCTTCTGGCTCCTTCCTTTTTCCTCTTTCCTCAAGCCGAACTGCCTCCCGCCTTCTGCCTCAAAACTCCAATTTTGGGCTGGGCTGCTTTCCGACAGAGATGCTCCCAACTAGGACTTTCTTGGACGCAGAAACCCAATTTTCTGATAATTGCCAGATTTTAGCAAAAGATTGACCGCGATCGACCTGATTTGGAGATCGTCAGGACGCGGTTGCAACCGCCGACTCCGAGGTGCGATCGCATTTTAACCAATTTCAGCCGACATTTCCCAACCGCTGGCTTAAACTTCCCCCTTCGCCTTCAAACGGTGCAGGTAGGGTGAAATAGAAACTGCTACCTTCAGAGACAACACTTTCTACCCAAATTCTGCCGCCGTGCTGCTGCACAATGCTGCGACAGATAGCCAAACCCAAACCCGTACCTCCTTTTTGGCGGGAGTCAGAAGCATCCACCTGTTGAAACCGTCCAAAGATAGTTTCTAGTTTATCAGCAGGAATCCCCCGCCCCCGATCTTTAACTTCAAATAAAACCCGTGAAGCGTAGCTATCCCGTAGGGAATCGCCCAAATCTTCAACCCTGACAGTTACTGTACACCCCGGAGCCGAAAATTTAATCGCATTGCTCAACAAATTTATCAGCATTTGAACGATCCTGTCCGGGTCAGCCCAAACTTGTGCAGAAGAGGGCAAAACCGACAAATTAATGTGATTTTTAGCAGCCACAGACAGTACAGCTTCCGCAGACTTCCGCATCAAAACCTGCGCGTCGCACCACTGCTTGACGATCGTAATTTGGCTCGATTCTAGCCGCTCTAAATCGAGAATATCGTTGACCAAACGCACTAACCGTTCCGTCTGGCCAGAGGCGATTTCTAACATCTTTTCGGCAGTTTCCGGTCGATCTTTGAGCACCCCAGCTGCCAGCAAACCTAAGGAACCGTGAATTGAAGTGAGCGGCGTTCGCAGTTCGTGACTGACAATCGAAATAAACTCATTTTTCATTTTTTCAATTGCCCGACTTTCTGTGATATCTGTGACTGTGCCGACGTGACCGATTAGTTGACCTCGGTCGGAAAAAATCGGAGCTGTTTTTAGCCGACAAAACCTGATTGTTCCGTCTGGCTGGATGTGGCGAAATTCGCAGGAAAAGTCCCCGTCTAGCGATCGCGATTCCGACCATTTAGACCGAATTAGTTTAATGTCTTCCGGGTGAACAAACCGCATCCAGCCGTTTCCTAAAGCTTCTGCTGCGGCGAAGCCGCCAATTGCTTGACAGCGCGGATTTGTATAGGTACATTTCCCCACAGCATCGATTTTGAAAATGCCCACGGGGGAACTCTCGCTCAAAGAGCGAAATAAAGCTTCGCTTTCCCGGAGTTCTGCTTGAGAAAATTCTAGTTCTCTGGTTCGCTGCAAAACTCGCATTTCTAACCGTTCGTTGAGCTGTTGGAGGGTGGCTTCAGCAAGTTTTCGATCGCTAATATCGCGCTGCACGGCAACCCAATGGGTAAACCCACCTTTTTCGCCTGCGATCGGCACAATGCTCAATTCTACCCAAAATTCCGTCCCGTCTTTGCGGTAATTGATCGAGTCAACCCGCACCGGCTGCCAGGTTTCCAAAGCTCTCCGAATCCGATCGAGACTTGCCCTATCTGTTTTTTCTCCTTGCAAGATGCGCGGCGTTTTGCCCAAAACTTCTTCTAGCGTATAGCCAGTCATCCGCGTGAAAGCTGGGTTGACATAAACAATTCGCGGGCCCGGTTCGCGAATCGGTTCAGCTTCGGTAATTAACACCGCGTCGTTAGTCGTGATGACTGCTGATTCCAACAGGCGCAACTGTAATTCTCCAGCTTTGCGATCGGTAATTTCTCTAACAGTCCCCACCATCCGCACTGCTTCGCCCGTTTCGCTGTAAAAAAACTTACCTTTCCCCTCAATCCAGTGAATGCTGCCGTCGGGCCAAATCACCCGGTGTTCGTGACAAAAATCCGATCGCTCGACGAGGGCCTGATTCACAGCATTCTCCACACTTTTTAAATCTTCTGGGCAAATGCAGGCTACAAAACTTTGATAATCTCCCGCAAAAGTTCCAGGGGCCAACCCGAACAACTCTTCGTGTTCCCTCGACCAAACAATGCGATTGTTCTGCACGTCCCAGTCCCAAAATCCAATTTTGGTAGCCGACAAAGCTAAGTTTAGCTGTTGATTGATTTTCCGCAACTGCATACTAGCAATCGCCACTCGCAGTTCTCGCGCAATTTCAATTTCGCACTGCTGCCAAGGCAAAGATTTTAACCTCACAGTTTCTTGCCACAAATCAAAGGAAGTGCGAGGAGACATCAACGGGCTGCCATCCGGCTTAAATTTAATTGGCCAGTCTGGTTGACCTGCCCAGTTGACAGTTTGAATGGCTTCGGGACGGAACCACAAAATGTAAGAATTTTCCATCTCGGACAAAACCAGCACCAGCAAACCGCTAGCTAATTCTTTAAACTTATCGGCGGGCGGATACAGTTTTGAAAGACAATCTGTCTCAAAAACATCATTATTTTTTTGAGTTTTTATCCAATCAATTAACTTTTCGATTTCTGCCAATTCTGGGGCAGTGCCGATCGCGATTGTATTTTGATTGGCACACACAGCTCCACCACTAGCGCCCACCAATGCCAGAAATTCATCTCGGTATTTAAGCAAACCTTCTACAAAGCAGTTCTTTTCAGAAATTTCCGCGATTAATTTATGGGAGATTTGTTTTAAATAACTTGCATATTCCCGGTCTTCGCTATCTTGTTTGTAGTTGAGTTCTAGATTCAAAAACTTGGCTAGCAATTCGCAAGCAGTTCTTGTTTTGTAGTTGACATACTTTGGTGTTTGGTGGTGACAAGCGAGCAATCCCCAGAGTTTTCGGTCTTTCATTAATGTCACTGTCATGCTAGCGCCCACGTTCATATTTTTGAGATATTGAACGTGGCAAGGGGAAACTGTTCTCAACCAGGAGCAGCTCAGATCCAGGGGGCGACCGGTCAGCGGATTGTTGTGAGGAATTAGTTGTACGGGCTGATAGTGAAGGTCGGGAATAAACCGAATTAAATTCATGCTGAACAGGATTCTTGCCTGCGGGGGAATATCGGTAGCTGGATAGTGCAGTCCCAATAAAGGAGCCAAACTTTCTATTTTGTCTTCGGCTACGACTTTCCCGGCACCGGTGGCATCAAATTGATAGACGATCGCCCGATCGAAGCCGATCGCCCTCCGCACTTCTTCAACTGCTGTCTGACACAGCATTTGCAGGTTTGGTGTATTGTGGATTTTGTCGATCGGCTCTAGAACCAAATCATCAGGAGTGAAATAATTGCTAGCTTTTAGCTCCACAACCGGCTCTAATTCCACAATTAATATTGAACTCGAGCGGTGCAGCGTTCCCTCAAAAACAAACTTGCGATTTTGACTTGTGAATGACAATCTAATGTGATGAGGTCGATCGCAGTTTTCCACTAAAGCTTTTTCAATTGCCTCAATTTCCTCGCTTTCAACAAATTCCTGTAAAAATTTGCCCAAAAGTGCTTCTGGGTAAATGCTTAAAGCCTCAAAAATATTGTTGCTAACTTGCAAAATTTTCAACACCGGAGATTCCAGCACCAACAAGATGCCGTGAGGTTGAATGGAAGCCGGTGCGTAAATTAATTCGCAGTCGCTGTCATTGAGAAAACCTGTTTCTGATGGTAATACCATTGCTTTCGTGTTGTTGTAAATACTTTTTTAAATTAGCCTGTGTTTTTCCCTGTCGGTCAAATATCTATCGGCGCGATCGCATCCTAATTGTACAGCCAAACAATCCCAACTCTTGACTGAGGATTCCTGAGTAGTTTCGGACACGCACTGCATACTTCCTCCTAGTTATACCAGTTAAAAAAAAGAATGCAACCGCAGGCAATATCGAAACCTTGAGTATCCTCAGTCATTATTCCCAAATTTCCCATCTCAAATTTCCAATCTCAAATGGGATTAGCGCTGTGTCTGAGCCAGTCTGTGCCTGAGTTGAATCCGCTCCAAACGATTCAGGATGCGAGCAATCAATTCCGGTTCCACGATCGGCTTGTTAACGTAGTCGTCAGCACCTGCGACAAACATTTGGCGCACTATTTCCGACTCGGAGTGAGCCGTCAAAAACAGGATGGGGAGCTTGCTCCAGCGCAAATCGTTCCGCACCGCCAAACACAGCTCGATACCGCTATAACCGGGCATCTGCACATCTAAAATTAGCAAATCGGGACAAATGGTTTCGAGTACCTCCCAGAATTTTTCTGGTTCATCCAATGTTGTTACTTGAAAACCCCAAGGTTGCAAAATCATTTTCAGTGCAGCCAATAGATGCACGTCATCGTCTACCACCATAACTTTAGCTTCGGCACAGTCTGTCTGGTCTAGAACCTGATTGACTGCTTTGAGTATATCTGCTGGGGGGATCGATTTGTGCAAAAAGCCGGAAGCTCCCAAACGAGCAACTTCAATTCGATCGCTCAATTGATTGTTCGCGCTAAAAACCATCACCGGAATATCTGGCTTTTCACTGCGGATCTCAGCTAGTAGAGTAATTCCGTTTTCTTGAACTTTAGAAAAAGTCAAATCCAGCAAAATCGCGTCGGGAGGCTGTTGATAAATCGCACTTCTTGCCGCTTGCGGAGAGTTGGCGACTTCTATCTCGAATCCGGAACCGGAGGCTGCTATTTTCAGTTGCTCGCTCTGAAGATTATCATCATCAACGATCAGCATTCGGCGCTGCTGGGCAACCGCAGTAAACAAATCGCTTTCAGGTTCCGGCGGGCGATCGAATATCTGTTTGAGCAAATGCAGAAATTCCTCAATCTTCTGAGCATTCCCCGGTTTCAAGACGTTTTCAGCATCGAGCAAATGTTCGATATTGCGCGCCGCTTCCGAACCTTTCGGCAGGCCTAGAGTTCCCAAAGAACCGACTAATTTGTGAGCTTCCGCCTGAGCTTCCTGTCGCAGTTCGCCCTCTAGGGTTCCGGTTTTGATTTGAGCGGTAGCGCGATCGAATACCGCCACCTTTTCTAGAAAATTAGCTTTTAACTTGCCCCGAATTTCTGCAACTACATTCAAGACTTTGAGGCGGCGCTCTTCATTGTTTAATTCCTGGCCCGGTGCGCTGGATTCAGCAGATAAACTCTCTTGACTTTTAGCAGTTTCTGCCGTTTCCCGCGCCGCTTTTGGGTTCTCAATATCCTCCGGCAGACTTTTGAGCCGGTAGCCCAATCCGTACACGGTTTCGACTAAATCTACAGTCATCCCGGCTCCTTTCAGTTTGTGCCGCAACCCCTTGATGTGAGCGGTAACGGCTTCTTCTTGAGGAAATTCGCCCGCCGACCAAATGCGATCGAGAATGGCGCTGCGGCTGAAAATGCGCCGGGGATTTCTCAGGAAAAGTTCCAGCAGATTGTACTCTTTGGGAGTCAAATGCAGCACTTTTTCAGCATAAGTAACTTCCGTAGTGTCCGGGTTGACTTGCAGTTTTTCCCAAGTCAAAATTGTACTCGACAAACTTGCCTTGCCCCGGCGCAGCAAAGCTCGAATTCGAGCAATTAATTCTTCGAGATTGAAGGGTTTGACCACATAATCGTCTGCACCGGCTTCTAAACCTTCGACTAAATTGCTGCTGCTGTCTAGGGCTGTCAGCAGTAAAATTGGCATTTTGCAGCCGGACGATCGCAATTTCCGACACAAACTAATGCCGTCTAGTTTAGGAATCAGCACATCCAAAACAATCAAGTCGTAATCGTAGGTCTCTGCCAACTGCAAGGCTGTTTCGCCGTCGGCTGCCGCATTCACATTATAATTGTGAGAACTCAGCACTTGAGTCAGCAAATTGACTGCGATCGTATCGTCTTCTACTAGCAGAATTTTCATAATGATCACCTGTTAATTAACCGATTTTTGTAATATCTTTTATCGGCATCTCGGATTTACATAGCCTTTTTCAACTCTAATTTAGCAGCAATAACGCTGGGGCGAGCAAAAACCGGGGAAAGAGCGACGAAAATACCTGATTGCAGCCCGCTTTTTGGTTGGACTCCGGGGCGATAAACCGGATTTTCCCCTTGAATGCGCCTTGCCGGCGACAACCGCAAAAACCCGGTTTCTAGGCTCAGCGCGATCGCTAAATGTTTAATTTTTACTAGCTTCAGTAAAATAAATAGCGTTATTAAAATAGTGAAACAGTAAATCATTATTTTTATCTTTCTTATTTATCTATAGCAGTTCTCAAGCCCTATGTCCTATGCCCTATGCCCTATGCCCTATGCCCCATGCCGAAGGGCGGCACCTCCTATGAGAACTCGAAATGCTATATCCAGCTTTTTAATCAGATTGACGCTGGAATTTCATGGTTTTTTGGACTTCAGCGCCTGCTGAATCTTTTCGATCAGATATTGCGATGAATTTTGCTGTTTAACTATATCCTCCAACTCAGAAACCGCCACTTCTGCGTGTTCTATGTCTTTAACTAAAGAATGGGCACTAACACTTTTTTGGACTCCCAGTGGAAGTGAGTTGAAATCTTTCTCCGATATTAATTCCTCCAACTCTAACAGCGCCATTTCCGCGCGATCGATCTTGATGGTCACTGATTTAGCCACATTAGCACCCGCTCTTGCAGCCTCTGTGAGCTCGTGAACCCTCAGTTTGAACCGACTGGCAATTTGCTCCATTTGAGTCCCCAATTCAAAAGTTTTACTTGCCAGCCTGCCAATTTCCAGACTCACTTGGCTCAGGCCGCTGGGCTGGCTTCCCATTTGATTGGTAACTACAGCCACCTGTACTGCTAAATGCCTGACTTGTTCGATCGCCTCCCGGATAGTTCGAGAAGTGCGGTTAACAGTTTCTAAATCGTTAGCTATTGCTTTGCCAACCCCCAAAATTTTATCTGTATTGTTGCAAATAGAATTAGCACCTTGAAAAGTAGCTTGAAATGCTTGGCGACCTTCGGAGGAAATCAGCTTTGCAATCCTCACAAAACGCTGATTCATTTCAGCAATTTGTTCGGCTTGTTTGACGATTGCCACTTCCTGGAAACTCGGAGTGTTCTGCGTTTTTTCTGCTTGAATAACTTGGGATTCTAAAAGTTCGTGGCATTCGCGAAGTTTTTGCTGTTCTTTTTGAATTATCGCCAGATGTTTTTGTCTTTCTATGCGGTATTTTTGAATAATTTTGTAAGCTTGCGATAAATTTTTAGCTTGGGCGATTACTAGAGTTTGAACGTCCAAAAGGCGGAGGCTGTGGTTTTCCATTACCACAATAATTGGTTCATATATCAAGTCTTTCTGTCTGTTGAGAGAGGCTTGCACGGCATCGTCAATTTTCCAGTTTTCCTCCATCATTAAAGGCGGAATTCTGATAAAATCTAACAAGGAGCGAATCGGGTGCTTCCCGTAAAATTCTGCGCGGTCGGGAAGAATCATTTGCTCTCGAAATTTGACGCGAGAAATCATGCCCAACACCTGTGATTCGTGAGTGATAATGACTCCCGGCAGGTCTGGTTCTTGCTCGAATTTTTCAGCCACTACCTGTCCTGGAGTTGCAGCACTCACTTGGAAGTGGTGAGACGGCAGATGTCCGATCGTGAAATCGGGGGTGAGTTGAGTTGGATTGCTCATTTACCCGAATAGTGTTAAGTAGAAGTTAACAAATTATATATTGATATTATACTGGAATAAGATTGTTTAAAGTAATCACAACTGTAGGGAGAAATGTCCTGTCCCACTCGCGGGCCTGACGAGAGCCTGCCTTCTGATTACTTTCATCTCAAGTCTTTAGGAGCGCTCGCGCCTGCTGCGCCCCGGTTTCGTCCCTAAAACATCGGCCTCGATCTTGTGTTCTTTAAAACAACCGGAAAAATACCTAGATTGAAACCAAAAAGCTTAAATCGAACTTTGCCGCTAGCAACCTTTGAGGCTGCTTACCAGTTGTTACAGCAAATGGCTGAACTCCCTGGGGCGATTTGGCTGGCCGACGATGCGATCGCGGATGCTGAAAATCCGGACAACTCGTCGGAAAGGTTTGCAGCAGTAATATCAGATCGGTTTAGCGCGCTGCTGCGGGGCAAGCTATTAGATAATCTGGCAACAAACAAACACAAACACAGCGAAAAATATCTCTATTCGCAATTAAATGTGGAGTTGACCTTCGAGCCAAGGGCGATCGCCAATTTCCTCTCTCCCCTTGCCGAAAAAATTGCCGAAACAACCCCGGCAACCAGCAGGAAAATTGACATTCCCGCCCTCAAACAAGCAATAATAAATATACAGCCCAACTCGGCAGTTATTCAAAGCGAATTTACCATGAATTTGCTGGATATTCTCGCGACAAATACCAGCAAAAATAGTCGCCAGCCCCTACAGGATCGAACAGAAATACAGGAAAATTCTGCGCCAAAACCGATCGCTCCCGAAACGCTACAGCACGAGATTGCCGAAGCTGTAGGTCGCGCACAAATTCCCACTTCCTGCATTCCATTTTGTCAGCCAGTGGAAGATGCTTTGCAGCAACAGCTCGCACAAGAGCGACTTTTGAATCAGGTGACAACTCAAATCCGCCAGACTTTGGAATTGCCTGTAATTTTGTCAAAAGCAGTTTCGAGAGTGCGAGAGTTTTTGGAAGTCGATCGCCTGTTAATTTATCAATTTGAAAAAGTGCCTGCACCGCCCGATGGCGAGTTGGGCAAACAAAGACGTGCAGCAGTTTCTGGATCTGGCGAAGTCAAAAAACATTTAGGTGCTTTATTGTATTTTGGTCGCGTCACCTACGAAGCTTTAGCCAGCGATGCTATCTCGTCTGTACTAAATTTTAGTGAAGGCGCGCAGTGTTTTCCCGATGGAGTCATCGACAGAGAAAAGTATCGCAAAGGTTTGGCTTTGTGCGTTGCGGATGTCGAAAAAACTTACTCTTCCTACCCTTGTTTTTTAGAGTTGATGCGGCGGGCGAAGGTGCGGGCAAAGTTGCTAGTGCCGATCGTAGTTCAAGACGAATTGTGGGGGCTGCTAATTGCCCACCAGTGTACTGTGCGGGAGTGGGAAGAAAGCAAAATAACATTTTTGCGGCAAATAGCAGAACATTTGGCGATCGCCATTTACCAAGCCGAACTTTATGCAGAAGTTCAGCAACAAAAATGCACCTCAGAACAGCGCGTCATAGAGCGCACGCGAGAACTGCGCGATGCACTGGTCGCCGCCCAGTCTGCCAGCCTCGCCAAGAGCGAATTTTTGGCAGCTATGAGCCACGAATTGCGGACTCCCCTCACCTGCGTCATCGGCATTTCCGACACCCTGCTGCGGTGGTCTTACGGCAAGGTTGGCACCAAACAAGTGCCGGTGCAAAAACAGCGGCAGTACCTGCAAACTATCCGGGACAGCGGCGACCACTTATTAGAATTAATTAACGATATTTTAGATTTATCGCAGGTAGAAGCAGGAAAAACAGTATTAAAAATTAGTGAATTTTCACTTTCTAAATTAGCTTCTCAGAGCCTGCACGCCCTCAAAGAAAAAGCTGCGGAGAAAGGCGTTGAATTAATTCAAGAACAGCGGATCGAACAAGAGTGCGATCGCTTCACCGCTGACCCGCGCCGCTTGAAACAAATTCTCTTCAATTTATTAGGAAATGCGATTAAATTTACTCCCGAAGGCGGGCGAGTCATCCTGCGAGTTTGGGTGAGTGAAGATAAAAATCGCACGCCGGAAGTGCGGCAGCCCGGTACTGCACCGGCAGGTAGCACCGCTGTATTTCAAATCAAAGATACTGGCATTGGAATTCCCGAAAATCAGCGATCGCTTTTGTTTCAAAAATTCCAGCAGTTGGATTCTCCCTACCGCCGCGAATACGGCGGCACCGGTCTGGGATTGGCTTTAACCAAACAGTTAGTAGAACTTCACGGCGGCGCGATCGAAGTCAACTCTACAGTTGATGTCGGCTCTACTTTTACCGTTTTTATACCCATCCAAACTAACAGCAAAGATGAATCCACAAAATTCAAATATCAAAAATCGAATTCATCTTTACCGCTGCACTCTTCCTCCTTGCGAGGCAGCCTCGTCCTCGTAGAAGAAGATGAAGAAACGGCCATGCTGATTTGCGACATCCTGACAGCAGCAGGACTGCAAGTGGTGTGGATGATTGAAGGTTCGGCGGCGGTAGAACAAATAGAACTTGTGCCGCCGAATGCTGTTATTGTCAGTATGCG
>NZ_JADEXD010000144.1 GCF_015207285.1 Tychonema sp. LEGE 07203 | reverse complement strand
CATCAATATTACACAGGCACATAAATATTTGGGGTTTCTCCAAGGCAAACTATCGCCCAAAAAAGAGCACCTTTGAGAGAAACCTGGTTTTTGTGGAACTGTTTCACCCTTGGCTGATTAACGGGGGCCGTCAATCGCATCTCTAGTCGGTGCAACGCCTCCGGGGCCAAAGGAACTCGGCGGCACTCTCG
This sequence comes from Tychonema sp. LEGE 07203, assembly GCF_015207285.1. Lineage (GTDB taxonomy): Bacteria > Cyanobacteriota > Cyanobacteriia > Cyanobacteriales > Microcoleaceae > Microcoleus. The sequence continues at coordinate 16,038 of NZ_JADEXD010000144.1, read as the reverse complement.
GAAGATTGAGATTGCGATCGGGCACTAAACCGCCGTTGCTGTCGCCAGAATTTCCACCTGTGGGAGACAGAGGGGGATTCGGAGTCAGATTGGGCGAAGTTCCCGGATTGATATTGTTGGGAGCGGTATTCGGCGCAGTTCCCGGATTGAGATTGTTCGGAGTCAGATTGGGCGAAGTTCCCGGATTGACATTGTTGGGAGCGGTATTCGGCGCAGTTCCCGGATTGACATTGTTGGGATTGTTGGGATTTGCAGTCCCAGCAGGGGTAGTTATCGGAGCGCCGGCAGCATCTCTGGTGATGCTGTTGGGGTTGGGGGCGGCCGCCGGGTTGCCTGCACTGGGGTTATTTGCAGGAGCATTGGCGGGGTTGCCGACAGCCGGATTAGTGTTTTGGGGGGCAACGTTAGTGCCGCACAAGCTCACTAAATCAAAAGTTGTGCCGCTTGGGGTTTCGATGAAGCAAACCGGCACGTTTACTCGTGGGTTTGAGGCTCTGGGAAAGTCGGCTGCTCCCAGCATCGGACCGCTAAAGGCAGCTTCAGCCATTATCGGGGTCAAAGCAGCCGATAGAGCGACTGTTATTGGCAATAATTTCATCAGCGTTTCCTCAAATTTTGCATTTTATTTGCTCTAGTATTGCCGATAAATTGCAAAGTGTCCTGAGCCTAAAAGCCGATTTTTTCGATCGCACCTTCTTCGCGAGCTAATCCTGGCTGCAACATTTGGCCCACGCAGAAAAATGATTCGGCGGTTTCAACCGCCAGTCAAACAAAGATGATTCGACGGTTGAAACCGCCAGAAAGTCAAACAAAGATGATTCGGCGGTTGAAACCGCGTCTACAGAAACTTTCGTCGGCCCCAAGGCCGACTGGTTGATAAAGAATCTCCAAAACCCGGATTTGGTATGACAACTGACAACTGACAACTAACAACTAACAACCAACAACCAACAACTAACAACTAACAACTGACTATTTAGTACCGAATTCGCGGGTCAATATAAGCGTTCAAAACATCAATTGCAATGCTAGCAATTACCACAATCCCTGCAAAAAATACCACAATACCTTGAACAGTTGGATAATCCCGCAAACTAATCGCTTCGTAAAGACGATTTGCCAATCCCGGCCAAGAAAAAGTAACCTCAGTTAAAATAGCACCGCCCAACAGTGCAGCAAAAGTCAATCCCAAGACAGTAATCACCGGAATCAGCGCATTTTTCAGAGCGTGAGCCCACAAAATCTGCAATTCAGGAATGCCGCGAGCTCGGGCTGCTTCGACATAATCTGCTTGCAAAGTTTGCTTCAGATTCACCCTCACAATACGCTCAAAAATGCCGCTCAAAAGAATGCCCAACGTCAAACTCGGCAGTGCCAAATAATGCAAACTTGTGAGAAATTGACCGGGGTTAGCGCTCAACAGACTGTCAATTGTGTACAGTCCCGTGTAACCTTGGGGGGCTGGAAATGTCACCGGAAAGCGGGTTCCCAAAGGAAACCAGCCCAACTGAACCGCAAAAATCAACTGCAAAACCATGCCGGCCCAAAAAGCCGGCAGCGAGTAAGTGATAATGCCAAACAAACGGCCTGCAGCATCCCAAATAGTGTTGGGGCGGGATGCTGCGAGGGAACCGATACTGATGCCGACAATTAAAGCTACAGCCATGCTACAAACTGCTAATTCTACTGTAGCCGGGAAATAGTCTCCGATAATTTGCCAGACGGTTTGTCCGCGAGTGGTGATGGAGGTTCCCAGGTTCAGACTGAATAAGTCTTTCATGTAGTTGAGATATTGCTGCCACAGGGGAGCGTCGAGGCCTAGTTGGGTTCGCATTGCTGCTTTGGCGGCTGCGGGAGCTCGCGAGCCGAGAATGGCATCTATGGGGTCGCCCGGAGTGGCTCGCAGCAGCAAAAATACTGCTGTGGTGATTGTCCACAACATTAGCGGTGCCAGGAGCAAGCGGACAAAAATATAAGATTGCAGCGCTTTTGAACGAGACATAATATTTGGGAATTGGGAATTGGGAATTGGTTATTGGTTATTGGTTATTGGTTGGCTATTAGTTGGCTATTAGTTATTGGTTGTCGTTGTTGGTTGTGGGTTATTAGCTATTGGCTATTAGTTGTTGGTTATTAGTAGTTAGTTGTCAATAGAAGTTGGTAATTTAGTATAGTCCCTTCCTTTTGCCTGATGACGTTGGAGGTTCGATCGGGGGATCGCTAATAACTAGCAACCAATAACTAGCAACCAATAACTGGCAACGAACCAATAACAACCAACCAATAACCAATAACAACTAACCACTAACCAACAACTAATGACTAATGACTAATGACTAATGACTGATGACTGATGACTGATGACTAATGACCAATTTTCCTATTCGCCCAGCAGCGATTCAAATGCGGCTTGCAAAGACTTGATATCGCCTACTCTGGCGACTAACAAGTTTTCGCTGCCGGCATCCTCCAGCCTGTGCTTCCAATACTGGATGCTCTCGGAGTTGTTCATCCAGAAACTAATTACGGTGTCTACGACTCGATCGACATCCCAGCCGCGATAAGGAGAAATTATCTCTACGGATGCCACAAAGGAATCGAGGGTACACTTCCGGTTTCCCAAGTATTCTACACCGGACGGTTGCTGTTGTTGCAGCAATTCCTGCTGCTGGTTAAAAAATGATAAAGTTGGAGATACGCCCAGGATTTCAAATGTATAGTTCATGTCATCCTCCAGAAGTATTTTTTTGCTAAAAGGTCGTAGCGGAGCGGGGCGCAAGCGATCGTCCGTTTGTCAACTGTCAACTGTTCAACCTCTTTTGGCGCGATCGGGATTTGGCCCGCTTATTTTATTAATAGCAAATTTTTCAACAGAGGATTGTCAAATAACTTATATTTGTGATGGCTTGGTAGAAAAATTTAGAATCAATTTTTTATTCAGCAGCGGCAAGGCTGGCCTTCGGCACCCGGAGAAAATGAGACAATTTTAGATTGCAGACAATTTGAGGTTTGAGGTTAAATCATAATTGGGACTAACCGATCGATTAAGGGTTCCAGGCTTGCCTGCTGTTGTATAATTTTTGATTGGGTGTGATTTTTGGACACCGTGTCCCCGATCGCGATCGGCGCATTCACACAGGTAGTGGCACAATTAATATTATAATTTTTTACAGTAGCTATTGAAAGCTCAACCAAGTTTTGAGCGGCAGGCCACGGCACTTCACTATTGGTGTGCAACTTGATAATTCATAATATCTAGGGCATCTTTTAATCGACAAACGATACGCAAACCTGGTAAGTGCAAGAATATTGATGTTATTGAAAAGTCTGAGCAGTGTTGTCTGATGAAAAGCTCGCCCAAGATGTCACTGAGCCTAGTTTTGTTGATACCCCTGGTGGTACAAATCTCCGTAGCAGTCGGCGTAACGGGATGGCTGTCGTTTCGCAACAGCCAGAAAGCCGTCAATAACCTTGCTACCAGGTTGAGCTTGGAAGTCGCAGCTAGGACTAAAGAAAATTTCCGCAGTTTTGGAGATGTGTCTCACCTGTTTCTGCAAATGAATACTGCTGCGATCGCCTCGGGAAACTTAAACCCGGAAGACTTCCCCAATTTAGAGCGCTATTTGTGGAACCAGACTAAGCTGAGCGATCGAACTACAACCATTTACTACGGCGACGAACAGGGGAGATTTCTATTGCTCAAACGCGAAGCCGAAGACTTAGTATACATCAGAGACGAATCAACCGCTCCCAACCGCCAAATTTATCGCCTCGACAGCCAGGGAAATCGCACTGAGCTAATCAAAACCTCCCCCTACGACCCCCGTACAAGACCCTGGTACACAACTGCCAAACAGTCAGAAAAAGCCACTTGGTCTCCGATTTACGTCTTCACAGCCCAGCCAGTTCTGGGGATTACGCCGGTGATGCCCATCTACAGCCAAACGGGCAGCCTCCAGGGAGTTCTGGCAATTGACTTGACTCTTTCTCAAATCAGCGATTTTCTCAAAAATATCAAAATTAGCCCGTCGGGACAAGTTTTTGCGATCGAACGCAGCGGGGAAATAGTCGCCAGTTCCACAAACGAACTGCCCTTTGTCACCACCAAAGACGGACAAAAACGGCTGTTGGCGACACAAAGCAAAAATTTGCTCATTCGATCGGCATCCACATACTTGCAAAAACAATTTGGCAGTTTTAGACAAATTAACAGCCAAGGACAGTTTTCCTTCGATATAGACGGCAAACATCAATTCGTTACAGTTGCCCCCCTGCAAGACGGCCGCGGCCTCGATTGGCTGATTGTAGTGGTCATCCCGGAAGCAGACTTTATGGAGCAAATTAACGCCAACACTCGCACAACTATCTTATTGTGTTTTTTTGCCTTCATAGTGGCGATCGTCCTGGGAATCTTCACCTCTCGCTGGGTTGTCCAACCGATTACCCGACTGCTGGAAGCATCCAAAGCATTAACAAAAATGTCAGAATCCTCCGACTTCACATCCTCGGAATTAGACGGCGAAGTCGAAGTCAAAGGCATCAACGAACTCAGTCTTTTAGCTCAGTCTTTCAACCAGATGGCCAGACAATTGCGATCGTCTTTTGTCGCCCTCGAACAAACCAACTCGAGTTTAGAACAGCGAGTAGCAGAGCGGACTGCCGAACTCGCAGCCACCGAAGCAGAATTGCGGGCTTTGTTTGCAGCCATGAACGAATTAATTATAGTTGTGGACTCCACCGGCCGCTACTTAAAAATCGCCCCCACAAATATGTCTCTCCTATACAAACCATCCGAAGAATTAGTAGGCAAAACAATCAAAGAAATGTTTCCGCAAGTTACAGCCGACTACTTTTTAAACCACATCCGAGCAGCTTTAGATACTCAGAAAACTGTCAGCATAGAGTACGATTTAACCATTGACAACCGCGAAGTTTGTTTTGCCGCCAGTATTTCGCCGCTCTCAGAAGCATCCGTAATTTGGGTGGCCCGCGACATTACCGAAAACAAGCGAGCCGAATCCCTGCAGCGGACGAGGCAAAAACAAATGTTCAAACAAAATACAGTTTTGGTAGAATTAGCCAGAAATAAAGCCCTGTATCGAGGCGATTTGCAAGTAGCTTTGAGGCAAATCACCGAAGCTGCGGCTCGTACCTTAAATGCAGAAGGAGCAGGAGCTTGGTTGTACGATGAGAGCCGATCGAAACTGCAATGTCTCGACCAATTTTGGTGCAGCAACCAGCAGCACTCCCAAGGTGCCGAACTCGCCGCCGCAGACTATCCAGCTTATTTTAAAGCTTTGGAAGAATACCGGACGATCGCAGCCGACAACGCTCTGTCAGATATCAGAACCAAAGAATTAGTGACATCTTACTTTGCACAAAATAACATCACCTCAACCTTAGATGCGCCGGTGCGACTGGGAGGACAAACAGTCGGAGTCATTTGTATCGAACAAGCGGGAAATGTTCGCCACTGGACAATCGAAGAACAAAATTTTGCTGCTTCCCTCGCAGATTTGGTATCATTGGCGATCGAAGCTAGCGATCGCGATCGAACACAAAACGCACTGCGTCAAGCAGAACAAAAATACCGCAGCATCTTTGAAAACGCAGTCGAAGGCATTTTTCAAACAACCCCAGAAGGTCGATTCTTGAGCGTCAACCCAGCTTTAGCCCGCATCTACGGCTACGCAACTCCCGAAGAATTGACATCAAATCTCACAAACATCAGACAGCAAGCTTACGTCAATCCTAAGCAGCGCCAGAAGTTTATGCAAGTGATGCAAGAATGCGGACAAATATCAGGATTTGAGTCAGAAGTTTACCGCGTTGACGGCAGCGTAATTTGGATTTCTGAAAGCGCCCGCGCAGTGTGCAGCGCCGACGGTGAGGTACTCTACTACGAAGGCAGCGTCGAGGATATTAGCGATCGCAAAGTATTTGAAAACGCCTTGCAAGTCGCCCTAGAAGCAGCCGAAGCCGCCTCCACCGCAAAAAGCGCATTTTTAGCAAACATGAGCCACGAACTGCGAACACCCCTCAATGCCATCATCGGATACAGCGAAATGCTGCAAGAAGAAACCGAAGAATTGGGCTATGACGAAATAACCCCAGATTTAGACAAAATCCGCACATCCGGCCGACACTTGCTGTCACTAATTAACGACATTCTCGATATTTCTAAAATCGAAGCCGGCCGCATGGATCTCTACTTAGAAACCTTCGACATTGCCGCCTTAATTGAAGAAGTAGCCGACACCGCCACCCCACTAATCGAAAAAAATAATAACACTTTAAACTTACAGGAAATTACCAATCTTGGCACTATGTACGGTGACATTACCAAAGTGCGGCAGATTTTATTAAATTTGCTAAGCAATGCCGCCAAATTCACTCAAAACGGTACAATTACCCTCACCGCCAGCCGAGAAAGCGCCCGCAACAACAGCGAAGCAATAGCAGAAAACCGTTCACAAACGGCAGAAAATTCTGCCCAATCAAACTCCTCTAAAGAATTTTTAGTTTTTAATTGTACAGATACAGGAATTGGGATGAATCAAGACCAATTGCAGCACATTTTCCAACCCTTTACCCAAGCAGACGCTTCTACCACGCGCAAGTACGGCGGTACAGGTTTGGGACTAGCAATCAGCCAGCGTTTTTGCTTTATGATGGGCGGCAATATTTCAGTAAACAGTCAAGTCGGCGTTGGTTCTACTTTTACCATTCGCTTACCTCTCAATACTTAAATAATTGGTTATTGGTGAGTGGTTATTTGTTAGTGGTTATTTGTTAGTGGTTATTTGTTAGTGGTTATTGGTTATTAATATAATTCCGTGGGGGCGCGTTCACGAACAATCTTTCCTTCACATCCCAAATATTAATCAACCCGCCCTCACACCGCAAATAATTTACATCAACCTTGAGAATTGAGATTATTTCGATTCATTCTTGGGGCGGAGGTGGGTTTTTCACTTCGGGAATTTGATGATATAAATTTTGGTGAACTCGCCCAACAAATAGGTTAATTCTTAATTACCAATTACCCATTACCAATTACCTTTGAATGCTTCTCGGATCGAGAGCATCCCGCAACCCATCCCCCAATAAATTGAACGCCAAAACAGTCAAAATAATCAGTGTCGCTGGAGGCCAAACCAACCAAGGCTGCAACACTAAAATTGAAGCATTAGTAGACAGAGATAGCAAATTTCCCCAAGAAGGATCGGGCTGTTGAATTCCCAATCCAATTAAACTCAAAACCGACTCCGCCACAATAAAACCCGGAACTGCCAAAGTAGCAGAAATAATTACATAAGTTGCAGTTTGTGGCAAAACGTGGCGGACAATAATATAAATTGGATTCGCGCCCATAGCCCGCGCCGCCTGCACGAATTCTCGTTGTTTAATTGAGAGAACTTGGCCGCGAATCACCCGCGCCAAACTCGCCCAACTGATAAATGAAGTAATCAGCACAATCAATATAAATCGCTGAGCACTGGTTAAGCCTGGGGGGAGCACTGCTGCTAGCGCTACTAATAAATAAAGTCCGGGAATCGTCATCAATACTTCGGCGAATCGCATTAATATACTGTCAATCCAACTGCCGAAATAACCGGAAATCCCTCCGATTAACAATCCTAATGGAAAAGAAATTGCTATGCCAACTAAACCGATGCTGAGGCTAATTCGGCTACCATGTACTAGGCGGGTGAATTGGTCGCGCGCTTGTTCGTCCGTGCCTAAAATGTTAATTTGGGCTGCTCCTGTAGTCCCAAATAAGTGGATATTTAAAGGTAAAATCCCTAAAAACTTATAGGGAGAACCTTTGACAAACAAACCGACAGCAGAGGGTTTTTGCCAGTCTACAATTAGCTCGCGAGCGCCCGTATTCGCATCCACCGGGCCCTGAGTCGTCGGATAAACGTGAGGCCCGATAAATCGCCCGTCTTTGGTGCTTAAATGAATCTGAGTCGGCGGCAGCAAGGAACCGTTTAATTGAGAGTCGTAGGGGTCGTAGGGCGCGACAAATTCGGCGAAAATCGCAACTGTATAAAAAATCAACAGTACCACTGCTCCCAATCGAGCGAGAGGATTTTTTCTAAGATTTTGCCACCATTTCATAAGTTTTAGGTTTGAGATTTTCAGTAGGTTCGCAGTCAGGAATTTAGTTTTTCTCAAAAGGTTCGCAGTCAGGAGTTTAGTCTTTCTCAAAAGGTTCGCAGTCAGGACTTTAGTCCTTCCCGGATTCGTAGTGAAGACTTTAGTCCTTCTTCAAGTAATCTGTAGCAAAAGCTAAATTCGTGACTAATAAAAATTTTACGAACTGAAGTTTTTACTACAAACCTTAGACTATTTTTTTTCATCGGCAACCAAGATTATTTTAGTTTCATTATCTGTTGTTTTACCCAATTCCTCGCCGCTAAAAGGATTGTAGAAAAATGAGCCTGTTTGCGGAGGTAATTTGGGATTGAGTAAAATTTCTACTATACTTTTGATCACCCCTGTCATCGGAATTGCCAGGATAACTCCTAACAATCCTCCCACTCTACCTCCTAAGAGCAAAGCTGTGAAAATAATTACCGGGCTCAATCCGGTGAGGTTTCCCATGATTCGGGGAGCGACTAAATTGTCTTTGATTTGCTGGAGACCGATCGCCACTGCCAACACTTGCAGCGCCAGCCACCAATCGATAAATGCTACAATTATAGTAACCGCTCCAATGCCCAAAGTTGCCCCAATAAACGGAATTATTTCCATTAATCCGATAAACACGGCAAACAGCAGAAAGAATGGAACTTGCAGCCACAAAAATGCAATAGTTAGTAAAATTGCCATAAACAGTCCCAGCAGCAACTGTCCCGATACAAATCGCTGGAGGTTTCGCTGCAAAGTTTCTGTTAACACGTAGCGAATATCTGGGGAAAAAAAGCTGGTCAAACTTTCCCAGACTCTTTTGCCGTCTAGGAGCATATAAAATGAAATTACCACGATAAAAATTAAGTCGATAAACCAGTTAAAGGTACCTAAGACTAAACCTAAACTGGTACTCGCGATGGCCTGTACTTGCTCTTGTACTTTTGCTGATAGCTGCTGCTCCAAAATTTGCACGTCAAACGGTAAATTGCGACTGGCACTCCATGCTTGAAATTCACCTAGCTGCATCCGCGCCGACTCCAGCAAGTCCGGGAACTTCACCCCCAACTGCCTCGCTTGGCTGAACACTGGCGGTACGATAGTTAAACCGATTACTACTACTAGCAAGCCTGCAATCAAGTAAACGAGTGCCGCAGCGACTCCCCTGGGCAAAAATGCTTCCAGTCTGAGGACTGCATAATTTAATAAGAATGCAATGAGTCCGGCTGTTACTAAAATGCTGACCAGTTCTCCAACATAACTGATAGCAGTCAGGGTAAACCATCCCGTCACTAGGACTAGCAACCAAGTAATTAGTAAGTGTTGGACGGGAGAGAAGACACTATTCATTGTGATTTTTTTTCATTAAACTGGTACAACTTTTTCAACAGATGTGTCTGATTCTATAACAAATACATTATAAATCAATAGGGTTGAATGATATCAATTCCGGTGGTACTCCTGATAATTTTTGACTGTTGACTGTTGACTGTTGACTGGGGGGCGAAAAACTCAATGGTTGGGTGTTAACTGTTGACTCAATTTGATGATTCCGATGCAGGCGGTGCTAAAAAATCCGGCGTTGCCGAGCCGGAGATGCTGGTGGGAGGGGAAGGGCTGGCCTGGTGCCACAGCGAGTTAAATGTCGATCGCACTTTCCTCGGATTCGCCATTGCACCTGAAATGCCGTCACATTCACCCGAAAGGAGGACGCGCAACTGCTGCCGCCCTCGGCTAAAATCAACTAGATATAAAAACAGCAATCTTTCTTTACAATATAAAAAAACCCAAAGCTCACATCGGCGCGAGGAACTAGCGTGACTAATCAAGTTTTTTCAGAAGCGGAAGAAAAGCCACCTCTTCCCCCCGTGCAGAGCGGGCGCGACAGGAATTCAGCAGCCGGCGCGCCTGAAATTGAGGTCTCAGACGACTCTAGCTGGCACTTTTCCGATCGAGAAGACGAACCAGAAATACCCCTAGAAAATCCAGAAATCGACGGGGAACAATCAGAAGTTCCCAGCAGCAAAGGCATCAGGTGGCTGACTGTGTTGGCTGGCGCAGGGATTGGCGTAGCTGCAACGCTGCTAGCAGTACAGTTGACTGCAGGCCTCAAGAACGCGCGGCCGGCGGTGACAGCCCCAGGGCCGGCTCAGCAGGCGGAGGCTCAAACTGTGACAGTCGCGCCTGTGGAATCCGTCGAGCTGGCTCAAACTGTGGAAGCGACGGGTACCGTGGCCGCCTACGATTTGCTGCCGGTGTTGCCGCAAGCTAACGGTTTGCAAATCAAGCAGGTTTTGGTGAAGGAAGGGGATGCGGTAGAAAAAAATCAGGTAATGGCGGTTTTGGATGATTCGGTGCTGCGATCGCAAATTGCCGCCGCGGTTGCTAAAAGACAATCGGCCGATTCTACGGTAGAACAAGCGCAAGCTCAGGTGCAGCAAGCTCAATCAACCCAAAAACAAGCCCAAGCCAGTGTGGCTCAAGCCGTCGCTGGCGTTGAAAAAGCTGTCGCTGACTTAGCCCAAGTTAAAACAGGTGTCGGCCAAGCCCAAGCCGGTGTCGAACAAGCTAAAGCTGGCGTTAATCAAGCTAAAGCGGGAATTGCTTCGGCCGAGGCTAAATTAACTCAAGCTCAAAGAGATGTAGAGCGTTTTTCCAATTTGGCGGCGCAGGGAGTAATCAGCCAACAGGATTTGGAACAGCGCAAAACCGAGCAAGAAACTGCTCTTCAAGATGTGAACAAGGCTAAGGCCGATCTGAATAAAGCTTTGGAAGAACAGAACAAAGCAGCGGAAGAAGTGCGATCGGCTAAAGCTAAAGTAGTTAATGCCCAAGCTAATATCAGTACGGCGCAAGCGGCCCTCAGCAGTGCCCGCGCGGCAGTGAATACTGCAGCGGCAACTGTCAGCAGCGCTAGAGCAAATGTGGCGAACAATGCAGCAGGTGTTCGCAGCAACGATGCACAAGTCGAACAGTTGGAAACTCAACTCGAACAAACTACAGTTCGAGCGCCGGACAGCGGTATTGTTGCTGAAAGAATTGGTAGAGTTGGTGATGTTTCTTCGGGGAATCAAAAACTATTTTCGATTATTCGGGAAAACAAGCTGGAACTGCAATTGAAAGTGCCGGAAACTCAGGTTTCGCAAGTGCAGCCGGGAACACCCGTGCAGATTAGTTCTGATTCTGACAAGCGGATCAAGTTGTCAGGAACTGTGCGAGAGATTTCGCCGTTAGTTGACCCGCAAAATCGCCAAGCTACGGTGAAGGTTGATTTGCCGCCAAGCGATTTTTTGCGATCGGGAATGTTTTTGCGCGCCTCGATTTCGACGGCGGCGGAGCAAGGTTTGAAAGTTCCTGCTAAGGCTATTTTACCGCAGTCTGACGGCAGTTCTATTGTTTACAAACTTGTGGGCGAGGATAAGGTGCAGGCTCAGCCAGTGGTAGTTGGGGAGATTACTGGGGGTGCGGTTGGCGATTTGACGGCTGCTAGGGTTCAGATTAAAAAAGGGCTGAAAGCGGGCGATCGCGTAGTTATTGCTGGGGCTGGTTATCTTAAGGATGGCGATCGGGTAAAAGTTGTTAGTCAGTAGTCAGTTGTCAGTAGTCAGTTGGTAGGGGCGGTGCCAAGAGTGCCCGCCCTCTTAGTTGTCAGTTGGTAGGGGCGGTGGATGGTGCGTGCGGGCCCTCTTTGTTGTTAGTAGTCAGTAGTCATTAGTCATTAGTCAGTAGTCATTAGTGCGATCGTCCCCGATCGCGAACGTTATTAGTGAGTGGTTGTAGCGTGCGTCGATATTGCGATCGACATTACAGTCACAATTCTACTATACCAAAAAGCCGTGAAGCGAAGTTATCCCGTAGGGAATCGCCCTGCGTATTGCCACAAGAACCTACAATATCCTCCGGGTATGGAAAAAGCACTGCGGTGTCCGACTGCGGTGTGGCGATCGGCATCTCGTTGCTTAATTCAGTTAATCGATCGGTGCGTAGATACAGATTTTGGCGATCGTTCAAATATGCAGGTGGTAAATATAACATCTTTTGACGCAAATCAAATAAAAAAAATCTCGCAAAAAAAACTTTGACAATTTGCATAATTTTTGAGGAAAACCCCTGATAGATAAGTAAGGTGTGGCGCTTAATCTCAAAATTAGCCCCCACCTGTTTATCGCAAGCAGGAAAAAAACATTGGCAGTATTAACTGGTACATCCTCAAACGACAACCTGACAGGCACCCCAGACGATGACAACATCATAGGCTTAGCAGGCAACGACACCATCTCAGGCTTAGATGGCAATGATACTTTGTCTGGCGGTGAAGGAGACGACAACCTCAGTGGAGGTGCGGGCAATGACTCCCTCCTTGGCGATAGTGGCACTGACACCCTTGATGGCGGTGCGGGCAATGACTTTCTCAGTGGTGGCGGTAGCCTGGCCGGCGGCGAGGGAGACGACATCCTGTTCGACTCTGGGGCTAGCACCGTCGATGGCGGTGCGGGCAATGACCGCCTCTTTGGTGGGTTTCAGAGCCTCGTCTTAGGAGGAGACGGCAATGACTATCTCCGTGGTAGTGATGGTAGCACCTCAGAAGGGGGTGCTGGCGATGATACGCTTGCCGGATTTGGCAGTGGGAGGGTGGTGCGAGGCGGTGCAGGCAACGATCGCTATCTCCTACGGGATTTTAGCCAGAATCAACTGCAAATTCAGGATACAGGTGGCGTCGATCGCTTAGACTTTGTTGATGATTTTGACCTCGATATCAGTACCAGTCCTGCCCTGTCCCTGTCGTTGTCATTGTCATCGGGAAATATAGGCTTGACTCGACAAGGCACTAATTTACTGATTGACATCAACAAAGACGGGCTCGTCAGGACTACTGATGACATTGTAATTTCCGACTTCTTCGGTGCATCGGCGACTGTTGAAGGTGCTGGCTTCATCGAAAATGTGGGCAACCTCACTGGTGCCGCGATTCTCGCTGCTAATCTGACTGAGGCTACGGCTGCACCCGGAACCAATGCAATCACTGGTACTCCCGGTGACGATAACCTCACAGGCACTGTCGGCAATGACAACATTACACTGCTTGACGGTAATGACACCATCGCTGGCTTAGATGGCAACGATACCTTGTTTGGCGGTGAAGGAAACGACAGCCTCAGTGGAGGTGGAGGAAATGACAGTCTCCTTGGCGATAGTGGCAATGACACCTTGGATGGGGGTGTCGGCAATGACTTTTTGAATGGAGGTTTCAGTGGCAAGGATAGTTTGATTGGTGGCGATGGAGATGACACGCTCCAAGGTAGCAATGACGCCTCTTCAACTTTGGATGGTGGTGCGGGTAATGACAGTCTCTTTGCTAATTTTCCGAGCCTCCTCTTAGGGGGAGACGGCAATGACTATCTCATTGGTAATGGTGGTGGTAGCACCTTAGAAGGGGGTGCTGGCGATGATACGCTTGTCGGATTTAGCTCTGTGCTGCGAGGCGGTGCAGGTAACGATCGCTATCTCCTGCGGGATAACGGGAAGATTCCACTTCAAATTCAGGATACAGGTGGCATTGATCGCTTAGATTTTGTTGACTTCAACGGTAATATCAGTACCAGCCCTACCCTATCCCTGTCGCTGTCATCGGGAAATACAGGCTTGACCCGACAAGGCACTAATTTAGTGATTGACATCAACCAAGACGGGATAGTCAGGACTGGGGAGGAGGTGGTGATTTTAGACTTCTTCGGTGCATCGGCGACTGTTGAAGGTGCTGGCTTCATCGAAAATGTGGGCAACCTCTCTGGTACCGCGATTCTCGCTGCTAACCTGACTGAGGCTACCGTTGCACCTGGAACCAGTGGCATCACCGGAACAGCAGGTAACGATAACCTTATCGGCACCTCAGCCGATGACAACATCTCAGGGCTTGAGGGCAATGACACCATCAGTGGCTTAGAGGGCAACGACACCTTGCTCGGCGGCGGAGGAAACAACAGCCTCAGTGGCGGTGGCGGAAATGACAGCCTTCTTGGCGGCAATGTCGATGACACCCTGGATGGAGGTATCGGCAACGACTTTCTGGATGGAGGTTTCGCTGGCAAAGACAGTCTGGCTGGTGGCGATGGAGATGACACGCTGGTAAACGGCTTCAATTTGGATGGCGGTGCGGGTAATGACAGCCTCCTTGGTGGCTTCAAGACCCTCGTCTTAGGAGGAGATGGCAATGACTATCTCAGTGGTAGTGAAGGTAGCACCTTGGAAGGGGGTGCTGGCGATGATACGCTCTATACCAACTTTGGCAAGGGCAGTCTGCTGCGAGGCGGTGCAGGTAACGATCTCTATCTAATCCGAGGGGATCAGGGGACAAATCAAATTTCTATTCAGGATACAGGTGGCATCGATCGCCTAGAGTTTACTGATTTTAACAGCGATATCAGTACCAGCACTACGCTGTCGCTATCGCTGTCATCGGGCACTCTGGGATTAGGCCGACAAGGCACGAGTTTAGCCATCGACACCAATCAAGACGGCATCATCCGGGATACCGATGACGTTGTGATTTTAGACTTTTTCGGCGCATCGCCGACAGTCCAAGGTGCTGGCTTCATCGAAACTGTGGGTAATTTATCGGGTGCCGATATCCTGGCCGCCAATTTACCGGAGGCCGCGACAACGCCAACCCCAACTCCAGTGCCAACGCCAACTCCAGCGACAACGCCCACACCAGCGACAACGCCCACACCAGCGACAACGCCCACACCAGCGACAACGCCAATTCCTATTCCTATCAGACCAACACCGGGCACAAACACACCCACACCGGGCACAAACACACCCACACCAACACCTCCACCTTTCACGCCCGCGATCGCACTGTCGATCGCACAGCCGATCGCACCCACATTCACCAACAGGCCCGCAGCAAGCGAATTGCCGCAGGTTTTGGGCACCAGCGGCAACGACGCGATCGGTGGCAGCGAAGCCAACAATATCTTGTATGGCAACGCTGGAAATGACACCGTGGGAGGCAATGGCGGCGACGACATCGTATTTGGCGGCAAAGGCGATGACGGCTTATTCGGCGATGTCGGCAACGACCTCTTGTTTGGCAACCTCGGCAACGACACCCTTGTCGGCGGCGATGGTGCAGATACCGCATTGGGCGGCAAATCTGACGATTTGATATTTGGCGGCGCTGGTAACGATGTCCTCGGCGGCGAACTCGGCAACAATACTTTACTCGGCGGCGAGGGTAGCGATACTCTGTACGGCGGTGAAAATAATGATGTCTTGTTTGGCGGTAGCGGCAACGATTTCCTCTACAGCACAAAAGGTAACGATATCTTGGTTGGTGTTGACTATACCGGTGCTAATCCCGGACGCGGCGAAGTCGATACGCTGATTGGTGCAGATGGTAGCGATACTTTCTTGCTGGGAAATGCCACAGAGTTCTACTACAACGACGGCATCGATAGCAGCACTGGCGCTGGCGACTACGCTTTGATTGTCGGCTACAACCCCAGTAACGATATTATCCAACTTCAAGGCGCTCCCAGCACCTACAGGATCGGCGCTTCTCCGGCTGGATTGCCCGAGGGTGCTGCTATTTTCAAGAAGACTGGGGCTGCTGACGAATTGATCGCGATCGTCCAACCTGTTTCTGGCTTTGGCCTTGACAGCAGTTCTTTGCGCTTTGTTTAACGGTTGAGGGCGATCGATCGCCCGATCGATTGTCCAATAGCCCCGGCAGTTGAAACCGCGTCTACACAAACAAAGTCGGCGCAGGCCGACTGGTTCATCAAGGGGATCTATCCCCAACCCGGATTTGGTATTATACCAATTTCATAAAGTTATTCTACTACCGAAAGTTTTACTCCCCCCCTTTATAAGGGGGGGTTGGGGGGGTAGATATGT
>NZ_JADEXD010000143.1 GCF_015207285.1 Tychonema sp. LEGE 07203 | reverse complement strand
CCTCTTCCTTCTTCCGACGGACTTACATCCGTTACATCCGTTACATCCCGTACATTGCTCGTTGCCGAACTTCCCTCTTCCCTCTTCCCTCTTCCTTCTTCCTTCTTCCTTCTTCCTTCTTCCGACGGACTTACATCCGTTACATCCGTTAAATCCGCTACAAAAGAAGCGGACGTACTTCCTTCTTCCTTCTCCCCTCTTCCTTCTTCCGACGGACTTACATCTGTTACATCCGTTACATCCGTTACATCCCGTACATTGCTCGTTGCCGAACTTCCTTCTTCCTTCTGAAAAAGATTCCATTCGCCGCTTTCAACTTGGCGGTATTTCCAAGTAAGGTCAGATTCATCGATCGCCTGAGTCCAAGCTTGGTAAGCTTTATCCAAACTTTCCCACCAAGCATCCATACCAGCGCCAAGTTCCCAAGCGCGGCGGACTACAGGGCCCAAACGCCGATCGCCCCGTCCGACAAAATCCTCCATTGCCGAAAGCCGCACATCAGTATAATTCACCTTAAGATTTCTCATCGCTTTAAATTCTCCCTTCAGGAGTTTTTGCTTGCGAGAAAACTCAGCAGTGGAAACCGAGTGCCACTGAAAAGGAGTGTGAGGCTTAGGCGTAAAATTAGAAATTGTCAAATTAAAATTCAGTGGCCGCCGGCCATTCAGCCTGCATTCCCTTTGCAGCCAGCGGACTGTTTCGGCGATTCCCAGCACATCAAAATCTGTTTCTCCGGGCAAACCGATCATAAAATACAGCTTGATTTTATCCCAACCGCGATCGACCGCAGTTTTCACGCCCCGGAGCAATTCTTCGTTTGTCAAGCCTTTGTTAATGATGTCGCGCATCCGCTGCGTACCAGCTTCCGGGGCAAAAGTCAAACCGCCTTGTCGCGTGCCGCCGAGAATGTCGGCAATATTATCATCAAATCTGTCAACCCGCTGGCTGGGAAGAGACAGAGAAATATTTTTATCTTTCAGGCGGTTTTTGATTTCCATCCCGACTGCTGGGAGTGCCAGATAGTCGGAACAACTGAGGGAAAGCAGGGAAAATTCGCTGTGCCCGGTGGCTTTCATCCCTTGTTCGATCGCCTCTACGACTTGCTGCGGTTCGACATCGCGCGCGGGGCGAGTCAGCATTCCCGGCTGGCAGAAGCGACAGCCGCGGGTGCATCCCCGGCGGATTTCGACTGTCAGTCTGTCGTGTACTGTCTGCACGTAGGGCACTAGGCCGATCGAATAAGCTGGTATTGGAGTCGCGACTCGGCGCAGAATTCGATGGGGAACTTGCGGGCGGTTGGGATGAACCGAACCGTCTGCCGCCATATCGTAGAATTGCGGGACATAAACGCCGGGAATTTGCGCTAAATCCAGCAACAGCGCTTCTCGACTCAAATTATTAGTTTTGCCTTCTGCCAAAATCAAGCTGATTTCTGGGAGCAATTCTTCTCCGTCTCCCAAGGCGATGAAGTCAAAAAAGTCAGCGTAGGGTTCGGGATTGGATGTTGCGGTTTGTCCGCCAGCAAAAATCAGCGGCCAATCGCCACCATTTTGAGGATTTGTCGCTCTTTCTTTCCAAGTTAGGGGAATGCCGGCAAGTTCCAGCATTTCCAGAATGTTTGTGGCTCCGAGTTCGTAGCTGAGGCTGAAGCCTAGAATATCAAATTCTGTGAGCGATCGCCTTGATTCTACTGCAAACAAGGGAGTTTTGGTCGTTAGCGCAGCCCTCGGAGAGGATCGCAGTTTTGCTGCCAAGTCTGGTGCGGGCAAATAAGCGCGATCGCACAACTGCCTCGGCAAAGCGTTCAAAATATTGTAAAGGATGATGTGCCCCAGATTGGAAGCACCAACTTCATACACTTCTGGGTAAGTGAGCACCCAGCGCACGCAAGCTGCATCCCAAGGCTGGCGCGCCGCCCCCAACTCGTTACCCAGATAACGAGCAGGCTGATTGATTTCTGCTGTAAGTAATTCTTCGATTTTTACTGGCACGGCTCGACTCGCTATTATATTTGCGACTCCTAAGCAGCCTACCTTAAAATCGCCCAACACGCCAGCGACAGTTTGCTATATTTTCGGGCATTTCACTCAATTTGTTGTGTTTTGTTGCTGGTTTTGACCTCTAGCCGGATTCTACCAGTGATTGGGGGCGCGGGAGTTGGCCGCTTCAAAACTTTCGACGCTTTCAAATATCTCAAAAACTCGATCGAGCTGACTGAGTTCCAGAACCATCCTAATCCCGGCGGAAACCGAGCAAATACTAAACCTGCGCCCCATTTTTTTTGCCTGCTTGAGGCCCGAAACCAATGCCATCAAACCGGCACTGTCAATAAATGTCACTGCGCCCAAATCTACTACTACCGCTACAACTCCGGGGACTGCAATTGCTCTCGTTAGTTGCTCGCCGAATTCTCCGGCGGTGGTTGCATTCAGGTAGTATAGGGGTCGAATCACTGTAATTGGTTTCTCGGCAATAAGTGTCTGCATATTTCAAACCTATGGTTGCTGTGTATTGTCAACTACTGTGCTAGGAAGCTGTCGGCCTAAACCTATTTGATACCTCCGAGCCTAACTTGCTGTGAGGGAAACCGACCAGTTGTTTTCAGTAATTTTACTGAATCTTTATTTATTTACTCTTTTTTATGAAAGTTTCCGCAAGATTTGGAGAACAAACGTCAGCTACTATACTATTTTTTATTTATGCTAGCAAGTTTATTCTTGGCAATTGTAAAAGTAGCGATCGACCTTGCCCTAGCGGTTAAGTTCAACTGCTGAATGTAATTTAAATCACTTATTAGTGGTGATTTAGATCGCGCGCGCGATCGCCAGTTAATAGGAAAATAAAATTGTACGGAGTTCTCCGAGCTAATATGCAAGCAACTTATGCTATTCGTCATCTGGTAGAAAAAGCCCTCTACATTAAGCAGTTGACGCCTGACATTGAAAACGAAATCAACTACGAGCTCACCCGTTTGGGGTACATCTCGGATATTGATTATGAGGCTTTAGAGTTATTAATGGATGAAATGGATGCCGGCCGGGTGCAATTGGTATCTAATCGATAGTTGGTACCGGGCGGCCCGGAAAAATCAAACAGCGAAACAAAATCCTGGCACGGCGCACAATATAAGAGTGCCAAAATCATTGACTGCAGCACGGTGTTTTTCCGAGCTATCGATGGTTGGGGGGATGATTGGGGCGATCGTTCTCGAAGACTTAAATAGCACATCATAAGTCCGTATAACCCGTATTTTCTGTGCGGAAATACTTCGGATTTCTCTACTTTCAAAAAGCCCATCTTTGATTTCAGCTTTTTTGGTTATACTTAAAAAAAAAGCTTTATAAGTATAAAATTATACTATTACTTACGATAATCCGTCGCTACCAGACCAAGCTCAGCTTATCAATCTTTAAATTATCTCTTCCCTCCTCGTTGTTACTTTCGTTCTGCCTGGTAATGCTTCTGGGGCGAGGAAGGGCCTCCCTTACCTCGCTGCTTTTGAATGGCCAAAGGCGGGCGAAACAATCCGCCCGCCCGATCGAAATTAGCTTAGCGCTACAGGTTGCTTAGCAAGAAACTTCTCCAATTCCGTCAAAGCATCAGCATCAACTTTCGTCTGCATCGGACAGAATTTAGGCCCGCACATCGAACAGAATTCGGCAGTTTTGTAAATATCCGCCGGCAAAGTTTCGTCGTGATATTCCTTTGCTCGTTCTGGATCTAATGACAGCTCAAATTGACGGTTCCAATCGAAATTGTAACGCGCTTTCGAGAGTTCGTCGTCGCGATCGCGCGCACCCGGACGGCCCCGTGCAATATCTGCAGCGTGAGCCGCAATTTTGTAAGCAATCAGCCCGTTTCGGACATCCTCAGCATTCGGCAATCCCAAATGTTCCTTCGGTGTCACGTAGCACAGCATAGCAGTACCGTACCAACCAGCCATCGCCGCCCCAATTGCCGAAGTAATGTGGTCGTAACCTGGCGCAATATCTGTCACCAACGGCCCCAAAACATAGAAAGGTGCTTCCGAGCATTCCTCCATTTGTTTCTTGACATTAAACTCAATTTGATCCATAGGAACGTGGCCAGGGCCTTCCACCATTACCTGCACGTCATGTTCCCAAGCTTTGCGAGTTAATTGTCCCAAAGTTTTGAGTTCGGCTAATTGAGCTTCATCCGACGCATCGTGAGTGCAACCGGGGCGCAGAGAATCTCCCAAACTAAACGAAACATCGTATTTTTTGAAGATTTCAATGATATCGTTAAAGTGAGTGTAGAGAGGATTTTGTTTGTGGTGGTGCAGCATCCACCGGGCCAAAATACCGCCGCCGCGAGACACAATCCCAGTCAATCGATTTTTCACCAAGGGCAAATGTTCGATTAGAATTCCGGCGTGAATAGTTTGGTAATCAACACCTTGTTGAGCGTGTTTGTCAATGATGTGCAGGAAGTCATTCGCCGTCAGACTTTCCATATTACCGTGCACGCTTTCTAAAGCTTGGTAAATTGGTACAGTGCCGATCGGCACCGGTGAAGCTTTGATGATTGTAGTGCGAATTTCATCCAAATTACCGCCGCCGGTGGACAAATCCATCACGGTATCAGCACCGTATTTCACTGCTAGTTTAAGCTTGTCCACTTCTTCTTCCATGTTGGAAGAGTTGGGAGATGCGCCGATATTAGCATTGACTTTGCACTTAGAGGCAATGCCGATCGCCATTGGCTCCAAATTCGGGTGATTGATGTTAGCCGGAATAATCATCCGTCCCCGCGCTACTTCAGCGCGGATCAGTTCTGCTGGGAGATTTTCTCGCTTAGCAACATAATCCATTTCCTCAGTGATCACACCTTGACGGGCGTAGTGCATTTGAGATACATTGCTGTGTCCCTGACGCTTCGCGATCCATTCGGTACGCATATTCTTATTTCCTTGATAAACAGCTTCCCTCCGCTGGTATTACCCAGACTCAGGTTCTAAGGGTGTTTTCTCAGCCCGGACTTTCGGGCACCCCTAGCTAAGCTGTTGATTGTATCACCGATTTCTGTGCGCGACGGCAGCAACTAAGGAAATCTTAATATTGAGAGATAGATGAGGTTTGCGATCGCCCTTTCCCGACTTCTGATATTCCTGCTGTGAAAAAAGCGCGATCCCACCCAATTTAACAACCTAAAAACACTCAAACCTCATCAGGATTAATCCCCATTTGGCGCAACCTTTCTGCAAGGCGATCGGCTCGTTGTTTTTCTTCCTCCGCGCGGAGGCTTTCTTGTTGGGCGCGGAGGCTTTCTTGTTGGGCGCGGAGGCTTTCTTGTTTCGCACGTTCCTCACCTATTAACAACAAATTTCCTTCACTATCCCACCAACGCAACCAAGGCAAATTCATCTCATCATATTCCCCTTGCCAAATTCCGAGTTCAACTCCCAGTTGTGGAATCCGATAGCGACCGCGATCGTTTGCACTCATGCGCTGATAGCAGTTGTCTTCTAAATGATACATTTCTACCGAGGCTTTTTTAACTTCATAAATCCCGTAAAAAGGTACGCGGATCGCCTGTTCGTAAACCCAAAATTTGCCAACTTTTTGTTGTTGTGATTGACCGGGATCGGGCGGTGGCGTTCTATCTCGTTCTTCCGAACCGTTTCCCGACACAAATTCCAGTACAATTAAAGGTGCAACGTATTCTTTCCACAATACATAAGAACGCCTCACCTCACCATTTAACAGCGGCGGTACATTCGGCACATAAAACCAATCTGGCGCTTCGGCACCGCGTTCGGGAGGGTCAGTCAAACGCCAATAAATCCCGCAATCTTGACCGATGCGGTAGCGTCCGTCAGGGTGAAGCTGTTGCAATATTGGTCGCAGCGAATCAGTGAGAATAATGCTTTGAGGCAGTTCTTGAAAATTCTTCACAAAAGTACCGTCAGAATCTGGCAGTTCAGTGTGGTCTGGGAGATGCGTGACTTCCAATTCAAATGGTTTAGCAACAGTCATAAAACTTGCGCTGATTTGAGGAGTTAAATTTATTGTATATCGAGTTTAAGTTTTTGCAAATTGGGGATGGGAAATTCGGAATATAAAAAATGTCTAAGTTTAAATCTCAAAAAATTACCCTAACCCAAAATCCCATCAATACTCACTACAAAGTTGGGAAAAGCCAAGGGCGAAACCGTTTCTCCCCGCTCAAACTTTTGCACTGAAATATAGCCATTTGCCGTCGGATTGCGGTAAACTTCTAAACAATTAACCTCTAAATCCCACAACCAAACTTCCTGAATCCCAGAACGTGAATAATTAGGTACTTTCACATCGCGATCGTAATCAACTGTACTATCGGAAACCTCAACTAACAGCAATACTTCCGATGGCATTGGATGCGCTGTTTCGTAGTAATCAGCACGAGGTTGCAGCAATACCACATCTGGCTGAGGTTCGGTTTTTTCTGTCAACTGAATTGGATCTTGAACACCCAGAGTCACCCGATCTTCTGGAATGAGGCTGAAGCGCCTGGTGAGACGCTTAACCGAACTTGCGTGACGAGTACCAATTGCTGCCATTTGGATAATTTCTCCTTCTATGAGTTCTACTCGGTCATCTTCACCAAAAACACCAGCCTCATTCATCAGGTGGTATTCTTGGACTGTAAATAGCCGTCTTTGGATCTGAACAGACATAAATTTCCTCCTTTTTTCGCAGTCAATTCAAGCTGAGTTTTGTTACCAGTCATCTTCCAACTAATACTAGCTCATCCCCCTAACCGAGTATTCTATCAATACTCACTACAAAGTCGGGAAAAGCCAAGGGCGAAACTGTTTCTCCCCGCTCAAACTTTTGCACTGAAATATAGCCATTTGCCGTCGGATTCCGGTAAACTTCTAAACAATTAACCTCTAAATCCCACAACCAAACTTCCTGAATCCCAGAACGTGAATAATTAGGTACTTTCACATCGCGATCGTAATTAACCGTGCTATCTGCTACCTCTACCAACAGCAAAATATCCTCGCTATTTGGCAGCGATTCTTCGTAAAAATCAGCGCGACGTTGTACTAAAGCAATATCAGGTTGAGGCTCAGATCCCGCTCCAAGGCTAATCGGATTTTGCACCCGGATAATAGCAAGTTTTCGCACCCGATCGCCAAAAAACTCTGCAAGGCGATCGACACGGGCGGCGTGACGCCTACCAATTGCTGCCATTTGGATAATTTCTCCTTCTATGAGTTCCACTCGTTCATCTTCACCAAAAACGCCACACTCATTCATCAAGTGATATTCTTGGACTGTAAATAGCCGTCTTTGCATTTCAACAGACATAACTATTCTCCTTATTTGCAGCTTCTCTAAATTTATCATAAAAAAAACCGCCCCAAACAAAGCGAAAAAAAGAGGAAAAATTTACAAAACAAACCTTAAACACAAAGGGTTTGACTGTACCAAAGAAACATATTAGTAGAGCAAGAATTGCTCGCCCTACTAACAGCCTTAGATCAGGGTGATGCTTGTTGCTGCTGTGGAACCAAAACTGTAGCCAGCAGTCGGGTTCGCAAGACCTAAACGCACAGTTCCATCATTGGTAGTAAATGCGTTGTCTTGAACCGTAAAGGTTTGACTGAGTTGGCCATCGGTGAAAGACAGGGTGCCGCCAGTTGGGCCGCCTGGAGTAAGCGCATAGTCCGTACCAAATACAGGTGCAGGCCCACTGCCGGGAGTACCCGCAAGAAGAATATAGTCAACTGATGCTGCACCTAAGCCACTTGAACGGGTAACTGTAACGGTTGTACCACCGCCCTGAGTGCCGATAGGGCCGTAATTAGACGCACTATACTCGAAGACATTGCCAGACGCACCTGCACTGCCGTCAAGAATATCTAGCCTTGCTGTTGAGGGAGTACCGACTGGGCCGTTGTTGAGAAATAGGTTAACAGTCTCAGTCATTTCAGGCACACTATCAGGATTAACAAAGATGTTGAACGTCTTGGAAGTTTCCCCAGGGCCAAAGTTTAGTACACCAGAAGCAGAGGAGTAATCAACTGCACTCCCAGTGGATAATGCGGTGCCGTCAAGAGTACCGTAGCTAATGCTTGCCGGAGCCGTACTAGGGCCGACACGATTCACCGTCACCGTAGCAAAGCCAGATGATTCCTTGGTGCTGAAAGTAGCCGCACTAAAAACAAACTCGGTTGCTGTTGCGGTTCCAGGAGTCGGAGTCGGAAAAGGAGTCGGGGTTGGAAAAGGAGTCGGAGTCGGTGTTGGAGTCGGGACAGGGGGCACATCCTGAATCGTCAAGATTGATGGATTGCTGCCCACATTACCGCCGCTGAGCACCAAATTCACCGTTTCCGGCGATTCCAGAATCATGTCGCTCAGAGCCGAAATCGTGAAACTAGCGCTATTTTGCCCCGGAGCAAAATTCAGCGAACCAGCCGCCACACTGTAATCAGGTGCAGTCCCGCTAGAAATTGCCGAACCGTCAACAGTGGCGTAGTTAATTGTTGC
The DNA here is from genome assembly GCF_015207285.1 of Tychonema sp. LEGE 07203. Classification (GTDB taxonomy): domain Bacteria; phylum Cyanobacteriota; class Cyanobacteriia; order Cyanobacteriales; family Microcoleaceae; genus Microcoleus. The sequence continues at coordinate 7,845 of NZ_JADEXD010000143.1, read as the reverse complement.
TGCACCAGTGCCATCGGTACGAGTAACTGTAATCGTAGCCTGGCCGCCTTCGTTGACGCTGTAACTCTGCTGGCTGAACTGGAAAATACTCGCAGGCGTTGGAGTTGTAATCGGAGTCGGAGTCGGAGCCGGGCCGGTTCCACCATCAAAAATCGTCACCGTGGCTGGATTGAGACTGCCTACATTACCGTTGTTCAGAAATACATTCACCGTCTCTGCGCCTTCGCTAATGGCATCAGCCACAGTTGGGATAGTGAAAGTCGCGCTGGTTTGTCCACCCGCAAAATTCAGCGTACCAGTGGTAGGGCTATAATCCGCAGGAGAAGAAGCTGAACCGTCAACAGTACCAAAACTAATGCTTCCAGGAGCGGAAGTATTGCCCGTGCGAATCACTGTGACTGTAGCGGCACTGCCTTCGGGAGTAGAGTAATTATTTGTGCTAAAGCTGAAGACACTTGCAGGAGTCGTTCCCGGCGTCGGTGTCGGTGCAGGAGTCGGCGTCGGTGTCGGTGTCGGGGTTGGTGTCGGGAATCCAGCCGATTGGAACCAAGCTGGGTTGGCGCTCAGTTGGGCTGCTGTCAAACCTTGGATGTTGACTAAATACTCGCCGGTGCCGGTATCGCGAATCAGGGTGTTGCCGATGCTGATGCCGTTGGAACCGGTGCCGTCGATGAACTGCAAATCGCTGAATTGCAGGCCGCCGAATAATTGGATGACATCGTTGCCGGCGACTCGGAAGTCGGTAATCGTGTCGGCATCGGAGACTCCGGGGCCGCCGGTGGTGGCTGTGGGCCTGCCGTCGCCGACTCGCCCGATCGCAAAAATGTCATTTCCACCACCGCCGCTCATGGTATCAGAACCGAGGTCGCCGTAAAGTACATCGTCGCCGAGGTCGCCTAGGATCAAGTCGTTGCCTTTGCCGCCGAACATCGTGTCATTGTCTTTGCCGCCGAACATACTGTCGTTGCCGTCGTTGCCAAAAACGCTGTCATTGCCGATGTCGCCTCTAACTAAGTCGTTGCCTTTGCCACCGTAAACTTGGTCGTCGTCTTTGCCACCAAAAACGCTGTCGTTACCTTCATTGCCGTTAACAAAATCGTTGCCGGGGCCGCCGAAAAGTAGATCGTTTCCGTCTAGTGCGTTGATTGCATCATTGCCGTCAAGGCCGCTGATGGTATCGTCGCTCAGTAAGTTTCCCAAGCTAATTACGCGACCGTCTGGTAAAAGGCCCGGTATCACATCGGGGCCGAGAGTTCCTGTTATATTTGCCATTTTTTTTAACTCCACAGGTTAATTTTTTTTTTGCTTTTGGTAGAAGCACCTGTAGAGATTCTTCAGGGTCAGATTGCGGTTGTTAAATTAACTGATTTGCAGAAAAAAACCGGACATTTATGTCAAAATTTAGTCTGCTGTTTGTCCCTATACGGTAATCTCTCCGTACATTTTAGGCGGTTGCGATTTCTTGCAACTGTATTCCGCTGCGATGTCCTGTTAATAATGAAGAAGGAGAATGTTCGATGAATGTTCCCGAAGTTTGCCAAAAAACTAGCATCAAAATTAATACTTGTTTGCGGGAAAGATTCTGGCGATCGCGGATTGCTACGAGTGCCAATAGTTAACCTATATATTTCTATTGATTCAACCGATTTCAGGACGATTTTTTAAGATTTATAGCAATTCTAAATCACTTGAAATAACTGGTTCATTTGGAAGAGCCGGGGAAATTATCTAATACCATTTCTCTAAAATCATGCAATAGTCTCCGACCCCCCCTAGCCCCCCCTTGCTAAGGGGGGGGACAAGAATACTGTTGCATGATTTTTTGAAATTGGTATAAGATCGAGTGCGATCGATTATAGCAATCCTAAACCATTTTCAATAACTGGTTAAGAGCCTAGGAATCGATGTCGCTCTTGAAGAGCCTCGCCTGCGAAAAGGGAGGCAGAGCCTCCGGATCTGCGTTACCAGGCAGAGCCTGGTAACGAGTAGTTGTTCCGTATAATTTAGGTGTATCAATACTTTTCAGTATTGGTAGAAATATCCGAAAACTCAATCGGATTGTGGCTAGTTTTGATTGTTTTTTTGCCCGTAACAAATCCTTCTCAATCCTGCTTGAATTCTGAGGCACTTGCGCCTCGATCGCGCCAAGCTTCGGCATTTTCGGGCTTGATGGCGATCGCGCGATCGTAAGCTGCCATTGCTTCCTCGTAACGCTTTAATTCTGATAAAGCTGTACCCATTTGGTGCCAAGCATCGTAGGAGTCGGGCTTGATCGCGATCGCCTTTTGGTAAGCTGCAACTGCTTCTTCTGGGCGCTGCAATTTTGCTAAGGCTTCGGCTTTACCAAACCAAGCTTCGTAACACTCGGTATTCAGCTTAATTGCTGATTCGTAAGATGCAATTGCTTCGGAGTATTGCGAGAGTTTCTCGAAAACTGTACCTCGGTTGTGCCACGCTTCAAAATCCTGGGGTTTAATGGCAATTGCTTTGTCGTAGGATGCGATCGCCTCTTGATAGCGCTGCATTTTTCCGAGCACCGCGCCTTTATTGTACCAAACTTCGTATTTGTCAGCTCGGATGGCCAAAGCCCGATCGTAAGAATCGACAGCATCAATGTAGCGGAGCAATCTCCACAGCACATTGCCTCGATTGTACCAAGTTTCGTATCTGTTGGGATTGAGGGCAAGAGCGCGATCGTAAGATTCGACTGCTGCGGCGTTTTGCTGTATTTTACCCAGCATTGCGCCTCGGTTGTGCCAGATTTCGCTGTCGGTTGTTTTGATGGCGAGGGCGCGATCGTAACTGGCGATCGCTTCTTCGTAATGCTGCAATTTACCTAACAAAGCTGCTATGCTGTGCCAGCAGGCGTATCTGTGGGACTCGCTAGCACTTGCTCGCTCGTAACAGGCGATCGCCTCTTGGTACTTCTGCAATTTTGCCAGCAAATTCGCTTTATTATACCACGCTTCCCAACAATCCGGTTTGAGCGATATTGCTTGGTCGTAACAGGCGATCGCTTCTTCATAGCGCTGCAATTTTATTAACACATTTCCGCGCCAATACCAAGCCTCGTCCACATTATTATTCATTAAAATAGCTTTTTCAAAGCAGACTGCTGCCTCATCATAATTGCCTTGAAAATAAAGCCCTTCACCTTGCTTGATATAATCATCAGCAATCATATTTTCCTGGCTAGCAGGGGCTGTTTCTGAATTTTGGGAATTGTTTGACTGCGGTTGAGGTGCGAGTTTGACAGATTCTTTGGCAACAACTGCGGGAAGTTGGGATATTTCTTGAACAATTTCAGATTTTTTCTCGTAAACTTCTGTTAACAAAACTTGCAGGTGCATGAGAAATTGAGATTTGAGAGTCTCAATTTGCTCGACAGAAGATTTGGAAAGTTCAGTTTCTCTCGTTAAAAAATCAATGGATTGTTTGGCTGCACTCAGTTGCGATTCTAATTCATCTCTCAACTTTTGAGTCAGTTGACTGGAATTGATCAGCTCTGATTCCAACACGCCGATTCCTTGCAATCTTTGATTGGCATCAGCAACCAACTGTCTGACTACCAGCCGCCGGAACATCCAAAAAAAGGCAAGTGTCGCCGGTGGAAAGACAGTACCAAGAATTAGCAAAATATTCAGCAGAGCTATGGTGTTATTAAAACCATATCCAGATTCAGCATTACTGTCAGTACGCAGGGCGAGAAAATCGAAAGCGTCGCGAACTTGGGGATTGCTTTCAACTCCGGTTTCAATTAATTTAGCCAGCCAGGTTTCTTGTAAAGATTTTGTTAGTTCGTCGCCGGATGCAGCAGCAGTATTCGCCTTGGTTTTTGCCGGAGATAACTGCGGCTCGGCGGCGGCTACCAGCAAACCTGCAGGGGATTTTACCGCAATTCGCGGGGAAAATTGTTCGTGGGCGATCGTCTCGGGCGCGCTCATTGACTCCGCCGGACGGGAGGCGATATTATTTATGGCATCAACAAATTTGCTGGCCTGCGGTGTCCCTCCAGAGGCGGGAGGTGCAGCAGGAGCGGCGCTGGTATTAGCTGTTACATTCTGGGATGCGAGGGCGGCCAGAGTCAAGAGAGCTACATTTGAGACTCGCATAAACGTCAACTCATCTAGGAGAAATTAGTGCTTGTTTGTCAGCGATCGACCTCAAATTCTCAGCATTTACAATAACTGAGATGAGGAATGCTGGCGATGATGCTACTATCTCCAAAATACGGGCTGTGTCTGACTTGTCAGGAAAAGTGCCAATAATGGTAGCTGTACAACTTCGGTGAAAGAATTGATTCTGGTATCCGATCCGGCTGAAATCGCCCTCGGAATCATCAACAGCCTTTTATGCACCCCTTCACCAAAATTTTAACTTCCCAACCAAAATATCCATGGAACCCATTTGAGATCTATTCTGCGTAAATCTCAGAAACCGGGTTTCTTTCTACATTTCTCGTCACCCAACCAAAAACTCCAAGAATACCCGGTTTCTCGCCCGCGTAAATCTCAGAAACCAATTGCTCTCTATATTTCTCGTCACCCAACCCAAAAACTCAAAGATGTCAAATGGGTTCTATAAACTTGTCCCGCCCCAACCAACTGCGATCGCCCGAATTGTCGGTAAATTGCCAAAAATGCGATCGTCCAATTTAATCCTTGGGGCGGTTTTACCAATCTGCACAATTAGCCGCAAATCCGGGTGAAACCGCCCCAAACAACCCGATTTTTAACTCTAAACCCCAGCTAAAACCGCTGACGGCTGCTGATGTTCCACCGCCACTTCCTCTAAATCTGCACCGAAAATTTCGCAGCTATTATTCGGACTTTCAATCAGCTTGATTTTGTGCAACTCTGCGCCCAATTCCCTCACGGGCGATCGCAACAATTGCCCGATCCGAACCGCAATATTTTCCGCCGTCGGCACAACCTTCTCAAAATAGGAAATATCCTTATTTAAAAAAGTATGATCGAAGGGTTCCACAACATAATCGTCAATAGCTTTTTGCAAAGCTCCCAAATCAGCAATCATGCCAGTGCGCGGATCGATTTCCCCTTTAACAGTCACTTCTAAATGATAGTTGTGACCGTGACCGTTAGGACGAGCACATTTGCCGTAAATTTCCGAGTTTTCTTCAAAGCTCAAATCGGGACGAGCCAACCGATGGGCGGCGCTAAAATGAGTGGACAGAGTTAGATAAGCTTCCATGCCGTTTCCTAAATATTCAGCCCAAAGTTCCGGGTGTTCAAACAATTGAATTTTGCTCACAGGCAAATGAGGAGCTAGCCGCAACCAAATTTGCCGTGCTATGTTTTCGGTAGTTGGCAGAGTCTGCTCAAATTCCGGCCACGCTTCGTTAAGGTAGGAAAAATCGAGATCCTTGGTAACTTCCCGCTTGATGACGTGTTTCACATCAGACAGGTTGAGCACCATGCCGTACTCGTCGAGTTTTCCTATCATGGAAACGTAAAGAACGTAATTGTGTCCGTGTCCCGGTGCGCGGGCTGTTGGGCCAAACCGCTCAAAGTTCTCGGCTTCGCTCAACTCCGGTAGCCAGTAACGATGACTCGCCGAAAACTGTGCTCGACGATTGATGATGCACTGCATAAAAGTTAAGTAGAATCGGCTTGTTAAGTTGTGTAAAGGAGTTACTTCTTAAGGATAAACTAATTTTCACTGGAATTTTTCAATAATTCAAGGGTGCTTTACATGAATTTCTACCAATTTTCGAGATATTGGCAACAAATCGCCGCGAGAGCCGCAGGGCAGATTTTGCCCCACAACACAAATATCCGGCAGAAAATACCGCTACAAAACTGTTTCTGCTCATCCGTTGCTAGCGGATGTTACCAGTTTCTGAGAAAGTGCGGTTCATCAAGAAGGATAGCTGCGCCGCGCGTAGTTTTTGCAACACTGGACATTCCACAGTTCGAGTTTTTCGCCTAAGCTCTGCAATAGTTAGCAGTTTGCTGTTGAGTTGCGATCCAAATCAATCACGAATGATGAAATATTAATGAATTGGATTACTGTACGAGCCGATCGCTTTTTTGAAAATTTTTGGGGTGCGATTGCCACCCCGCTATTTTATATTGGCGACACTCATCTGTCAATTAGTGCGATCGTCAAACTAATAATCCTAGCTATACTTGCCTTCATTGTAGCTCGGATCTTCAGCGAAGGAATCAAGCGCAGCCTCCTAGTTCGGATGGGATTGGACCGCGGCAGCCGAGAAGCAATTGCCACCATCATTAGCTATATTTTAGCAACTCTCGGCTGTATTTTCGTCTTGCAAGGTGCCGGCATCAACCTCACTTCTCTCACCGTCTTAGCTGGCGTAGTCGGCATTGGTTTCGGCTTCGGGTTGCAAAATCTTGCCAGCAACTTTATCAGCGGTCTCACCCTGTTATTCGAGCAGCAAATTAGAGTCGGAGACTTTATCGAGATCGACCATTTGTTAGGAACAGTTGAAAACATTTCGATCCGCTCCACAATTATCAAAACAATCGACGGACTTTTTGTAATTATACCCAATATTAAATTTGTCGAAACTAACATTATCAACTGGAGTTACAGAGACCCCAGATGTCGCCTCCGCATTCCCGTTGGCGTTGCTTACGGCTCTGACCCAGTATTAGTTACCGAAGCCCTATTAGTGGCGGCGCGGATGGCCTCAAATGTCTTGCCTCATCCTTCTCCTAAAGTATGGTTTAGAGGTTTTGGAGACAATGCTTTAAATTTTGAACTTTTAGTTTGGATTGACCAGCCACAGGAAAGCGATGCTATTAAAAGTGCAATTAATTTTTCGATTGATTACGAATTGCGCCACCGAAATATCGAGATTCCCTTTCCCCAGCACGATTTATGGCTGCGAAACCCGCAAGAGTTAACTAAAGTTTTTCACCAGAACAAAGACGATAATTCCAACGGGTCAAATTTTCCCCAGGCTAGTAAATATTCAGCCGAACTCAAATCTAACTCCACGATTTCCGAACCGAAAACCCCAGGTAAAGCACCGAATAATTGGACGCTGCGAGATTTGTTGCGGCGAGTCACTTATTTTGAACAGTGTACGGATTTAGAACTGCGACAGTTAATTGAATACGGCTACCGACAACTGTTTCCAGCGGGACAGATTGTCTGTAAAGAAAATGCCCCTGGCGATTCTTTTTATATTATTCTTTCCGGAGCTGTAGAAGTTCTTTCTCAGAAAACCGATCAGTATATTGCGACGCTTCACGAGGGTGAGTTTTTTGGGGAAATATCTTTGCTGTTGGGAACTCCAAGAACGGCGACTGTTAAAACTAGCGAAGATTCAATTTTGTTTGTTGTGGAACGCCACGACTTGCAAAAACTTTTAGTTGAACAGCCAAATTTAGCGGATCAGATTGCTCAAAAATTGTCGGAACGCCAGCAAGCTTTGAGAGATTTGGGATTGTTGGATGGCGACTCTCTGGAACAAACTCCTTTTATTAAAATTAGGAAGCGAATTCAAGTTCTTTTTGGAATTTAGTAGTCATTAGTCATTAGTCATTAGTCATTAGTCATTAGTCATTAGTCAGTAGTCAGTAGTCACTAGTCAGTAGTCACTAGTCAGTAGTCAGTAGTCAGTAGTCAGTAGTCAGTAGTCAGTAGTCATTAGTCAGTAGTCAGTAGTCAGTAGTCATTAGTCAGTAGTCAGTAGTCATTAGTCATTAGTCATTAGTCATTAGTCATTAGTCAGTAGTCAGTAGTCAGTAGTCATTAGTCATTAGTCATTAGTCATTAGTCAGTAGTCAGTAGTCAGTAGTCATTTGGGAATTGGGAATTGGGCAATTCTCCCCCTCTCCCCTTCTCCCCTTCTCC
>NZ_JADEXD010000142.1 GCF_015207285.1 Tychonema sp. LEGE 07203 | reverse complement strand
GGCTGGGGTACTTGTATAGGCGTAACTGCTCCAATTAATGTAAGCTTTTGCTAAATCGCCGTCGCCTGTCCAGTTTTGAGATTCAATTATGCCTTGAAGTCCTGCGCCGTAAGCCCCCGGTTTTGAGCCAAAGACTCGAAATTGCGATCGCACTTCTGCATCTTCCCGACTCAAACCCTCCGCTTCCCAATCCAAAATCTCTTGCTTAACTTGCGCTGCTAAAGGATTATCTTCGGCAGGTTCTTCTAAATTTGCCACAGCTTTTACCGCAGAATCAAACAAATCAATTAAATTAAAAAAAGCATCGCGGAAAAACCCAGAAATTCGCAAAGTAACATCAACTCGCGGCCGCCCCAAAACAGCAACAGGCAAGATTTCAAAATCTACAACCCGGCGCGAAGGCCCATCCCAAATTGGCTGAACTCCCAGCAATGCTAGTGCTTCTGCAATGTCGTCTCCCCCCGTCCGCATGGTGGATGTTCCCCACACTGACAAACCCAAAGTTTTGGGATATTCGCCGTTTTCTTGAGTGTATCTTTCGATTAAAGTTTCCGCAGCAACTCTGCCAACTCTCCAGGCGGTTTCTGTCGGTATGGCGCGGATATCTACTGAGTAAAAATTGCGACCTGTGGGCAATACATCGGGTCTGCCGCGGGTGGGTGCGCCGGATGCGCCGCTGGGAATGTGCCGCCCATCTAGTCCGCGCAACAGGTTAGTAATTTCTTGGTTTGTTTGGAGGAGTGAAGGTAAAAGATAGTTTTCAATCCAGTCTAATTCTTGTTGTGTATCTTCTCCAATTTGGAAATTTGTAACTGCGAATGGACGCGGATGTACGCGGATATTTTTTATTAAATTGTCTACTAATTCGGCGGCTTTTTCTTCTAATTCGGCTGTTAAGTCGCCGGCGGTGGTTAAGGGATCGAAATCGTAATTTAAGTCTTTGGCGAGGGAGCGGGTTAAGCCGGAACGATTTGTGCTAGGATGGCGGGCGATCGCAATTATCAAATCTCTCAACTGTCGCCCTTGGGGACACTGCCCGAAAATGTGCAATCCGTCGCGGATTTGCGATTCTTTTAGTTCGCAAAGATAGCCGTCTGTGCGGGTGATAAATTCGGTAAATTCTGATTTATTTAGCTGGATTCCTAAGTCTTTATCTAAGTTTTCCTGGTTGGTGAGGGCTACAATGCGATCGCGAATCATCGGCAATCGAGACGGATCTAAGCTTTGGGCTTCGCAATATTCGTCGATTAAGGTCTCCAATTGCTGCAAAGGCCCGTAAAGTTCGGCGCGAGTCATCGGCGGAGTCAGGTGGTCGATTATCACCGCTTGCGATCGTCTTTTTGCCTGGGAACCTTCCCCCGGATCGTTGACAATGAACGGATAAAAATTCGGCATCGCGCCCAATGCTACTTCTGGATAACATTTGTTAGATAGTGCAATACTTTTACCGGGAAGCCATTCTAAATTGCCGTGTTTTCCCGCATGAATTATCGCATCAATTCCTAATTTTTCTCGCAACCAGTAATAGTAAGCTAGATAATTGTGGGTAGGTTCCAAATCTGGGGCGTGATAGTTTAAGGCTGGGTCAATTTCGTATCCGCGCGATGGTTGAATTCCCACAAATACATTGCCGAATTGAATTCCTGGAATCGGAAAAGATGTATTGTTACTTATAAAATCTTGTTCGGGGATTCCCGGAAGCCCCCATCTTTGACAAATTCCATCTTGTACTTCTGGCGGTAAAGTAGCAAAGTATTTTTGATATTCTGCTAAATCCAAAGATTGACGAACAGGCTGTAATTCGCGTCCTTCCGGATCATTTGTCACGCCAGAAGTCAGGATTTCAATTAACTCGTTGCCACTAGCGGGGATATTTTCAACTAGATAACCGGCTTGCTGCATCGCTTTGAGGATTTCGACACAGCTAGCGGGCGTATCTAAGCCGACTCCGTTGGCTAAGCGGGCGTTGCGGGTGGGATAATTTGCGAGAATAATGGCGATGCGTCTGTTGGCGGCTGGGGTTTGTTTCATTTTCACCCAATTCGCGGTTAAATCTGCTACAAATGAAATGCGATCGTCCGCTGCGACATAGCCTACCACATCTGTTTCTAATTCATCGTTCCAAGTCTGTACAGCTTTAAAAGAAACGGCCCTAGTAATAATTTTTCCGTCTACTTCGGGCAATGCTACATTCATCGCCACATCGCGGGGCGAAAGTCCTTGTAATTGTGTTTCCCACTGTTCCAAACCGCCGCCGCTGAAGATTGCTTGCAATACAGGAACATCTAAGGATTGCAGGCTGTTTGTTTCTGGTTGTTGACTGTTGAAACCGGAGACAGCAAAACTGGTTGTGTTAAGTAATAATTGAATTGATTCGGAGTCTTTGGGTTGAAAATAGTCTAGCAATTCTATTTGCAAATCTGGTTCCCGCAGCGAAGATACAAACACGGGAACTGGCACTAAGTTTCGCTCTGTTAAAGCTTGACAAAGTGCGTCAATTGGTACTAGATTCCCTGACAAGTAATGAGCGCGATAAAATAAAATTCCGACTTTAGTTTGTGAGGGTAAATCTGGAGACCCCCCCCAGCCCCCCTTATTAAGGGGGGAGCCGGAAGCACTCAAAGTCCCCCTTAACAAGGGGGATTTAGGGGGTTCTGCATCTGGTTGTAAAATCTCTAAACACGCTTCACCACCTCCCCGCCAATCGTAAATTCCGACGCGGGAAACTGTTTGAGGAAGAGGCGGATTGTAAGCAGTTTTCAGACAAGTATCAGCGGTAAATTTGAGGGCGTTAACAAAATTTTCGACTCCGCCTTCGGTGAAGTAGCGCCACAGTCTATCGACTGCTGATAGTGATACATTGGAATGACTGATTAAATCGGGATCTGGACTATTTTCACCGGGCATCACAATCAATGCTGCATTAGTTTTCTGCGCCGTTTCTCGCAGAATTTCTAATCCGTAAGACCAATAGGAACGCCCGCCTAATAGCCTTAAAATTATCACCTCCGCCTGTTCTAAAATTTCCTCTGCATAGGTGTCTATGGTTAATTGTTGCTGCAATTGCAATAAGTTTACGGCGCGAATTTTGGGAAATTCTGCCGGCATTTTGGAGGAAGCGGCCGCGAGGGTTTGAATGTCGGTGTCAGCAGCACTAATAAATACGATTGGTGCTGGGGTTTGTTGAATAAAAATTACTCCTTCGGCTTGAGGGTTCCAACCTCCGGGTGTGGCGGCTATTTTGTGCATTAATTTATCCTCTATATTGCAAATTCAACAAATATTTGTCAAAAGGGAGAAACTTATAATATTATCAAGAAAACTCCCCCTATCATGATAGCAGCACCTAACAATCTTTGCTGAATATCTTTTTCCTTAAATATGAAATGACCGAAAAGTACGCCCATTAATACGCTGGTACGCTTCAGGGCGATTACTTGCACCACTAAGGTCATTGTCAAGGCTTGCATCTGAAAAATGACTCCTAAAGCATTGAAAAATCCCATTGTCGCTAGCATCGGTAAATCCCGCCCGATTTTGCGGGCGGGGTTGGGGGTTTTGTAGAGTAAAATTGGCAGTAAAATAACGCTCATTGAGGTAAATAAGGCGAACAACCAAACAATGGGCGAAGAATTTTGCACGCCGATTTTGTCAAAATTTGCAGTAATACTCCAGAGAAAGGCTACGATTAACATCAATTTCGGTCCCGGTTGCCGCAGGAGTGCTTTGAATGGTGCTAAGTATCCTTGAGATTTTTCTTTGATGTTTAATAGATAAGAACCCGTGACTATCAGAAAAATTCCCATACAGTCAAACAAGTTGGGATATTCGCCGACAATTAACGGTGAAGTTAGCAACATGAATAGCGGTGTCAGTGCTACTAGGGGAACTGTCAGGGATAAATCCGAAAGTTTGATGGCTTTAATGTAGAGGATAGCGGTAATAGCGTTGAGGCTACCTCCGACGGACAGGGCCATCCAAAATTGCAGGTTTAATGGAGGGATTCCCGCGAAAAAGACAAGGGGAGTTAAAAAAACTGCTGAAAAAAATGCGAGGGACCAAGCTACGACATATTCGTCGTTTTTTTTCAGGTTTTGCTTGCCAAAAACATCTTTTACTGCTTCAAAAAAAGCAGTCAAAATTCCAAAAATTAACCAAATCAACCTAAATACGCGCTCCTAACTCGATCGTCCTTTAGCAAATCTGATGCTAGGCCTGTCAGAGTCATGTTACCAGCTTCTAGTACGTAAGCCCGATCGGCAATTTGCAGTGCTAGATTAGCATTTTGTTCTACCAACAGGATTGTAACGCCCGTGGAGCGCAGGTTTTGAATAATTGTGAAAATTTCTTTGACGATCGCCGGTGCTAGGCCTAAACTGGGTTCGTCTAATAATAGCAGTTTGGGGCGGCTCATGAGCGCGCGGGCGATCGCCAGCATTTGCTGTTCCCCACCGCTAAGGGTTCCAGCCAGTTGAGTCCGCCTTTCTGCTAAGCGCGGAAATATCTCGAATTGGCGGGCTAAATCTGCTTTGACTGCCGCAGAGTCCGATCGAATATAAGCCCCCAATTCCAAGTTACCTAACACCGTCTGCTGCGCCAAAACCCGCCTTCCTTCTGGGCTGTGGGCGATTCCCAATTTCACAACTTCGTGGGCTTGACGGCGGGTAATATCGCGCCCGCTGTAGATTATTTGTCCTTGGCGCAAATTAACTATTTTAGAAATTGCTCTCAGGGCGGTGCTTTTGCCGGCACCGTTGGCACCGATGAGGCTGACAACTTCGCCTGCATTAATTGTCAGATCGATATTTTGCAGGGCTTGAATTCCGCCGTAGTTTACACAGAGATTTTTGAGCTCTAAGAGGATGTTATCTTTTGTTTCAGTTGGGCGATCGTGCATTGTTCTTTTGCTTGATATTTTTTATTATAAGCGATCGGTTTTCTCTTTTTCCCAGCAGTCCGCCAGGAGTTTTAAACCTCTGTCTCATAGCGAATGTCATCTTTAGAGGACTGGGAGATACATTAGACATCTCTCAAAAAGACAGTTTTGAACAGGCTGTCCGGCCTGTTCCACAATAATTATGAGATAGGTCTATTTAATACTAACTATTACTCTTAGTCCGCGCAGGCTGACATTGTTTGTGTAGGCGCGATTTCCAATCGCCTGGTTATTTTGCCACCTTCCAATCCCCTGGTTGTCTGAGTTGTTTTTAATCTCCCAAATAAGCCTCAATTACAGCTGGATTGTTCCTGACGACAGCAGGTTCGCCCAAGGCAATAAGCTGACCAAAATTCAAAACAGCAATGCGATCGCACAATCCCATAACTAGGGGTACGTGATGCTCGATCAATATTACAGTTAAATTGAATTGTTTGCAGGTTTCGCGGATAAAATCGCTTAACTTTTGCTTTTCATTGGGATTCATCCCCGCCGCCGGTTCATCTAACAGCAAGATTGTCGGTTCTAGGGCTAGGGCGCGGGCAATTTCTAAGCGCCTCTGGTCGCCGTAGGGCAGGTTTTTGGCTGGTTCGCCGGCGCGATCGCCCAATCCGACCAAATCCAACAATTCCAGGGCTTTCCGCTGGGTTTGGCGCTCCATTGCGTTAGACTCTGGTAAGGCTAAAATCCCCGATAGTAGCGATAATACCGGATTTTGCGATCGACTGTGGATGTGTCGGGCGATCGCCACATTTTCCAACACAGAAAGTTCGCCAAACAACCTAATATTTTGAAATGTTCTGGCAATACCTTTATTCGCAATTTGATAAGGCCGCAATTTAGAAATATTTTCGTCTTGATAAATTAGATTGCCGCTAGAGGCAGGTATCAGTCCAGTCATGACATTAAACAGAGTAGTCTTGCCAGCGCCGTTAGGGCCGATCAATCCAAAAATTTCGTGTTTTTGAACTGTGAAAGATACGTCATTTACAGCCACTAAACCGCCAAAGCTGCGAGTTAATCCTTGGGCTGCTAAGACGGGATTGCTTTGTGATAAGGTAAGTGGTTCGCCAATCATCAAATATGATAGAATAGTGATTATCTAATTATGCCTCAAATTATGGACGATCAAAAACTTTTAGAACGAATCACCGTAAATCCCAAAATATTTAACGGCAAACCGATTATCCGGGGTCGCCGACTGGGAGTCGAGCACATTCTAGGAATGTTAGCGGCTGGCGATACTCCTGAAACCATTTTAGAAGGCTATCCTTGGCTAGAAAGAGAAGATATTCAAGCTTGTCTAATGAATTAGGTCGATTGAAAATCCGAAATTCGGGATAATGAGGATAAACTCATGGGAGAAATCCGATGCAATACCTGCGGTATCAACAGCTATAAGGAACGTAAAATCAATTACCTTTACAGCCATCAAGGTAAATACTTGCTAGTTCCTAAAACGCCTGTTGAGAGTTGTATTGATTGCGGTATGATTTATTATGATGCAGCAGTGCTTAAAGAAATTGAGCGCCGTTTTTTTGTTATTCACCAGCAGAATGAAATGCCTGATTCATATATCCAAATTCCTACCAAAAGTTACAGGTAAATAAATTTTGGCTGGTTTGGGAAGATACCATTGTCGCCCTAAATTCGAGATTTCTCGATCGCGCGATCGCCATTCGCAGCACTCAGCAGAAATGGAAAACCGCTATAATGTCTGCAATGCCATACCGCCTCAATCTCCTTCAGCCGTTTCGCCAGGGAAATCTTATACCAATTTCATCAAGTAGCGCTAGACATTACCCCCCCAACCCCCCCGATGCTTTGGGGGGGCTAAGACTTCATCCATACCACATATGAAAGAAAAATGGTATTATGACGATGCACGTACCAGATCCGCAATCTTCCCCAACAAAAGCGTTGCCGGCGATGTACGATCTACCCAGTGAAAACCTGGAGGAACCCGGTTTGCCTGACGTATATCATCGATGGCAAGCACAACTTTTGTGCGCTAGCTGCATTCCCCCCAATTATCCGCCCGATCGCGTATTTTCGGCCAGCGATTTGTATCTATACTACGACTCCAACCATCTCAATTGGTACAAAAGACCAGATTGGTACTTCGTTGTGGGCGTTTCGAGATTTTACCAAGACAGAGACTTGCGCCAAAGTTACGTGATTTGGGACGAAGCAGTCAATCCTTTAATTGCGATCGAATTTCTGTCACCCGGTACGGAAGATGAAGATTTGGGGCTGACAGAATCGGCACCAAACAAACCGCCGACGAAGTGGCAGGTTTACGAGAGAATTTTGCAGATTCCCTATTATTTTGTGTTTAGCAAATACAACAACCAATTGAGAGTATTTCGCTTAATTGGCAACCGTTACCGCGAACAATTGTTAACAGGTTCTCGATTCTGGATACCCGAAATACAGTTAAGTTTGGGTTTGTGGGAAGGTGCTTTCCTGCAAAATGAAAGGTTGTGGCTGCGCTGGTACGATATTAATGGGAATTTGGTTCTGACTCCTGAAGAATTTGAAAGACAGCGAGCTGAATTGGAAAGCCAACGAGCCGAATTTGAAAGGCAACAAGCTCAAATTGAAAGACAGCAAGCTGAATCAGAAAGACAACGGGCTGAATCAGAAAGACAGCGAGCCAATCAATTGGCCGATCGCCTGCGAGCAATGGGCATTAATCCAGACGAGCTGTAAAATAAAGTAGCAGCCTGCAATACTGTCTGCTGTCTCAATAAAAACTTATTAACTAAAAATAACTTATGCCAGAATCTACCTCATTGCGCGATCGTTACCTAGCACTGATCGATAAAATTGTCGAAATCACCCTCAAAGGTCAAATTCGCTCGAAAGAACAAGTTTATCAAATGCTGGTGGAAGACATTAGCACCGGCACCGGCGAAATCTTTGAACGCTGTTTTGGCGAACGCCTCGATGCTACCGACAACCTGCTGAGAAACGAAAAAGACGAAATCAAACAAGCAAAGGCAAATCGCAGCCTCAGAGCGCTAAAAACCATCCAAGGAGAATGGGAACGCTGGCAGAAAGATAACCGCGTCGATCGCGAAATCGCATCCTCAATCCAACAAATCCTTACTGCCGAATCAAACGGCCGTCTCCTGGCAATATTGCAAGTAATCGATCCCAACAAACAACATCCGCTGACTCTCGATCAATTGCAGCAATTGGCAAAATCCCTGCAACAACAAATGCTGCAAACTACTAATCCTGAAACCGAGCGAGATTTGCAGCAAATTACCGCCGGTATTGCCAAAGGTTTAGAATCTTGGCGGCGGTTGGAACCGGAACTCGTGGGTTGGATTTATCAGCCGCAGCAGCTAGGATTTGCTGGCACTCCCGAACAAAACGGGCCTTGGGCTTTTTGGGCGAAAAAGGTTAACAGTCCGTTTCCTAACGCTCTTTTGCAGACTATTTCAATGGGTGAATCTATTGTTGAACTAGCAGCAAAGCAATCTAATATAGAGTTAGGTGCACTGGTGGAATTGGCGATTATTTTGCAGTGTTTGCAGCGGGCTTTGGCGACATGGTTCGACAAGCAAGTTTATGATTCCAAAGTATCCACAAAAGCTTCGATTTCTACTTACATTACTTTTGCGGTAATTTGGAGCCAGCTAGCTAGTGGGTTTAATAATTCTACGAAGAGCGGCGAACAGTTGGCCAATGCTTGTTTTCAGGTAACTTTGCAAATTTTGCGGGCTTTTTCTGTGCGGGAATACTTTCCGCTTTACGGGGGGATTTTTGCTTCGTTTGACGGTAAAGCTCTGCGGCATACTTTGGATTATTTAGATGAACCGCTGCGCCGTGTTGAAGGTACTCAAGCTAAAGCTCGGATTCTGACGCTTTTGGGTTATTCGATGCAGGCGGCGGGGGCTTACGAGCGATCGATCTTGCTGCACAAACAATCGCTGGAAATTGCCCGTCTCGAAGGAGACAAAGCTTGCGAAGTTGCTAATCTCAATCACATCAGCCGCAATTATGTTGCTCAAAAAAATTATCAGGAAGCGATTAATTACAGCCAGCGGGCTTTAATTATGGCACGGCAAGCGGGAGAGCGGCAAGGTGAGGCAAATGCCCTGGCTAATTTGGGCTACAGCGAAGTGTTCCAAGCGCGACAGTTGGAGGAGGTGGAACCGGAGGTTTATGAAAGTGCGATCGGCTATTTGGAGCAAGGTTTATTGCTGTCGCAAAAATTGGGCGACAGGCAAAGTCAAGCTTTTTGCTCTAGCAGCCTCGGAATTGCTAAAATTGCTCTGGAAAATTCGGCGGGTGCGATCGAGTATTTGATTGAAGGTTGGCAAGCTGCCCAATTTTCGGGCGATTTGTATCTCCAAGGTCTGAATTTGGCTTATTTGGCTCAAGCTTATTACAGCACCAATGAACTAGAACAAGCGATATTTGCTGGCTGTTTGGGGATGTATACTTTGGAGCAAATTGGGGCGGCGGAGTGGCGGCAATCGGCTGGTTTGCTGACAATTTTGCGGGGACAAATGGGGGCGGAAGCTTTTAAAGAATCTTTGGCTAAAAGTCGATCGAATATCATTCCGGCGATCGGTGTTGATGGTTACGATTACATCCCGGAATTGCTGGAAAAATATCAGCAATCTATTTGAACAATCTAGATTTGTAGTGAGGACTTTAGTTTTTTATTTTCTGAGGACTAAAGTCCTTACTACAAACCTAATTACTTCTCGACTATCACCGGCGTGCCAACTGCGACTTTCTCAAATAAAGCTTGGGCATCTTTGTCGAACATTCTGACACAACCGTGAGAAGCCGCTCGCCCGATCGAGTCTAGAGTCGGAGTCCCGTGAAAACCGATGACATTCTTGCCATCCGTCCAAAACCCGATCCACCTAGTCCCCAGCGGATTGTCGGGCCCTGCGGGTACAAGTTCTCCCGTCCAAGGATGCTCCCAAACTGGATCTTTAATCATTTGCGTGACTTTAAAGCTGCCCGTGGGAGTTTCCCAGCCCTGTTTCCCCACAGCAACCGGGAAACTCGCTTGCACCTTATTTTTGCGGTAAACATAGACGCGGCGTTCTCGCAATCTCAGCACTAAACGCACTTCCTCAACGGGATTTTCTGCAGCCTTTGGTTCCTGGGGAATGTACCGAAGTGATTCGCCCAGGGGCGGCAGTTCTGGGGCTGGGAGATTCGGCAATTTCGCCTCAGATTTTGAGCGCTCAGTGGCGGCCCTATTGCTTGCATTACTACCAACAGATTGAGCTTCCGCCCGCTGTTGTAGGGCTACAGACAGCGCCGCCGCACTCAAACTCAGCACAACTAACTTGTTAAATAAAAATTTGCTGTTCACCATTCTTTTTTCGCTTCACTCCTCACTAGCACTTGCTACAAAGTTCCTATCTAATTATCCGCCAAATTCACCGGATATGAAAAATTTTCCGATGGCTTTCTGACCGATAATTTTAAAGGTGGTAGAAGCCCCGGCTCGATCCACCGAATCAATCGGGAGCATCTGGAATCTCAAATTCTGAAGCCCCCGAATTTATCCGTGGGGTCGCCTCCAAAATCTCAAATCGAAAAATGGAAAATCGAATAACTGTAAATGCGCGGCCCTGTTTTTAGCTTCAATTCCACAAGTTATAACTTGTAACTTGGTTTCGCTCCTGCAATAAAACGATCTAACTTTACCTCTGGGTAATTTGATTTTTGAGTTGCGGGAGAATGCCGATCGCAAATTGAAACTGTGGCGCTGCACCATCCGGCAAGCACATCTGTCTTTTGGCAGAGTTTCCCGTCCAGCAGCAACAGTTAGGTATAAAAAAAACCGCAACGGTCGATCGAACAAACTCAATATATCACGCCTGCACAAAGAGAGATACCAAGTGCCGAACTTATGGTAAATCGGGAACTTTGGATATAAAATTCAGTCGCTAATAAGTTATTCGATAATCTTTTGTAATATTGTTATAAATTTCCTACTCCGGGGATTAAACTGGATTAGGTGTAGAGGTTGGGATTTTCGCGCAGCGGAAGCAAACCCAACCCTCAATAGTAGTTAATGTGAGGTTTCAATGCGTCTTCAGAAAATCAAATTATTGACAGGTGCAACCCTGTCGGTGCTAATGTCGGCTGTCTCAGTGCATCCGGTGATGGCTAACCCTGCAACTCAAATAGCCCAAACGCAGACCACCACAACAGCAAATACTCAAGTCCTGACCGGTTTTGTCAAAAGTATTGTCGGCGACGTAGTAACAATTAGCCCAGAAAATGCACGGTACAGGACTCTCAGGATTCAAAAATGCGTCCTGAAAATTATTGGCCTGGTACCGGGAATGAAAGTCAGAGTCCTGGTAGCCGGAGATCGGGTGCAAAATATCGCCGTGATCCCCGACTACAAGGTGGTAGCTACAACGGTTGTTCGTCCCGCCACCCCAGCACCGCGTCCGGCCCCTGAACCGCCACCAATGCTTCCGGCTCCGGCTCCCCGTGTGGTTCCCCGTCCTGCTCCAGCACCGATTCCGGCTCCCCGTCCGATTCCGGCTCCCCGCCCGGCTCCTGTGAGAGGACTTTGGTAAAGTTAGGTTTGTAAACTAAATTAAGTCACCGCGCGCGGTGGCTTCGCTGTTTAATAGCAATTAGAATCAAAGAATTGTCGAGCAATTGTGGAGAAATCGCTGCTATGTCTTACCTGCGTTTCCTGTTGCTAATTCTGCTGCTGCCGTTGATTGGGTGCGATCGAGCTACAGATGCCACAGCCACTCCTGTTCCCCAGCCAAGTCCCCTGTCGCAAATTCCCTCCCCTGCACCGCTGACAAATGGTCGGACAAATCAAATTGTACCGACAAAACCGCTTTCCCCGCAGCCGATCGGCATTGTGGCAACATCTTTACCGCAGCCAGGAGCCACCGAAAGCGCCTCGAAACCTCCTCAAGTAATACCGATTCCCGCATCGCCAGTGCTGCGAGTGCCTCCCGGCTTTGTGGTCAACGTTTTTGCTGACAATTTAGACGCTCCCCGATGGCTGGCTTTGACGCCAACAGGGGATGTTTTGGTAACAGAAACCCGGCAGAATCGGATTACGCTGCTGCGGGATGGTAACGGCGACGGTGTTGCTGAGGTTCGCAAGACTTTTGCTAGCGCCCAAAACAATTTAAATATTCCCTTTGGGATGGCTTTTGCCGATCGCTATTTTTTCCTAGGAAACACCGCCGAAGTCCGCCGGTTTCCCTACACAAAAGGCCAGGAACAATTAACTGGAACAGGGCAAAAAATTGCCGATTTACCGGGCGGCGGCTACAACCAACACTGGACGCGAAATGCGATCGTTTCCCCAGACAAACGCCAGTTGTTCGTATCAGTTGGTTCCCAGTCTAATGCCAACTCCGAACCGCTGCCGAGGGCATCTGTGCAAGTGATGAATTTGGACGGCACAAACCAGCAAACTTTTGCTTCCGGCTTGCGAAATCCAGTGGGATTGGATTTTCACCCCAAAACTAATCAACTCTACACCACAGTCAACGAACGCGACGGTTTGGGAGATGATTTGGTGCCGGATTACTTGACAAGAATTCGTAAAGGCGAGTTTTACGGCTGGCCTTACGCTTATTTTAAGCCGAATTTGCTCGACCCGCGCCACGCTAGAAACGGCAAGAGCGATCGACCGGATTTAGCCGCCAAAACACTGACGCCAGACGTACTGTTTCAGGCGCACTCGGCAGCTTTGGGACTTCAGTTTTACGACGGAAAAACGTTTCCCAAAAGATTTTTTAACGGGGCGTTTGTGGCGTTTCGCGGCAGTTGGAACCGCAACGCAGGAACTGGTTACAAAATTGTGTTTGTACCTTTTAATGCGGCGAGTTCGCGTCCCCAGGGTTATTATGAGGATTTTTTGACTGGTTTTCTCACCGATCCTTCTGGCCCCAAAACTTGGGGGCGGCCGGTTGGTTTGCTGGTTTTACCTGATGGGAGCTTGCTGTTTACTGAGGAGGCCAATAACCGGATTTATCGGGTACAGTATCGCGGGTGAAAAAAGGGCGATCGATTAGATACCGACTTTTTCAAGAAGTCGGGAATCTGATTTTTTAGTCAGCTTCAAACCTTGCTAAGTTGAGATTCACGGGAAATTTTTTGAAAAATTAATAACCTATCTGCTTCCGCAGTTTCGCGATTTAAATCCGAAAGTTCGTAATAGGAATCTGTTTCTGGCAAGTAGATTGCCGGTAAATTTTCAGGCAGGATTAAATAAGTGTTTTTCACCTGTAAATCATTGTCTATATCTAATGAATAGAGAAATCCGTCAACAGGATTTACCATTAAATCGTACAATGAAACTTGTCCCTCTATATAAAGCTTGAGAGTTAGTTGTGCAACTCTGAAAACCAACCAGCGATTGTACAAATTATCTACATCGCACCAAGAATAAAGATAGCTATCGCCGTATTCATTCTCAAAAAGCGATAGCAGCGGGCCGTCGAAATACTCTAAATTGACTGTGCTTCTGAGATTGAGAGGAAATTTACTTAGTTTAAATCCTATTAATTGTTCCATATTTTTGTAGCTTATAATAAACAAGATGTTAAGCTGTTGCGGCCTTTAAATTTTATGTAAAAAACAATAAAACTCTTGTGGGGTGGGCTTCTAGCCCGCCCTGAATATGCAATGTTTATTTGCACGACAGCTTATTACAAATTTTGCGGCTAAATCAGCAGTAGCAAATTCGTGTATGCTCAAGTGACCGTTATCATCTATTTTAGAGACAACTCCATCTGTATTGTCGATCGATCCTGCTGCTATGTGAGTCCCCAGAGAATCGCGCAGTTTTTTTCTTTTTTTTGTTAGTTTTAAGTAACGTTTTTCGGCATTTTTCCTGGTATCAAATATTGATAATTTTAGTAGCCGATTTGATTTGAAATTGTAAATATTAGCCGAAAATTGCTATTTTTTATATCAATTGCAGTCTGTGCTTTTTGTTTTAAAGTCAGTGGGGTATTCCTCTTAATATCGTTTCCGGTTGCATCGGAATGATTTAACCTGACTAGAGCGCAGAGAACGCAGAGGAAGACAAGAGAGGGATGAATACAGGACGATGAAGCGCGGATTCGATCTGACTCGATTTTACAATTGGGATGCTACCGGATTTGATATAACTATAGCATTTTCTAGTTTGTATAGCAAATCATTTGAAAAATTGGAGATCGCGTTTTAAAATCTCGAACCTGGTTGTTTGAGAAACTCTGCTTCTTCGGGTGTTGTTTCGCGTCCGAGAATCTGGTTGCGGTGGGGAAATCTGCCAAAACGTTCGATTATTTTGAAATGCCGAATTGCGTATTCAATAACTGATTCGCTTTCGGGTTCGCCGCTGAGTTGGCGAAATAGTTCCACAGATTTTTGCTGGTGTTCTAAGTTTTCGCTGTGTTCAAAAGGTAGGTAAATAAACCATTTTTGTACTTGCAGCAATTCGCGATCGAAGTTATTATCAACAGCGTGTTGGGCGACGGTTAAGGCTTTGCTGTCTGTGGCGAATGCTTTCGGCGTTTCGCGAAACATATTGCGCGGAAACTGATCGAGGAGTAAAATTAATGCTAGGCAGTTTTCTGGGGAATCTTGCCAATAGTCTAGTTTGCCGGAGGCGGCTAGTTCGTATTGGGACAGAAAGTTCGATCGCACTTGGGCATCAAAATCCGCATTTTTCTCAAACCATTTCTTTTGAGCTTTGCCAAATTCAGGAGAGTTCGATCGACCAAACCAAAAATCTAAAATTTCATTCATTAGCAATCTGGTGTTCGATAGATTTTTGAGGCACTTTCTGTGTTTGCAGTTGCACATAATAGGTTGTCTGCACAACTACAAACCGCAGGGATTAATGATTAGCAATGATGACTTAGGAACTTTTGTTGTCCGGTACTTAAAGTTAGGAACTAGCAAACAATCTGTCCCAAGTTTTGCCTCCCACAATTCCGTCTACAGGAAGGTTGGCTTGCCGCTGAAATCTCTTGACTCCATCTAGGGTTGTCGGGCCGAATACGCCATCAAGTGCGATCGGCTCTGGGCACACACCCCGCGCGTTCAACAATTTTTGCAGTTTCCTGACATCTGCCCCTCTCGATCCGTGTTTCAAAACCCTTTTATGAAATCTAACTTCTGGTTCGTGGCAATCATTAGTGGGGCAAATAGTGCCGCCCGCTGAATAACTGGCTGCATTTGCGCCAGTCAAAACTAATAAGCCGAGAATTGCTAGTAAATAATAAAAAGTCTGCGATCCAACCATACTTTCCCTGTTAATTTTCTCAAGCGTTTTTTGCAACTTTCACCCGCCATCAACGGGTATCGTGCCGCCGACTCAAATCGTGGACGATCCCCAAATTTTAGACTAAGAGTTCAACTTCCAGTGATTCACGGCGCTGCAAGTCAATCTAAAATCTAAAATCTAAAATCGACTGACGATTGTTTGAGATTGAGAAACCGGGTTTCTGGGATGGAGGTATCCAATCTCGCTAGACCGGGTTTCTGGCAACAGTCAACGGATATTTTACAATATAAGTGGCTGTACTGCAAAATCTCCGATCGTGCAAGTTAAATTTTGTTGCTGTTTGGTAGCAGCAAAGGTAACAATTACTTCGCAGGCGACTGCAACCGTCAGCATTACTAAGTTTCTCGCCAGGGGGTAATCGCAAACGTCATCATTTGTCGCGGAAGGAACCCGATAGTGTTGGTTCCAAATTATTTCGGAGTAATCGGCTGCTAATCCGACGTGCAGGCAGGGCATGGAGACACTCGCACAGTAATCTTTCAGGGCTTGCCGCCCGATACTGTTATCAAAAGTATCGATCGCGACGGCGCTGTTGGCAAGCAGTCGATCGGCATTTGCGGGTGTCAATTCTTTTGAGTGCGCGTCAATGCTGACGGATAAAGCGCGGTACAGGTTGTTGGCGAGAATTTTGGCTTTGAATGCGCCGATGTCCGATCGATAATAGGGTTGAGTGGAAAGGTTGCGCTCTTCGATGCGATCGCGATCGATGACTCTTAACTGCCCAAAGCCCGATCGGGCCAGACTCTCGACAATATTCGCACCCAAAGCGCCCGCGCCGCACACAGTAACGGGGAAGTTTGCGATTTGCGACATCACTGCGGCACTTCTGTAAAGTTGTTCGTGAAAAAATATACTCATCTTAATTGGGCATTGGGCATTGGGCAAACAGGGCAATTGGGCGGAGCGAAGCGGAGGGATTGGGCATTGGGCATTGGGCATTTGTTATTTGTTATTTGTTATTTGTTGTTTGTTATTTGTTGTTTGTTGTTTGTTGTTTGTTATTTGTTGTTTGTTATTTGTTGTTTGTTGTTTGTTGTTTGTTGTTTGTTGTTTGTTGTTTGTTATTTGTTGTTTGTTATTTGTTATCTGTTGTTAGAAAAACTACTAACTGCTAACTACTAACTACTAACT
>NZ_JADEXD010000141.1 GCF_015207285.1 Tychonema sp. LEGE 07203 | reverse complement strand
CCCCAACCCTCCCCGAACCCGCGGGGAGGGAGTAAGAAATTCACAAATGATTTAGGATTGCTATACCTATGTTTTCGGTACGTAAGTCGATCGCACTTGCAACTCCTTCAACTGCTTCTCATCCACACCAGACGGCGCATTCGTCAGCAAACAACCAGCCTGCTGAGTCTTCGGAAACGCAATCACATCGCGAATGGAATCCTCGCCAGCCAACAGCATCACCAACCGATCCAAACCGTAAGCAATGCCGCCGTGGGGCGGAGTTCCGTACTCAAACGCATCCAACAAAAAGCCGAACTTATTGTAAGCTTCCTCAGTCGATAAACCGATCGCCTCAAACACCTTTTCCTGAACATCCCGCTGATAAATCCGCAGAGAACCACCGCCCACTTCCGTGCCGTTTAACACCAAGTCGTAAGCTTGAGCCCTCGCCGTCTTCAAATCGTGAATATCGTCAGGATGCGGCGCAGTAAACGGGTGATGGATAGCTTCTAAACGCTTCTCGTCAGCGTTCCATTCAAACATCGGGAAATCCGTCACCCACAGCAGATTAATCTTGTCTTTGTCGATCAGTCCCAATTCGTTACCGACGAACAAACGCAATCTATCCAAAGTCTTATTGACAGTGATTTCGTCGGCTGCTGCAAACAACAACAAATGACCTGGTTTCGCGCCCGTGCGATCGAGCAATTCCTGTTTTTGCGCTTCCGTCAAATTATCCTTAATTGCGCCGATCGTATCAATTTCGCCATTTTCCCGCACCCGAATAAAAGCCAATCCTTTAGCCCCGGCTTCCGTGGCTTCCTTAAACAAATCGCCTTTTTTAATCCGTTCGTTAGAAAAAGCTTCATTCCCCCCCGGAATCGGCAAAGTTTTCACAATTCCGCCCGCAGCAATCGCCCCAGAAAACACCTTAAATCCCGAATCTTTCATCAAATCGGAAACATCGATTAATTCCATACCGAAACGAGTATCCGGTTTGTCGCTACCGTAGCGATCCATTGCTTCGGCGTAAGTCAAACGCGGGAAAGGACGGGGCAATTCTACACCTTTGACACTTTGGAAAATTTGGCAAACTAAACCTTCGTTTAATTCGAGGATTTCTTCTAAAGACATGAAACTCATTTCCATGTCTAATTGCGTGAATTCCGGCTGTCTGTCGGCGCGCAAATCTTCATCGCGGAAACAGCGGGCAATTTGATAGTATCTGTCGAATCCCGAAACCATTAACAATTGTTTGAACAACTGCGGCGACTGCGGCAAAGCATACCATTCGCCCAAGTTGACGCGACTGGGAACTAAATAATCTCTGGCACCTTCGGGAGTCGATCGCGTTAAAATCGGCGTTTCAATTTCCATAAAATTGCCGACATCTTCCAGGTAACGGCGCATGGCTTTGACAACTTGGTGGCGAAGCTGCAAATTGCGACTCATACGATCGCGCCGCAAGTCCAAATACCGATATTTCAGCCGCAAATCTTCCCGCACATTTTCATTTTCCGCCGTGGAAATCTGAAACGGCAACCGCTTGCGTACCGCATTTAACAACTCAATTTCGTCGGCGTAAATTTCTATTTCACCCGTGGGTAATTTGGGGTTGAGGGAATCTTCGGGGCGGCTGGTGACTCTACCGGTAATTTTCACCACGTATTCGCCGCGCAAAGACTCAGCGCCGTGATAGGAGTCGGGGGTGCGTTGGGGATCGCTGACAATTTGCACGATGCCCGATCGATCGCGCACGTCGAGAAAAATCACCCCGCCATGATCGCGGCGGCGATCCACCCAGCCGTAAAGGGTGACAGTCTCTCCGATGTGTTTGCTTCGCAGTTCGCCGCAGTAGTAAGTTCTCATGGTTGGGGATTGTGGACTAAAAATCAAGCTTTTTTATTATGCAGTATGGCTGAACCTTTTGCTGAAGGGAAATTCAAGGGCGATCGCTACAGCCCGCCCGCCCGGTTTCAAAACCGGGCGGGCGGGCTGTAGCGCAAACATTGCCAGATTGTGTCCAATCTTGCTAGGAATCGCCGCCATTGTTGCGAGACTTCTCAACAAACGCCGTTAGCGAGTTCCATGCAGACTTAGCCGTTTCTTTTAAGCGAGCGCCCAGCGACTCAATTTCCCCAACTACAACGTGCCAATTTTTTTCAGTTTGTTTCTGAATGTCGTCAACAGCTTGTTCGATGCGAGATCGTTCGACCAATTTATTTTGTTCCACTGCTTCTCGCGCTTGTCGCACGGCTTTCAAATAAGCTTCGCGGCTGACTTCGCCGGCATCTTGTACCTGCGCTTGCGCCCGCGTTTTAATCGCATCAAGTACCAGCCAATTTTTCTCGGATTCTTTTTTGATCAGGCTGACTGCTTCTTTCATTCTGTCTTTGGCGATCGACTTATTTTCGTCGATCGCGTCACTGGCTTTCGTGACAGCGTTCAAATAAGCTTCGCGGGTGAGTTCGCCGGCGGCTTGAAATTCGGCCGTGGCGCGTTTTTTGATTGCTTCAAACAAAGCCGCAGTTTCTGCGATCGTTTCATCAGTTGCGTCGGGCATCTCTTGTTTGACGATCGCCGTCGTTTCGGGAGTTACCTCTACAATTGTTGTTTCAGTCACATTTGGATCTGTCATATCAATTATCTCCTTTCTTAAATCCGCTGCGAATGGACTTTGTATTTATAGCGCCAGCATTCATTCTGACATTTTAGCATTGAAGCCGCCTGTCGGATACCGCCCACTTGCAGGTACGGTTTAGCGCACTTAAATTTATGATAATTCCCTTCACCTAACAACCCACAACAAACTTAATTTTTCAACATCAAAGTTAAAGATTTAACTTTTCAATTTTTTCCCTGCAAATCTCCGACATCGCTAGTCTGTAACAATTGGTGACTTTTTTGGGCGTACAGCCAAGATTGAGGAAATTTGTATCGATCTAGGAGGATATCTTCGAGGGCGACTTTCATCTGATTGGCGCAGATGTGCGGTGGTACTTTGCCCGTGCCCGCGCTCATGTCGGGAATTGCGATCGTTTCAATGATATGTTTGACCGGCGTTCCGTCTGCAACAGTGCCATGTTTTACCAAATTTAAAATAGCGCGGGTTGCTAGATAAACATTTACTGTTTCTGTTAAAATTGTGGGAACCCGCATCAGTGGGGCAGCTATCAAATAGGGAATTTTATGATGATCTGTATCTACAACTTCTGCCAATCCTACTAAAAGTTCGCCGTGATGGCGAGTCTGAATTAGTTTTTGCAGGCGTTCTTGAACGTGACCTCCAAAATATTCCGAAATTGTTAAATTAAAGCCGCAGTCCATGAACCCAAAACTATTCGCCGGACTAACCAAAGCATCGCATTTGACCTCAAAAATTGAGCCTCGGTGGATCTTGACGTTTTCAATATTGCCGCAAGTGCTTTCCCAGGCTTTAACTAAATCATCATCTGCTGTTGCCAGCACAATTTGCATAAAAACTCTCAATTGATTTTAATTGGCAACAGCCTGAGCGATCGCCAATTTGATTGTACAATATTTTACATGAGTCAGCTCAGTATAAAATCTCAAATCGTTTGATGCTACAAGACCCGAATCTCCGACATCCGATCGCCATTAGTTTCGGTGCAGTTGCCGGCGCTTTGAGCAGGTATTATATCACCTTGTGGTTTGCCAACCGTTTCGGCACAGCTTTTCCCTACGGAACTTTTTTTATTAACATCACCGGTTGTTTGGCTATGGGATTTTTGATCGCCCTCGCTTTTGAACGGGTGCCGGCGATTCCGACGGAAGTGCGGTTAATGGTTGCGACGGGCTTTTTGGGGGCTTATACTACTTTTTCGACTTACGGTTTAGAGTCAAATGTCTTGTGGCGCGATCGAGCTTACAGCGCGGCCGCATTTTACTGGGCTGGCAGTGCCATACTCGGAGTAATCGCCGTTCAGTTAGGCAGCATTTTAGCACGAATTGGCAAATAGATAAATACAGTTTACATTTTTTATTAGATAGAATCGAGCATCTGTAGGGAAACAGCAATGCCTAAGTCCGGCGAGTTATCGGCCAAATAAAGATAATTTGTATAAAATTAGTCTTGGTAGCAATCATATTAAAAATAAATCTCAAAATCCAGTTTTTTTAGATAAACCATGTTTTGGCGATCGCTCCTCATTTCCGCTTTAATTGATATCGGGTAGATTTTACGCATTTGTGGCAGCAGGTCTAGCTAAAAATGACTTTATGGGGTATAGCTATGGGAACCCTAGAATCAATTTCAACACCGCCGGACGCGAACTCGTGGCTCCCGACAAATATCTGTTGTGCGTTTTAGAGAGTTTTTTGCTAATAACTAATGACCAATGACTAATGACTAAATTTAAGCAAAACATAGGAGGTTTAGTTGTGACAGTTAAAACAGTAACAGAGTGCCTCATTACCTTAAAAGGCGTTAGCAAAGCTTACCAGCAGCCCAACGGTCAAAAAATTTCTATTTTAGAGCCAATTAATTTAGAACTGCGATCGGGCGAAATAGTAGCTTTGCTCGGCCCTTCCGGGTCAGGTAAATCAACATTAATGCGGATGATAGCTGGACTAATTCCGCCCAGCGAAGGTCAAATATTCTACCACAATCGTCCTTTGCTCGGCTTAAATCCTGGGGTAGCAATTGTATTTCAAAACTTTGCTCTTTATCCCTGGCTGACGGTACTAGAAAATGTAGAATTAGGCTTAAAAGCTAAAGGAGAAATGCCCGAACCGCGCCTCCAAAAAGCCTTGCAAATGATTGATATTATCGGTTTGGACGGATTTGAAAATGCTTATCCGAAAGAACTTTCTGGCGGAATGCGGCAGCGGGTGGGATTTGCTAGAGCTTTGGCTGTGGAACCCGAATTGCTTTGCATGGACGAACCGTTTTCAGCTTTAGATGTTCTGACTGCTGAAAACTTAAGGTTTGAATTATTAGATTTGTGGTTAGAAAAAAAGATTCCCACTAAAGCTGTGTTAATCGTAACTCACGGGATTGAGGAAGCGGTAATTTTAGCCGATCGCATTGTAGTCCTCGGCCGCAATCCGGGGCGAATTCGCGCCGAACTTACGGTGAATTTGCCGCACTACCGCGATCGCAAAACAGCCGAATTCCAAGCTATCGTAGACCAAGTTTACAAAATCCTCACCAATCCCGAATTGAGCGGCCCCACAGTGACAGCACATCCTGAAAGTGCTGTTGTGTCTCAACCTGAACCAGTCCCAACCACCAAATACCAATCTCTGCCGCAGGTGCGAACCGGGGCGATCGCAGGTTTGTTAGAACTCTTAGAAGATCGCCAAGAGAAAGACCTCTACCGTCTCGGTCAAGAATTAATGCTAGAGGTAGACGACATTTTGCCGATCGTCGAAGCAGCAAAATTAATGGAATTCCTAGTAATCCAAGAAGGCGACCTGCTTTTAACACCAGTTGGCCTTCAATTCATTGCCGGCGGAATTGACCAGCGCAAACAAATTGTCCGCACCCAAATTATTAACAACATTCTCCTCGTGCAGCAAATTTATAGAATGCTTCAGGCCAAGCGCAATCACCGCATTTCCGAAGAGTTAATTCTAGATATTCTCGAAGCCCACTTTAGCCCAAAAGAAGCAATAAGACAATTGCAAACCGCGATTGATTTGGGTCGCTATGCCGAGTTGTACAGCTACGACGAACCAGGAGGCGAAATATTCTTAGAATCAGAAGTCAACAATCAGTAGTCAGTAGTCAGTTGACAAGAAAGCAGTTGGTAGTTGACAAGAAAGCAGTTGGTAGTTGACAAGAAAGCAGTTGGTAGTTGTTAGTTGTTAGTTGGTAGTTGGTAGTTGGTAGGGGCGGTGGATGGTGCGGGCCCGCCCTCAGTTGTTAGTTGTTAGTTGTTAGTTGGCAACAGTCAACAGTCAACAGTCAACAGTCAACACAGTTAACAGTCAACAGTCAACAGTCAGTAGGGGCGGTGGATGGTGCGGGCCCGCCCTCCAGCCGTCAGCAGTCATTACTGGTTGACAATGACCTGTTTGGCCAATGACCTGTTTGGCCAATTCCCAAGGCCCAATGACCTGTTTGGCCAATTCCCAATTCCCAATTCCCAATTCCCAATAACTAATAATTATGACAAGACCTCTAACACCAGCCAATAAAACCTTAGAAAGATCCGCTTGGACTTGGCAAGACGGCTTGCTGATTCTAGCGATATTTTCTCTAATTTTCGTAATCGTTCAAACAGCATCTCAATTCAACGGTGAGTACAACCCTAACTTTAAAATTGAGACCACAGTAAATGTCTTGCCAGGGTATACAGCCCAGACTCTTTTACGCATGACATTAGCCTATTTTTTGTCCTTGCTATTTACCTTAATTTATGCTTATTCTGCTTACCGTTCTGCCCTAGCAGCCAAAATTTTAATTCCCTTGTTAGACGTTTTGCAGTCGATTCCGGTTTTATCTTTTTTGCCCGGAGTTGTTTTAGCCTTAGTGACTTTATTTCCAGGTCAAAGAATCGGCGTAGAACTCGCATCGATCGTCTTAATATTTACTGGAATGACTTGGAATATGACCTTTAGTTTCTATCAGTCGCTTTCCGGCATTCCGCAAGAACTCAAGGAAGCTGCACGAGTTTATCGCCTCAATGCTTGGCAGCAATTTTGGACGTTAGAATTGCCCGCTGGTGCGATCGGGCTGGTGTGGAACAGCGTCATGTCAGTGGCTGGCGGCTGGTTCTTTTTGATTGCGATCGAGTCTTTTACCTTGGGCGAGAAAAATTTTAATTTGCCCGGACTTGGTTCCTATTTGGGCAAAGCAGCCAATGAAGGCAATTTTGGGGCGATCGGCTGGGGTTTAGCAGTATTAATTGGTGCGATCGTGGCGATCGACTTTTTCATCTGGCAGCCTTTAATTGCTTGGGCAGAAAAATTTAAATATCAAACCGTGGAAGCTACCAACGTACCGCAGTCCAAGGTGTTGGATTTTTTAAGGCGATCGCCCACACTGCGGGTGTTGAAATCGCGGATTTCGCCCCTAGGCGACAGTTTCGATCGCACTTTAGCAAGAAGTTTTGCACCTGCTAACTTACCAACAAGCGATCGCCCGCAAACCCGCCTCGGAAATTGGATAAATTGGCTGTTTTTGTGCGGGTTTGCCGCGATCGTGCTTTGGGGAACCTGGGAAGCAGTGCTGCTGCTCGGGTTGCTGAGTTTGTCTGACTGGCAAAAAGTCATGGGAGGTGCATTTTTTACCGCTTTGCGAGTCATTTGCGCCCTCTTTTTATCGCTGTTGTTGACAGTACCCCTCGGAGTGGCGATCGGGCGAAATCCGCGTTTAGCCCAGCTTTTGCAACCCTTAGTACAAATAGCCGCTTCTGTACCGGCAACAGCTTTATTTCCTGTATTGCTGCTAGCTTTAATTCACGCTGGAGGCGGATTGCAAATAGGTTCTGTGGCGTTGATGATGTTGGGTACAATGTGGTATTTGCTGTTTAATGTGATTGCCGGCGCTCAATCCATACCTTCGGAATTGTTTGAAGTCGCGCAAGTTTACAAACTCTCACTAATTCAGCGCTGGAAAACTTTAATTATTCCCGGAATCTTCCCTTACTTAATTACGGGAATCATTACGGCGGTGGGGGGAGCTTGGAATGCGAGTATTGTCAGCGAATACGTGCAGTTTAAAGGTGAAATAATTACAACCAGCGGTTTGGGCGAGACAATTTCTGAAGCCACGGCATCTGGAAATTTTCCTCTGCTGTTAGCAGCTACTTCTGTGATGTCGCTGCTGGTGGTATTGACTAACCGTTTGGTGTGGCGGCCGCTTTACCGTTTGGCACAAGAAAAATATCAGTTGTTGGTTTAATTTCGGCGGCAACATCATGTCCCGTCGCTTTACAACAATTAAATTGGTTCGATGGTTTTGAATGCAAGTTGTCTGGATGAAGGCTTGCATTCCGATGCGGAGAACACCCGATCGCGCGCCGCACCCAAAACACCCCAACCGCCCAAAATTAGACAGCCAAAATATATTGACAATGTTAGTTTTGTGCGTATGATATTAAAAACCAGTAAAATATTTATTTGGATGGCAAAGTGACAGACAAAAAACACACCAACAACAGCTTAAAATTTGTAGCGATCGGCTTCGTATTTTCGATATTTTTTCCCGCAGCTTTACCAGCAGTTGCCTCTGCCCGGACAGCACTGCAAGAAATTCGGGAAACAGGCATTCTCAAAGTTGGAATCAGAAAAGATGCCGCTCCCTTCGGCTACTTAGAAGGCGAAAATTGGCAAGGAGTTTGTATCGAAGGCTTAGAACTTTTCCGAGCTGACTTAGAAAAGAAATTAAATCGCTCTGTCCGCTTAGAAAAACTAGAAACAGACCTCAACGAATCGGCCGAAAAAGGGCGATTCCGCAGCGTCGCCAGCCAGCGCGCTCACCTGGAATGCGGGCCCAATACAATCCTCCAAAATCCCCCCAGCGGGATTGCCTATTCACTGCCCTTTTTATACAGCGGCACGTATCTGTTAGTCAAGCCAGAAAACAAACTGAGAGTCAATCCTTCGGGATTCCTGCAAGGCGCGACAATTGGCGTGCTGAGCGGTTCCCTTACCGAACAATTCATTGCAGGCAGATATCAACTAGCCAACCAGAAAATTTATGAAGGTATCGCGGGCAGAGAGTCGGGTGTAACAGATGCCGCAGCCGGAAAAATCGATGCCTTCGCCAGCGACGGAATGCTGTTAGTCGGAGAAGCGCTGAGACAGGGTTTAACTCCAAGCCAATATTCTCTGATACCGGAGCAGCCTTTAACCTGCATTTCCTATGGCATGATCCTGCCTGCAGGCGATACTGAATGGCAAGAAACAGTCAACAATTTTATTCGCAATCAAAGTTCGACGAATTTGTTGGAAAAAGTGTTCGGGCCCAATTCTCCTTTCCTGCCGATGAGTGTCGCCGATCAAAATAAATGTATTTGAGTCGAAATCGGGTAAGGTGCTGCGTGTATGCCCTATAAATAGGGGTAAGGTGCTGATTTTAGGGCAAGTCCGATCGCTGCAATCAGTGGTGTCAATAGGCTCTAAACTGGATTCAGGAAGGCGCGCAGCACAGGTTTAGGAGGGTCATCAGTGACAGAAAAAAATTATCAATCCTCTTCGCTTCCCACCTACGCGCGAAAAGAACTGCGGGAATTAGTTCGATCGCAGTTAAGGGCTTTGTTGGAACAAGGAGACTTTAAAGGAGCAAAAGCGATTTTGCATCCGGTGCAGGAGGCGGACATTGCTGAAGCGATCGAAGGCCTGCCAGAAACTATGCAAGTAATAGCTTTCCGGTTGCTTTCCAAAGACGAAGCCATCGGAGTTTATGAATATCTCGACTCCAGCGTTCAGCAGTCCCTCTGCGAAAAATTCAAGCGCCAAGAAGTCCTCGATATTGTAGACAAAATGTCGCCGGACGATCGAGCTAAACTGTTTGACGAACTGCCGGCGATATTAGTCCGCCGCCTCTTAGGTCAATTGAGCCCAACAGAGCGCGAAGCTACGGCCCAACTTTTGGGTTACGAAGCCAGTACCGCCGGCCGGATCATGACCCCAGAATACATTTCTCTCAAGGAAAGCTTTACCGTCTCCCAAGCTTTAGACCGAATTCGCTCTTTGGCTAGAACTACTGAAACAATTTATTCTCTTTATGTCACCGACGCAGCCCGCAGCCTGACGGGCATTCTATCCTTGCGGGATTTAGTCACTTCTCCCCTGGACAAAACCGTCGGCGAAATTATGACCCGCGATGTAGTTTCTGTTCAGACTGGAACGGATCAAGAAGAAGTAGCTAGGCTGATCCAGCGTTACGATTTTTTAGCAGTGCCCGTTGTAGACCGCGAACAGCGTCTTGTGGGGATCATTACAGTTGACGACGCGATCGACATTTTAGAAGAAGAAGCCGATAAAGATATTTATACCTTGGGCGGTGTCCAGTCCGGCGGCGACAATTATTTTCAGACCGATTTGATCACCGTTGCTCGCAAAAGGGTCGTGTGGCTGTTTGTTCTGCTCTTAACCAATACAGTCACTGGGGCAATTATTAGAGCGCAAGAAGATATTTTGCAGCAAGTAGTCGCCCTAGCAGCCTTTATTCCGCTGCTGACGGGCACTGGAGGCAATGTCGGAGCCCAGTCTTCGACAGTTATAATTCGCGGTTTGAACACTGACGAAATTACAGCGATGGGCCCGTTTAAAGTAATTGTGCGCGAGGGGATGGCGGGAGCGCTGCTAGGAGCTATATTGGGGACTGTAGCGACGGTATGGGCTTACACTCTGCAAGGGAATTTAGCAGTGGCAATCGCAGTGGGAGTAAGTTTGTTGGCGATCGCAATTTTAGCTTCTCTTGCCGGCTCATCTCTACCGTTTCTATTTCGTTCTTTGGGTTTAGACCCAGCTTTAATGTCTGCTCCTTTTATTACCACCGCAGTTGATGTCCTCGGAGTTTTGATTTATTTCAATTTAGCTAGGCTAATTTTGCAGCTTTAATATATTTAAGTAGATTGGCACCAACAAACAACCCGCAGTAATTTTAAATTCGGCTATCTACAACCTCACAACGCTATAAATGCCCGATGCTATAAAGACCCAATTTCCAATTTTCAATTCCCAATTCGCAATTAACTTATGTCACCCTCCAATTCACCAACTAAAATTACAAATCAAAAAACGAGCAATTTGTTAGAAACTGCTGAATTGGTTTTTATTGCTGCTGCTGTGGCGGGATTGGCTGCTAGTTTGGTTTTGCAGCAGAGCTTTTATGTCGAAGTGCCTGTAGTGATTTCTCTGGTGTTGAATTTTGTGAATCGGCGGAAGCTGCACGGGCAAGTTAAAACAAGTACGGCGGCTGTGTTCGATCGGGTAAATCAACAAGCAGCTACTACCGATCGCGCGATCGAGCAACTGCAACTTGCTGTAAATACCCTAGACGAAGCCCTCGCCCAAACATCCCGCGAAAATCTGAATGTTGGGCCCGGAGAAAACGTACACTCTTTAATTTCCGCCATAGAGAACCTGCGCCAGCGACTAATAATTTTAGAAAAAACTATTAAAATGATTCAAAGCGAGATCGAACTGACTGGCCGCCAATTCAAACAGCGGCCGGAATTGCAACAAGTCGAAACTTTGACAACAATCATTCTCGACTTGCAGCAGTTTATCAACGAACTCCCGCAGTGGGGCAGTTTGCAGCAGCGGCAGCTCACAGAACTCCAGCAAAAAGTAGATGATGCTTTAGGGCGGCTATCTGAAGAAATTGCTGCTATTCCCAACCGCGTGCAGGAAGCAGTGGGCGATCGCAATTCTCAACCAGAAAGTTCTGCCGGTCAAAACAATGCCGTTCTACCTAAAACCCAGAACGAGAAAATTCGCCAGAAATATCCCAGAGCTTATGTCAAGTGGAGTCAGGAAGAAGACGAAAATTTGAAGCAAGAATATGCTAGCGGTCAACAAATTGACGAATTAGTTAAGAAATTTCAGCGACAGCCTGCTGCCATTCGTTCCCGACTGCAAAAATTAGGATTGATGGAAAATGGTAATTAGTAATTTGTAATTTGTAATTTGTAACCACAGTCAACAGTCAACAGTCAACAAACTAATAACAAAACGATAGTCAACAGTCAACAGACAACAAACTAATAACTAAACGATCGCCCTTTTGAAAAAAAAGAGCGATCGTTTTGTTTATTTATTTAGTAACTACTGTCAACAGCGGGCTACTAACATCACATCTCAAGGATTTATAGCCTTGGTCTACCTCATTCTAGAAATCTTGCGGTAACAAAGAACTTAAACGCTCCAACAAAGGATCGGAATCCCGACGAGGAGCAACCTCAGCATCAGACACTAAATTATCATCCGCCACAGAATCAGACTCAATCGGATCAGGCTCTACTACTTTTGAAACTTGGGCAAAAGAAACTTGAGCAAACTTAGTGTTAACACTCCCCTGCAACCGATCCAACTGGGCGCCGAGTTGACTCAGGTGATGTTCCAGTCCCTCCAAACGGCTTAATTCCTCAGCAGAAACATGGCGCTCGAACTCTGCAAATTTGACCGCAAGTTCAGCGATACGCTGTTCCAACCGCTGAAAGCTATCTGTCGAGCTAGCAGACTCAGATACAGACAAAAACTGCCACAAAGCTTGCTTGCAGAGATTGCTGAAAGTCTGATACTTCGTAACAGCCAACTCTTTTTCAATAGCGGCCAGCAAAGTTTGATCCGCAGCATCTTCCGTAAACGCCACCGAAAAATTCGCCTTATTTTTTGCCCACAGTGCCATAGGGTTCAAGCCTTAATGCGTTACTTAATTGTGGCTAGCTGAGCCTCAGCATAAATAAACTGTCCCAAAGCATTAGCTTTCCGAGAAGGTTGAGCCAAGTGAGCCTTAAGATTGGCATCTTTGAGCAAAGGTTGGAGTACCTCCCAGAAAAACTCGCCGCCGCCGCCAGTCAGAACCACATCCGTCACCCGTTCGGGCAGCCACTGCACCAAACGTTCGGACAGTTCGTTAGCGAAAGCCTCCCGCAAATCCTTAATAATCGGATCTAAATTAGTCGGCTTAGTCGCTCCCCTAGGACGGTATAAACGCTCGCCTTCTGGTTTATTCACCGCTTCTAGTAAAGACAGAGATTGAGGATCTGCCCCCGGAATTTTTGAGGCAACTTGTTCGTAGAACTTGTTCATGGCGAAAGAATCGCTCTTAGAAGCCGCCCGGGCGAACCGGAAACGATCGACCATTAACAAATCAGTAGTTTGGTGTCCGATATCGACAACAGCCACCGACAGTTCCGGTAAATCCGGCGTAAACTCCTTATTGTCTTGAGCCTCGCACCAAATCAGGCTGCCGAATCCTTCCGGCATCACCCAAACGTGGCGGATGTCAATTTCCAAACGCTCGCCGCGGTACACCACAACGTGGGGAGAGCGCAGTTGACTGATAATCTCTTCCTTTTCCTTTTCAAACTGATCCTGCGAATAAAAAGGCAAACCCAGCACTACTGCCATTTCGCCCTTCATCTGGAAATATCCAGCACAGGAAAAAACCTTAACCAAAGCATCCACTACTTTCGACTGGTCTGCGCCGCCGAGATTAGCGCCAAAGTCTGCAGCCAGTTGACCGATCGCGTATCCTTTGCCCTGGTACTCCAGCCACATATCCAACAGAGGGTCTGTTGCTTTCGACTCAAAGCTGCCGCCCCGTACCTTTTCCACGGGCATAGCAGCCACGTTAGCAGGGATAAACACAACGCTGCTCGGGTTGCGACTGACGCAAGCTTTAGTTGCAGTACGACCCAAATCAGCACTAATAATCGATTTGTGAGAAGCGATCTTAGTCTGCTGCGTCAGCATAGCCGAATTAGGAACAAGCTGTCTAGTTGTCATTGAAATGTGTTACCTCACTGAGCCTCACCATTATCATGCCTTATCCCTTGACACTGCCGCGCTTAAAGACAGTGGGTTTTGAGGCGATTCTTTTAACTTTACCTAGATCGGTATTGAAATCAGCACCAAACATTATATTCGGGACGATCGCCCAAACATGAATTTTAGCTTTTAGATTTTAGATTTTAGATTTTAGAGGCGACAACAGGGGTCTCGATCCGGGGGCTTGTTCCCTGAACGGTTTCAGTCAAGGAGTATTTTCGAGCGATCGCCAGCGGAGGCCTGGTTGCCCTGAAGTGCATTGTTAAGTTAAATTTAGTTAAGATTCTGAGTGTAAACTTTTGTCCCACTTTTCCAGCACCGCGATCTAACCCGATCTGTCCCCAATTCAAGGCATCCGCATTTATGAAAATATCTTGGCGAACTATACTACTTTGGACTTTACCGGCCTTAGTCATCGGCTTTTTCTTGTGGCAGGGAGCCTTTGCTCCATCCCCAACAGAAATGAGCAAGAACACCGCCAGCACCCGCTTAAGCTACGGTCGATTCTTAGATTACTTAAACGCCGATCGAGTCACCAGCGTTGACCTTTACGACGGAGGCCGCACGGCGATCGTCCTAGCAATCGATCCCGAACTAGACAATCGCGAGCAGCGGTGGCGAGTGGACTTGCCCTCAAATGCCCCAGAACTGGTTTCTCGGCTTAGAGACTCCAAAATCAGCTTCGACACTCATCCCCTGCGTAACGACGGCGCTGTCTGGGGAGTTTTAGGCAATCTAATATTTCCCCTCTTGTTAGTCGGAGGGCTGTTTTTCCTCTTCCGCCGAGGCGGCGGCAACGTTCCCGGCGGCCCGGGCCAAGCCATGAACTTTGGCAAATCCAAAGCACGCTTTCAAATGGAAGCTAAAACAGGCGTACTGTTCGACGACGTAGCAGGCGTGGAAGAAGCCAAAGAAGAACTTCAAGAAGTCGTAACATTCCTCAAAAAACCCGAACGCTTCACCGCAGTAGGGGCGAAGATTCCCAAAGGCGTGCTGCTAGTGGGCCCTCCCGGAACCGGTAAAACCTTGCTAGCAAAAGCGATCGCAGGCGAAGCCGGCGTGCCTTTCTTCAGCATCTCCGGTTCAGAATTTGTGGAAATGTTCGTCGGTGTCGGCGCATCCCGCGTCCGCGACTTGTTCAAAAAAGCCAAAGAAAATGCTCCTTGCATCATCTTCATCGATGAAATCGACGCAGTGGGCCGCCAGCGCGGCGCAGGCATCGGCGGCGGTAACGACGAACGGGAACAAACCCTGAACCAGTTGCTGACCGAAATGGACGGTTTTGAGGGCAATACTGGGATTATCATCATTGCTGCTACAAACCGCCCCGACGTGCTCGACTCGGCGCTGCTGCGTCCGGGCCGTTTTGACCGCCAAGTTAGCGTAGATACGCCGGATATCAAAGGCCGTTTGGAAATTTTGGAAGTTCACGCGCGCAACAAGAAGCTGTCTGCAGAGATTTCTTTGGATGCCATCGCCCGCCGCACTCCAGGTTTTACCGGCGCTGATTTGGCTAACTTGCTCAACGAAGCTGCTATTTTGACCGCCCGCCGCCGGAAAGAAGCGATTACGATGCTCGAAGTTGACGATGCAGTCGATCGCGTGGTAGCAGGTATGGAAGGCACACCGCTGGTGGACAGCAAGAGCAAGCGCTTGATTGCTTACCACGAAATCGGTCACGCGATCGTCGGTACAGTGATTCAAGCCCACGATCCCGTACAAAAAGTTACCTTAGTTCCTCGCGGACAAGCCCGCGGCTTGACTTGGTTCATGCCCAGCGAAGACCAAGGTTTGATTTCTCGATCGCAAATCTTAGCTCGGATTAGCGGTGCTTTGGGCGGCCGCGCCGCCGAAGAAGTAGTTTTCGGCGATGCTGAAGTTACCACCGGTGCCGGCAACGACTTGCAGCAAGTCAGCGGTATGGCGCGACAAATGGTGACTCGCTACGGGATGTCTACCTTGGGCCCGATCGCCCTAGAAGCTCAACAAAGCGAAATTTTCCTCGGCCGCGACTACACGGCGCGATCGGAATATTCCGAAGAAATTGCCTCTCGGATTGACGGACAAGTCCGGGAAATTGTCGATCGCTGTTACGAAGATGCCCGTCGCATTATTCGCGAAAATCGCACTGTGGTCGATCGTTTAGTCGATTTGCTGATCGAAAAAGAAACCATCGACGGCGAAGAGTTGCGCCTGATCGTCTCCGAATATACTTTTGTTCCTGAAAAAGAACAATACGTTCCTCAGCTTTAAAAAGTTAAAGGCGAATATTCAGGGCGAATAAAATTCGCGACTACACAAACAAAGTCCGCCTGCGCGGACTGAAGAAATTCAACCCGCCCAGGCGGGTTTTGTCTGTTTAGCAGCGGTTTCAACCGCCGACTCAAAAGAAACTTTAAAAAGTTCAAGGCGAATATTCAGGGCGAATAAAATTCGCTCAAAAGAAACTATATGATTAAGAATTCATCGATTTGTTTGATAGTAATTTCAACATTAATTTCCGTCAATACTTTGAGCGCCCGCGCCGAAAAATTAAGATGTTTTGTAGATATTTGCATCGACCCCAGCAGCGTAGAATTAAGCAAATCGGATATTCCTGGTGCTCCTTCCTATCCCGTCAGAATTATTTTAGGCACTCAGCAGTTTAGTAACGAGAAATTGCTGGCGCAGATGGAAGTTAACTGCCGGAAGCGAGAGTTTAGAACTGTTAGAATTAGCGAAGATGGGGAAAATTGGTCGAATTTCGATCGGAGATGGACTTTAGTCGATCGCAGCAACTCATATTTGTCTCGGCTGGTTGACTCAGGGTAAGAGCATCTCAATCAGTCTTGACAAAAGGATTTGAGAAGAAGCATCATGTATTCATCATTCATTGCAGCCCGTTTCCTTTTCTGTGGCAAGCTACGCTTGAGAGTGGTTTCTTGATTGAC
>NZ_JADEXD010000140.1 GCF_015207285.1 Tychonema sp. LEGE 07203 | reverse complement strand
ATCAAATAAGTACCGTAGGCCGAAACCAACGTCAGAGACTGCTCCACCAGAGGCAAATCGAACCGCTGCGTCAGATAAGAAATCGCAAACCCGATCAGCCCGCCAACCCCCAGCCCAATCCCCACCACCGTTATCAACTCCAGCAAAATCGGCCCCGGCGATAAATTAGTAGTTCCCCGAGCAAAAGCAGCCAGAAATCCAAACGCCACAACCGCCATTCCGTCATTAAACAAACTTTCGCCTTCCACCAAGGTGCTCAGACGCTTCTCAACCCCCAACTCCCGAAACAAAGCCGTCACCGAAACCGGATCGGTAGCTGAAAGGGTAGCCCCAATCATCAGCGCAGTTCCCAAAGAAAGACCGGCAAATTGATTCAAACCAATTGCCACACCCGCAATGGAAATCAGCACACCGAAAACAGCATAAAGACAAATAGGAATTAAATCCTGTTTTAAACTCGACCACTTCAAATTCCAAGCAGCTTCAAACAGCAGCGGTGGCAGAAAAATCAACAGAATCAATTCAGGGGAAAGATTCACCAGCCGCACATCGACCAAAGCCAGTCCAGCTCCCACAATTACTAGCAGCAGCGTATAGGGAATTCGGCGCAACCAACTAACAATTTGTGGCAGAGTTGCCACACTCAAAGAAACTGAAAGCACCAGTAAAAATTGCTTCAGATTGTCTTCGATCGCAACTTCTTGTAGACTCGTTTCTATCATTTTTCAATTTCCGATTAGTAATTATGGTGTTGCATAGATGTTTGACCCGCCCAAAAAACGGCTACTTGCTTTTCGACACGAGCATCAGGAATTATTAGGGTGTCAATTCTCCTTCAACCGCATCCTGCAGAACAGAGGGTGAGGAGTTTTTGGGCAGTTTTTTGAGAACTGTTTTCAACTGGACAATGGGTTGGGTTGCTGTTGCAGTTTTCGTAATGTAGCGTTCGGCTCCAATTTGCCATTTTGTTTGCAGGTAATTGCGGATCGCGATCGATCGCTCTCGGGCGGGCGTTCCAATTTCTGATGGCGCTTGAGCAGAACTCATTTCAATCTGGAATGTAGGATTTTGCTGTACCATCTTACCCAGCCGATCGAGTAATTGAATTTGATTTGCCGGAATTTGAGATTGATTTAACGCAAAGGTAACTGTTCCAGCAACCGGCGCAATCCGATTAAAGCTTACCTCTGCTGCAGCGTAATTTAATTGACTGCGGATACCCTGCACCAGCAGTGCTTGTCCGTCGCGATCGAGATCCCGCTGGCTCAAGTAAATAATCTGAATCCTTAACGGCGTCACCGAGCTCGTAATCGCCTGATAACTCACCAATTGAGCCGGGAGAGGCAAACTCAGGGAATCGAGCGCCGACTCCACGCCGCTCAAAAAACGAACTTGCAATTCGGCAATTGTCGGAGGTGGTTCTGGCTTGATTGTTTCTGAAACTTTTGGTGGTAACAGTTCGTTAGAGGCTATGGGAATTTGAATCAGATTCAAATTAATTAACTCCAGCGGTATCTGCAGCTTTGCCGACAGCAGTTGCTTGTATTTATCTCGTTCGGCTTCGGTGTAGACTTTGCTAGTAACCACCTGAAGTTGGGCAACCAATTTACGATCTTGTTCTCGAAACAAGAGTTGACTGATGTACGATCGCACCTTACCATCAGGAAAGCTACCAAAGTTTTTTTGCCAGATTTCGGTGGCGTTATTACGCACTTGATTTTCTTGCTGCTTGCGAGAAATTTCGTCGCTAAGTTGATTGTAGGATTTGTACAGAGGAATCGAAGTCAATAAAACAGTTATCAAAATCAGCAGCAGCCGACTTGGCAAACTACCGATGCGCTTCAATCGATCCGACGCCGGAATTCGATCGACCAACGACTGTACCCAAATGTTTTCTTGATTGCTTTCCCGCCATGCACGCACTTGTTGCCGCACGGGAGCGCTATCAATGTGCAGAACCAAAAACACCAGCATCGCCATAAACGTAATAGCGACTAAGTTAGTAAAAAACAGCAGTCCTCCCCCTCGCGCCACCGCCAATCCACTTCCAGGAGTGAGGCTGACTGCCATCCCAATGCCATAACCTACCACACACAGTGGCGGCATTAACGCCACCGCGATCGAAACCCCCGGAATAGACGTAACAACCCCTTTAGCTTCCTTGCAAATAGCTACTGCTCCCACAGCCCCAGAAAATAGCGCAATCACTAAATCCAGCAGATTTGGCTGAGTTCTCGCCAAAATTTCGCCCGTCATTTCCTTAAAGGGCAGAATCAATACCAACACCACCGCAAAGGAAATAGCCAGCCCGCAGCTCAAAATCAGATTGATAATAGCCCGCAGCGCTAAAATCGCGTCTCCAGTGGCTAGAGCCAGCCCATTCGCCAAAATACTCCCCATTAAAGGTGAAATCAGCATCGCGCCAATGATGACGGCCGGACTATTTAACACCAGTCCCAGGGTAGCGATCCCAGCAGAAAACAAAACCTGAATCCAATAACTGGCATCTGTCAGCGTCACGGATTTAGCAATGTCCAAATATACCTGTTCTTTGCGAACGTTGCTGACACCTAAATTATGGGCAAACCAGCGGCTCAAGCGAGGGAACTGCGCTAATATCCTTAACCTTTTAGTCATATATTTTGAGAAACAACTGGTAGTTTTTCAGCGCTTAGGACGGCTGATGCCTGTCTTGGTAGCAGGCGGGCGGCCAGAAACCGGGTTTTTTTACACAAATATTTCGTTTTAAGTTGTAGATTAGGTAAAAAACCCGGTTTCTTTGGTCTGGATGCGTAAGTCCTGCGATCTATAAATGCCGTGATTGTTACCCAACTGTTAAGCCTAGCAATTAGTGAATCGCTAATTAGCTGAACCGATAATTAAACCCGATCGCGCGGGCAGACTCAATTCTAACTTCCGAGTTTCCCCTTCCCCTTTCCAAACAAACTCGCCTTTACCGAACAGCAATTTATCGTGAGGAGATTTCAAACTAGGTGTTTCAAAGCTCACCTTTACCTCTTGAATTGCCACATTAACAGCAACAACTATTTCTTCATCCTCCAAAATTCGAGCAAAAACGTAAACCGTGCCTTCAGCAAACAGAATTTGGTAAGTCCCAGTGCGGAGGGCGGCGTATTGGTGGCGCAAAGCTATCAACTGTTTGTGGTAATCTAAAACATCGAGTTCCCAGTCAGCTTTTAAGGGAAAACTGCGGCGAGAATCAGGATCTAGAGCACCAGGCAAACCAACTTCATCGCCGTAATAAATGCTGGGAGCTCCGGGATAAGTTAACAGCAGCAAAGTCGCAATTTCGACGCTTTTTTTGTCGTCTCCAGCAATTGACAGCAACCTGGCAGTATCGTGACTGGCTAACAAGTTTAGTTGAGTTAGCTGTATTTCCCACGGATACAATTCCAAAACTTGCTGAATTTTTTCCCCGTACTGTTTGGCAAACAGCGCCGGATAGGGGTAATAAGAACGACCTTCTACTTGGTTCACATCTACTCGATCGCCCGCAGCAAAAGCAATTGTCGGCGCAGCAAACAGATAATTCATCACGCCGTCAAATTGCGTTCCGTCCAGCCATTCCCTGGCATCTTCCCATACTTCGCCGACAATGTAAGCTTCGGGATTAACAGCTTTCACTCGGTCTCGAAATTCCTGCCAAAATCCCTCTGTTTTAATTTCAAAAGGAACATCCAGCCGCCAGCCGTCGATGCCGAATTTAATCCAGTATTCGGCGATTTCCATGATGTATTCTCGCACTTCTGGATTGTCGTGGTTGAATACAGGCAGAGCTCGATTGCCGTCCCAACCGACATAATTAGCTGGGAAAT
Source organism: Tychonema sp. LEGE 07203 (assembly GCF_015207285.1). Classification (GTDB taxonomy): domain Bacteria; phylum Cyanobacteriota; class Cyanobacteriia; order Cyanobacteriales; family Microcoleaceae; genus Microcoleus. The sequence goes on along the minus strand of NZ_JADEXD010000140.1, from coordinate 13,058 downwards.
TGCCGTCGTAGGCCGATAGGGGCCAGCCTTCAATTTGAAACCAATCTAGCCAAGGAGAAGCCGGGCCGTTTTCCAGGATGTCGTGAAAGAAGAAAAAGCCGCGGCTGGCATGGTTGAATACGCCGTCTAGGACAATTTTGATATTGCGATCGTGGGCAGCGTCTAGAAGCTCTTTAAACGCTGGATTGCCGCCCAACATCGGATCGACTTGATAGTAGTCGTGGGTGTGGTAGCGGTGATTGCTGGCGGACTGAAAAATGGGGGTAAAGTAAATGGCATTAATGCCCAAATCTTGCAAGTAATCTAGCTGTTCCATAACCCCCCACAAATCGCCTCCTTTGTAGCCTTGGAGAGTAGGAATTTCGTGCCATTCTTCCCACATGAAGTTTTGCAGCAGGCGTTTGCGGTGTTTTTTGCTTTTGGCAAAGCGATCGGGGAATATTTGGTAGAATACGGCGTGTTTAACCCAGTCGGGGGTTTGAATTTGCATACAATTTTCCGAGCTTGCTATGGCTTAGGCTACAGTAGCAGAGGTTGCTAGCGGATATAGCTTTTGGTATAAAATATACACTCGATCGAGTTTTGTCGATCGACCGACCGTCAAAAATCACAAAAATTTGCAGTCAATCTCAGATTTCCAACTGATTCTCCCCTAGAAGTTTGTCCTCCCGACGGGCGGCGCTTCCTGACTGTGGAGTCGGACTCGCCTCACAAAGCAAAAACGCCGGAAAAAGCACCGGATCGAACTCTTGCTCAACGCCCGCTCTTGGGGCAAAAGCAGAGCCTTCTAGGGGTTCAAAGTGCGATCGCTGGCACGAACCGTAACAGCAGGGCGATCGAGGCTCGATCGAGAAATTGCCAGAACCGAGAATCAACCCAGAAAACTTGTAATTGATACCCAAAACTCCGAACCTTATTCTTTCGTTAAACTGCGCTTATTGATTGATGAGTATTTGAACTCAAAACTCAAATTTTTTTCAAATATCCATTGTTTGTTGATGAGTATTTGAACTCAAAACTCAAAACTCAAAACTCCGGTCCCCTCCGCACTCCAACTCTCATAAACCCGGTTTTTAAATCTGATTGAAGGTTGGAACAAAGTATTTGGATTAAAAAACCGCCTTTGAACCCGATCGGTCCAACTGAATAACTCAAAACTCAAAACTTCCCTGCTCCCCCCCTTGTCAAGAAGCCCTCACCATCGGACACTGTACTTGGAGAGTTAATCCACCCTAGGGAGAAAGTTCCTTGAAAAAAGTCTTAGCAATCATCCTCGGTGGCGGTGTAGGCACCCGCCTTTACCCCCTAACCAAACTGCGGGCCAAACCCGCAGTTCCCCTGGCCGGCAAATATCGCCTCATCGATATTCCTGTCAGCAATTGCATCAACTCCGAAATACTCAAAATCTACGTTCTCACCCAATTCAACTCGGCATCGCTGAACCGGCACATCGCCCGCACTTACCAGTTTTCTGGCTTCAGCGAGGGATTTGTCGAGGTGCTCGCCGCCCAGCAAACTCAGGAAAACGCCAACTGGTTCCAAGGGACAGCAGACGCAGTTCGTCAATATCTCTCGCTACTAGAACAGTGGGATGTTGACGAATTCTTGATTCTCTCAGGCGACCACCTCTACCGCATGGACTACCAGAAGTTTGTGGAGAGACACCGCGAAACCAATGCCGATATCACCCTCTCGGTTTTGCCAATGGACGAGAAGCGGGCGTCGGATTTTGGTTTGATGAAAATCGACGAAAGCGGCCGCATTGTTTCTTTCAGCGAAAAGCCAAAAGGTGATGCGCTCAAACAAATGCAGGTGGATACTACTAAACTGGGACTGACAGCGCAGCAGGCTCAGGAAAGTCCTTACATTGCTTCGATGGGGATTTATCTGTTTAAAAAAGAAGTTTTGATTAAACTTCTGAAAGAATCTCCAAACCAAACTGATTTTGGTAAAGAGATTATTCCAAATTCTTCAAAAGACCACAATGTTCAAGCTTATTTGTTTGACGATTACTGGGAAGATATCGGAACGATTGAGGCTTTTTATGATTCTAACTTGGCTCTGACTAAACAGCCTAAGCCTCCTTTTAGTTTCTACGACGAGGAAGCGCCGATTTACACTCGCCCGCGTTTCTTGCCGCCGACTAAGCTTTTAAATACTCACATCACCGAATCGATTATTGCTGAAGGCTGCATTCTCAAAGAGTGCCGGATCGACCACTCGGTATTGGGGGTTCGATCGCGCATTGAAGCTGGATGTACGATTCAAGATACCCTGGTTATGGGTGCTGACTTCTACGAACCGGACGCCGAACGGCATTCGAGTTTGGACAATGGCGGTGTCGCCCTCGGTATCGGTGCGGATACTACAATTCGCCGCGCGATTGTGGATAAAAATACCCGCATCGGCCGCAACGTTCAAATAATTAATAAAGACCGAGTGGAAGAAGCCAACCGCGAAAACCAAGGTTTTTACATCCGCAGCGGCATTGTCGTAGTCCTGAAAAACGCCACGATTCCTGATGGAACTATCATTTAGTTATTAGTCATTAGTCATTAGGTGTCAGTCATTAGTTTTTTAATTTAAAATCAGTCACCTAATTTTTCAGGTGACTGACGACCGATAACTAAGTTAGTGACAGATTACCAATGACCGATGACTGATAACTGATAACTGATGACTGATGACTGATGACTGAATTATTTTTTTTATTTGATTATTAATGGCAAGTGCTGGTGCGAAATTTGCGAAATAATTGCAGGGCAAGAACACCGCGTTTTAATACGGTACGGTCTCTGTTACTGGGTGTTGCGAGACAGATATGTTCGATCGCCTGCGTTTGGCGGATGACTTCTGATTTTTGTATTTGCGATCGTAGCACGACTGACAAATGCGCTGCCCGTTTCTGATCGCCACACAACTCTCGGAGCGATCTTTCCAATCGTCGCAGCAACCACAAGGCCAACTTAGTAAATAATTGATCATATGAAAACCCTCGTAGCATCAAAAGATGATTAATATACTATCCTAACTTAATTTTTCGGAAACTGTGCGATCTAGTTAACAGACTAGGGAGAAATCATGTTATATTTTGTGATTTAGTTATACAAATAGACTGTCCAAATAATATACTATACCACAGGCATGGAAAGGAAAAAAATATCTCTAAAGATTGTTGAATTGCGGCGCGTTTTAAGGTAAGATCCAGTGACAATTTAGACAGCAAATTCTCCGAAACTTGATGATGAAAACTTGCTAGGATGTGGATTGGTCGAAAAGCGATAGAAAGAAAAGTTCGATCGCACCGCGACCGCAAAAAAAGAGCAAAAAGATCGATCGTCCGCACCAATCAACCCTCAAAAGAACTCGCGCCAACAACCGCAGCAGCTATCCCCGACTCGCCTTGATGGCGGTGGCACTCTCAGGCGCGCCCGCCGCGCCAAAATCCCCAAGGCGCACAACTGCTCAAAATCTTCAACAGCAGCCAGGTGCGGAAATTGCGATGTCCCGTAAGCAACAACCGAACTCGATCGAGTCTCAATCTTTGATAACCTATAATTTAAATCAGATACAGCAGGCCGTTTTGCCCGCCGCATCAAACTAACTCGCCATCTTGCTAATTAGGAATTTATTTTTTCTAACAACTAACAACTAACAACTAACAACTAATAAAGAGAGGATTGCTTAATGGCTGCAACAGATTTTAAAGACTATTACGCTATTTTGGGACTCAACAAAGCCGCCAGCTCAGACGAAATTAAAAAAACTTTTCGCAAACTAGCCCGAAAATATCACCCGGACATGAACCCCGGGAACAAAGAAGCCGAAGCTCGCTTTAAAGAAGTAAACGAAGCTTACGAAGTGCTGTCAGACTCAGAAAAGCGCAAAAAATACGACCAATACGGTCAATACTGGAAGCAAGCGGCTACAACTGGTGGCGGATGGCCGGGCGGCGGTAGCAGTACAACTGTAGACTTTGGCGGCGTTGACTTCAGCCAGTACGGCAGTTTTGACGAATTTATCAATGCCTTGCTCGGCCGCGCGGCCGGCGGCAGTGCGGGTAGCGGCCGCAACGGCCAGTGGAATTACAGCAGCTACCGCACCGGCGGGCCGGGCGGTTTTGGTGGATTTGAAGATTTCGCGGGGTACGAAAACCGTACCGCAGGAAGCTCTCTCGACACCGAGGTGGCAATTTCCCTGACTCTGGCAGAAGCATTTCGCGGCACTTCTAAACGAGTCGCCACGGGCGAAGTTTCGATTCCGGCGGGAGTGAAAACCGGCAGCAAAATTCGAGTAAAAGGCAAAGGTCAAGTTGACCTGTACACGAAGCAGCAGGGAGATTTGTATCTAAAAGTAGAAGTTTTGCCTCACCCTTTCTTTCAGTTTGACGGAGATAATTTGGTGTGCGAAGTGCCGATAACTCCTGACGAAGCGGTGTTGGGAGCTTCAATTGAAGTGCCTGCGCCTGAAGGTACTATCGCTGTAAAATTTCCAGCCGGGATGCGCTCCGGTCAGTCTTTGCGGTTGCGGGGCAAAGGATGGCCGAAACCGAAGAAAGATGAACGCACTGATTTGTTGGTGAAAATTGCGATCGTCCCGCCGAAGGAACTCACGGCCATCGAGCGCGAATGCTATGAAAAAATCCAGGCCAATCGCACTTTTAATCCCCGGAGCAATTTAAGTCAGATGGTGCTTTAATTTTAATCGATCGCGATCGCCAAATGCGTGCCAATTGTTAAAAATTGTTTTCTGCAACTCCAGCTCAGATAGGGATTGCCCAAAAAGCTGGATAGCTGTGTGCTAGTTTGACAGTCCCCGGCGCGATCGCGCGGGGATTCTTGACCGTGCGAATTTCTCCTGTGGTACCCGCTACGCGATTTATCCACCGAATCAATCTAAAATCTAAAATCTAAAATCCTCAAGAAAGAGAATTTATCCGTGGGGTCGCCTCTAAAATCTAAAATCTAAAATCTAAAACCTAAAACCTAAAATCAGATGACTCCTTCTTTCTTCCTCTTTCCTCCTGCCTCCCACCTCCTGTCTCGAATTTCTAACTGGGCTGCTTTCATTGAGACGATGCTACAGGATTTGATATTACCGATCGGCAACTGTTAGCTGACTAGGTTGTTGACCTTGCTTGATATTGATGCTAATTTTTTTAGATCCTTTCTTTTTCAAGTCTGTGATGTAGCCGTTCGTGTTATTATAAGCTTTATCCTTGGTTTCGTAGGGACCAAAGTAATAGGTTCGCTTAGGCAAATCGGTGTGAACTTCCACCCACCACTCGCGACTTCTACCGCTCATCGGTTGAGCCAGTATCCAGAAAGCAGCAGCGTAGACAGCCAATAAATAAAGTCCGAACATAGTAGCGATTCCCCAAGTCCATTAGTTTTTAACGTTTTTAAGATATCAGGAAAAATAGCTCGATCGGATCGTCCTCAATGCTGATTTAGACCCGCTAATTGTTGAGAGTAAATGCTAGAAAATATCAGCATTTTGGTGGATATTCCGGCTCTTTTGAACTTTTCGCGATAATTTAATCTAATACCTGGTAGGCTGTTGTGCATTTAAATTGTATATTTTGATGACAATAAAAAATCGTCAAATGCTCTCCCCTTCTCCCCTTCTCCCCCTCCATCGCCATACACAATCTATAGGAGCAACAGCTTAATAGGTAATGGGTAAGAGGTAATAGGTCACGAATCGATCGCCAATTACCAATTATCAATTACCCATTGCCCTGCAGCCAAATATACATTTTCCCCCAAATATCCGAAAGAGCCTGTTCGGGAAATATGCCGGAATATAGACCGACTTTACGCTAGCAGCGCCCAATATTCCAAACTGTCGCTAAAATAGCAAAACCCGCAGGTGCGGGTTGTGTTGATAAAACTATTCAAACCAATCTGACCCGCCCAAAAACGGAAGCCCCCAACAGGAGTCGTGTTGTGAGTTGTGGAGATCCCCAAATTTTAGACTTTTGTTCGAGTTCCCAGATTCACGGCGCGGCAAGTAAATCGAAAATGGAAAATCTCCAATCGACTGACTTTCCCGTCGGCCCCAGCAGGCTGAGACTTAGCGCTTGCCTGTGGGGAACTGCTCGATGCCGGCCCAACCGTAAAAAACCAGCTCGTCGTTTTGAACTCGACAGCGGTCTACTCGCAGTTGAGTGCCCTCTAAGGCAAATTTGTCTAAGTCTAGCAAGTTATTGACGTGGGCAATTATAGCTTTACCCAAATCTACTGCTTGCCCGTCGCCTCCGTAAGTAACGCTGACAAATTGGATTTTGCGTCGGTCTTCGACCTGCAACTGAGCTGTAATATCTATGTTGACGGGTTCGCTGGCATCGCCGATCGTAATTTCGGACTTCAGCCGAATTGATTTGTCTGTCCCGAAGCTGACTTCTGTGTTTTGAAAGTGCAGAGATTGCTCTTGGTATTTCAGCCTCTGGAGTTTTTCAACTACAAAAGGTGTGTTGAATGAAGTGGTTAAATCCGATCGACTTAAGACTACTCGCATATTTGCCTGGGTAGGCTGCCGCAATTTGACGCTGCCTGCAAAAATCGCCCCAAAATCAATGGAGAGTGCTTGCAGGTAGAGTTCCATCACTTCTATGCGAAGGCCGTTGTACATCAACATACCTTTGCCAACGAAGTCGAAACCGTCGATGCTTCCCTGCAACAGTTTGGCTACTGGTTCGACTCGGATGTTGGCTTCGGCCTTTTCCGAACGTTTGAATAAGGCCGCGATCGCAGCTCCTGCTACTTTGCTGACAAGGCGATCGCCACTTTGACCTTGAAAGGATGTACCGCTAAACAAAGCTGCTACCATTTATGCGTTTGCTGATCTACAGTCGCCATTATAACCTGCTATTAAGAAATGTTAAAATAGCTTGTGCTTATTGACTTTATAAGCATACGTTCTTTTTGTCTGCCTAGAAAGGAATATTTTTGAAATTTAAGGACTTAGGGGGGTGCCTTGGAGACAAGCGCGATCGAGCAAAGCTCCATCCCATATGGTTTGTTCGATCGCCGCACAGAGCAAATTAGCTCCCGTCAGGTTAGCCCCGCGGAGTACGGCTCCATTCAGAACAGCTTCTTCCAAATCAGCACCCGACAAATCAGCACCCGACAAATTGGCATTGCTCAAATCGGCGGATTGCAAAATTGCCCGAGCCAAAGCTGCGCCCCGCAAATCGGCACCGCGCAAATCGACACCGCTCAAATCCAAATTGCCCATCGCAGCGCCTGTCAAAAAAGCACCCCCAAAACTTGCCTCGCGCAAATCAGCATTAGCAAAGGAAGCTCCGCGCAAATCGGCATTCCGAAAATCAGCACCCCGCAAATCTGCGCCGCTCAAGTCAGCGCCGCGGAGGTTGGCTCGCAGTACCGCCCGCTGCAAGTTAGCGCCGGCGAGATTAGCTCCTGTCAAGTTAGCTTGAGACAAGTCGGCACCGGCGAGATCGGCTCCCGCTAAGTCGGCGCCAGCTAAATCTGTGCCGACCAACATCTGAATTTTGCCTTTGCGTATAGCTTCGAGGTCGTCAGTCATTAGTTTTTGGTCAGTTGTCAGTTGTCAGTTGTCAGTTGTCAGTTGTCAGTTGTCAGTTGTCAGTTGTCAGTTGTCAGTTGTCAGTTGTCAGTTGTCAGTTGTCAGTTGTTACCAATAACCAATAACCAATAACCAATAACCAATAACCAATAACTACTGACTAATTCCCGCACTCATTTTATAATGCCGGAGCGGCTGCGGTCGTTCGATCGCCCGATTCTTCCAACCAGACATTCGGCAGTTGGCTGGGGCGATTCGGCAACTGCATCAAACCGATTTCTGCGAGTCTGACGACGTTACCGAGAGTTTCCACCAAATCCGGATCGAAGCGAGTACCAGACTGTTCGCGGCACTGTTCCAAAGCTGCGCTCAAACTCAAAGCCTGACGATCGCCCCGCGGTTGAGTCAATTCTTGAAAATAAGTCGCCAACCCCAAAATCCGCGATGCAATGGGTATGTCTTCGCCTCGCAAACCGTCTGGCCTGCCGCTGCCGTCCCATTTTTCGAGTTCGTGCTTGACAATTTCCGAAACTGGTGATAGTTCCGGCATGGCTTGCAGAAGTTGGGAACCGATGAAACTGCGATCGCGCCAAAATGATAGAGTTGATTGGTCGAAGGCATCGGGAGTGCGATCGAATACTTCATTTGGCGCAGAAACCAAGCCTACTCGAAACAGCAATCCGGCCAACCGCAGCCGGCGCAACTGCAAAGCCGGCAAATCCAGCAGTTGACCCAAAGTTTCCGACAAAGCCGCCACCTGCAAAGAAGCTGTAGGATTTGAAGTATCGCGTTCGTCCACGCGCTGGGCCATCCGCAGAAAAGCTTGAAGTTTGTTGGCGTTCAAATTGCGGCTGACGCGCAAAGCTTGACCTTCGAGTTCCCACAAATCGCGGGTTTGGCGGTTAATTGCTACCATTTGCTGCTGAGAACTTTGCAGGTAAGTGACGATGCGCGATACTACGCCGCTAATATCTGCCAAGGGCGGGCCTTTTGTGGCAAGAATTTCATGGTAAATTTCCTGCAAACTGTCGGCTAGGGGAGAATTATAATGTCGTGTTTGTTCTATAAAAATTTCTGCAGCGGTAGACACCAAAGACTGGTCAAACGACCACAAACCGTAGAATTTTCGCTCTGTATCGACTTCTGGCTTGCCATCGGGCAAGTATTCTTCGGTGGAAAGTTCGCGGCACAGCACCATTGCTTTGTATGTCGGGGCGAGGATGATCAGATTCCATTCTTCGATGATGGGGTCGTTTTCATCGAGATTTATTAAAGATACATTTTCTAATTGCCCTGTTTTGTGGGTAGCGAAGCCGCTGTCGGCTACTGCACCGATGACGACGCGCCGAGAGGCGTTAGCAATATCCAGGTAGCGATCGGCTTCCTGCAAATACCATTTTCCCTGCTGAAACGTCACCAAAACTAGGGGTTTGAGTTCGAGTTCGTCCCCGCTGCTGGTTTGCAAGATGTGGTCTTCTAGGGCGTGACACAGGGCTACTAGGGTGTTTTTGAAGTAAACCCCGTAGCTAGAAGGCAGTTTTCCGTCGGGAAGTGTAGCTTGTAGTCTGGCGAGAGTTGATTCTGGATTCATTGCAAAAGGCGTTGCCGGCTCTTACTTATTGTAGCGGGCGATCGAGCTTTTTTAGCATTTTTTCTCATTCCCAGGCTCTCAACTTTTGTGGGTAGAATTTGAGTAGCGCCCGAAAACTTAAATTTAAACTGGCAACTTCAGGAACCCGGTTTCTTGCGTGATTTATCGTCACTCAACGCAAAACTCGTAGAAACCGGGTTTTTAGATACATATCGAGCAGCAATGAAACTGTCGCTACGTATTGTCCAAATAAACTTTGTTTTACTTACCTTTTGTCTCAGAAACGTCCGCAATTAAATCATCTTTATCAACTTTCGGAACAAAATCAGGCCGTTCTTTGGATTCCCAACCGGGGGGACGCTTGGAATTGTACCACGCAATGGATCCGATACTAACCGCAGCCACAAATCCAACACCAAGAACTGAGATGGGAATAATTAGGTTGCTTTCTACCATTAGGTTAAAATCCTTATTTACTTTACTTCTTTATCATTTTATGTGGTTTGGGCGATCGCGCAATACATCTGAAGGCTGAAAAAGTGAGTGAATTGCAGCCATAATACTTAGATATGGGAATTTGGGGGCTGATTTTATGTCGCTGTTGACAATGGCATTGCTGTTAGCTGCCAGTTTTGCCCTCGGTGCTTTGCCGCTTACTAGCTGGGCGGTGCGGCTGGTGGGCGGCGGTGATTTGAGGCGGTTGGGCACGGGAAATGTTGGTGTTTCGGCTGCTTTCATTCACGGCGGGAAATTGGCGGGGATTGCTGCGGTGTTGGCGGAAGTTTGCCGGGGTATTTTACCGGTTTTGGCGGGCAGATTTTATTTCCCGGATGCACCGGAAATTGCGATCGCCCTGTTGATTCCTCTAGTCGCTGCCCGGTACGCGATCGCCCGAGGTGGAGGTGTCACTAATGCCGTTTGGGGTCTTTTGGTATTTTCGCCGCCGGTGGCTGTCTCGTCGGGCATTTGGGGGCTGCTGGTGTGGGGTTTGGCACAGCGGTGGTGGGGTAAGGGCGATCGGGCGAGACTGTTTGCTTCCCGCTGCGGGTGTCTGTGCACTCCTCTCTGGGTTTGGGTGTGGCGGCAATCAATGCCCGAATTTTTAGCAGCAGCCGGATTGGCTGTTTTATTAGCAGCAATTAATTTCAGTCAGGGTGATGATATGGCTTTATCTAAATCGGAACAATTGTTTTCTCTAGATGACTCGTTGGATGCTGCAATCTGCGGCGATAAAGCTGCTAAATTGTCTCAGCTAAAACGCGCTGGTTTTAATGTACCTAATGGTTGGATATTATCACAAGAAGCGGGCATCGGGCATCGACCAAACAGGGCAATCGGGCATCGAGGAAATAGTGATAAATTGTCAATTTCTGATGCTTTAATCCAAAACCTTAAAGCTAAAATCCCAAACCGCATAATTGTGCGCTCTTCGGCTGCGGGAGAAGATGGCGATTTTAGTTCCGCCGCCGGACAATATCAAACTATTGGCCCTGTTTTCACTGAAGCAGAATTGCTCGACGGCATTAATTGCTGCCGCGAGTCTTATTGGACTTCCGAAGCTGTGGCTTACCGCCGCCAGCGACAACTCCCCGACACTCAAATGGCTGTTTTGATTCAGCCTTATATTGAAAGCCAAATTGCCGGAGTTATGTTCAGCCGCAATCCTTTAGATGGCGGTTCCCAAATCATTATTGAAGCTTTGCCTGCAGGTTCTGCATCTGTTGTCGGCGGGCAAGTTACTCCGGTTCATTTGGAAGTTGATTTTAGCCAACCTGAAACTTTAGAACAAAATTTAAGCGACCTAGAATTTAGTTCAATTATTGACAAACAAATTATAGCAGAATTAGTCAAACAAGCGCAAGCCATCGAAGCTTTTTTTCACGGCATTCCGCAGGATATTGAGTGGAGTTGGGACGGGGAAAAAGTTTGGATTTTGCAAAGCCGCCCGATTACCAATTTGCAGCCAATTTGGACGCGGACTATTGCGGCAGAAGTGATTCCCGGTGCAATTCGCCCGCTAACTTGGTCGATTAATCGGCCGCTGACTTGTGGGGTTTGGGGAGAGATTTTTCAGGTGGTTTTGGGCGATCGCGCTGCCAATTTAAATTTTAATGAAACAGCAACTTTGCTTGGTTCCCACGCCTATTTTAACGCGACTTTGTTGGGCGAAATTTTTCGGATGATGGGATTGCCGGAGCAGGGTTTGGAATTTTTGCTGAGAGGGCAGAAGATGGGCAAACCGCCTTTGGGGAAGATTTTGCCTTCTTTGCCGGGTTTGTGGCGTTTGGTGCAGCGGGAGAGGGCGCTGAATGCAAATTTTGAGGGCGATCGCACTTCTATTTTTATCCCCGCACTGCAAAGTCTGGAGAAGTCAGTTGGCAGTTGGCATTTGGCAGTTGGCAGTAGTAACAATGCCCAATGCCCAATGCCCAATGCCCAATGCCCAATTCCCAATGCCCAATTCCCAATGCCCAATGCCCAATGCCCAATGCCCAATGCCCGATGCCCAATTCCCAATTCCCGATGCCCAATGCCCAATTATGAATATTTGTCGGAGTTGTTAGAGAGAGCTGAGCAAATTCAGGAGTGGCTGAAACCGATTACTTATTACAATATCTTAGGGCCGATCGGGCTGGCTATTCGCAAGGCAATTTTTCGCGTTCCCGATGAATGGTTGGACAATGGTAATGCACCGGAAATTGCTTCGGTGCGGGCTTTGCAGCAGTTAGCAAAAAAGTTGCGACAAGCTGCGATTTCGCAGTCAAACGAGACTATTTCAACGGCACAACTAACGCAGATGTTTGCTGAAAGTTCGGCGCTGCAAGCGGAATTTGCAGAGTGGCTTGATACTTACGGATATTTGAGCGAAGTGGGGACGGATATTGCTGTTGCTACTTGGCGCGAACAACCGGAAATTTACCAAAAGTTAATCGTAACTATGGCTCAAAAATCTGCAATAACTAATTTAGATGAAAGTCGAAAGTTGGGTTTGAGTTTTTGGCAGAAATGGCGATTGGATAAATGTCAGGAAAGAACTACAGTCAAAAATGAAATTAGTCAAGTTTACGCCCGGTTGTTGGCAGATTTGCGCTGGACTTTTGTGGAGATTGAGGCTTGCGGATTGGTAATGGATGTATTTGCGGAAGCTGGGGATATTTTTTATCTGGAATTTGGGGAGATTCAGCAGTGGATTCGCAGCGGCGCGAGTGTTGGTTTTCAGGATACCATTAGCCAAAGGCGCGATCGACTTTTAACCGATCGCGATCGCCCGATTCCTGCTGTAGTCTACGGCAATTTGCTGCCAAATTCTCGGCAAAGGTCGATCGACTCGGCAACATCCGCAACTGGCATTATGCAGGGAATCCCCGCAAGTATCGGCTGCGTCGAAGGTTTTATCAAGATTTGCCGCACCGCCACCACAGATTTAGGCGAAAGTGCGATCGTTGTCGTACCCTACACCGATGCAGGTTGGGCACCCTTGCTGTTAGGAGCAACAGCAATTATATCTGAAGTTGGCGGCCAACTATCTCACGGAGCAATTATCGCTCGCGAGTACAAAATTCCCGCAGTGATGAATGTTGCAGAAGCTACAACTCGCCTGCGAGACGGTCAAAAAGTGCGGGTAGACGGGTATCTCGGCACTGTAGAATTGCTCGAATAATTAGGAACGGGCAAGATGCCCATTCCACAAAGATTTGATTTCTTGTGGAACAGGCATCTTGCCTGTTCATAAAAAGATGATTGAAATTAGGAACGGGCAAGATGCCCATTCCACAAAGATTTGATTTTTTGTGGAACAGGCATCTTGCCTGTTCATAAAAAGATGATTGAAATTAGGAACGGGCAAGATGCCCATTCCACAAAGATTTGATTTTTTGTGGAACAGGCATCTTGCCTGTTCATAAAAAGATGATTG
>NZ_JADEXD010000317.1 GCF_015207285.1 Tychonema sp. LEGE 07203 | reverse complement strand
TGCAATTCAAGACTTAGCAGGCAACAATTACGCAGGTATTACAGGCGCAACCGCTTGGAATTTCAGCACCGTGGCTGACACAACACCACCCACAGCCGCCACTTTCACCCCCGCCGACAACGCCACCAACATTGCCGTTACTGATAACTTAGTCGTCACCTTAAGCGAAGCCGTCCAAAAAGGCACTGGTAATATTGTCATCAAGAAAGTTTCCGACAACTCAGTTGTAGAAACCATTGATGTCACCTCAGCCAATGTCACAGTTACTGGTAGTAGTGTCACCATTAATCCCACTCTTGACTTAGCCCAAGGCACTGATTACTACATTGAAATTGCCGCCGGTGCAATTCAAGACTTAGCAGGCAACAATTACGCAGGTATTACAGGCGCAACCGCTTGGAATTTCAGCACCGTGGCTGACACCACACCACCCACAGCCGCCACTTTCACCCCCGCAGATAATGCCACGGGTGTTGCAGTTACTGATAACTTAGTCGTCACCTTAAGCGAAGCAGTTCAAAAAGGCACTGGCAATATTGTCATCAAGAAAGTTTCCGACAACTCAGTTGTAGAAACCATTGATGTCACCTCAGCCAATGTCACAGTTACTGGTAGTAGTGTCACCATTAATCCTACCGCTGATCTCGCACCAAGTACCGAATACTATGTAGAAATTGCTACCGGGGCGATTAAAGACTCGGCTGGTAACAATTATGCCGGGATTACAGGGCCAACCAGTTGGAACTTCACAACCCTCACCGCTTCCACGCTGCCGATTCCTCCCATCCCGCAATTAACCCAAAACGGTAGTGCTAATACCAATCATCAGGGACAGAGCTTCACAGCTTCTGAGAATGGAACAATTAGCGAGATTGCGGTTTATACCGGAGGTGCTTTTACTGGCAATTTATTGATTTACAACAGCAGTAATGGCAGCGGTGCTGGCGGGAACAAAGGTAATCCTACCTATCAACAGAGCATATCACTCCCATCGGGCATGGGTTGGAAAACAGTTAAATTAGACACTCCTTATTCGGCTACCAGTGGGCAAACCTACTCCGTTATTTTTGAGGGAACAGGTACATTCTCTTTCTCGAATACCAACCCTTATGGGGGTGGGAACTATATCTTCAACTACGGCAATGCCAATGCCTCTAATGATTTAGCTTTCTTCATTAACCCGCCGGAAATTGATCTCAAAGGCAATGGTACTTCCATCGCCAATCAAGATATTACACCCACGACAATTGATGGCACTGCTTTTGCTGATACCCCAGTTGGTAGCCCGCTAGTTCGCACCTTTAGCATTGAAAATTTGGGTTCTAGTAATTTGACGTTATCGGGTACGCCTGTAGTCACCATTACAGGGGCCAATGCCAGTGATTTTACCGTCAAGACATTACCAGCCAACACTATTAGTGCCAGTCAAGCTACCCCATTTGAAATTACTTTCCAACCTTCGGCTATCGGCACTCGCACCGCACGAATTAATATTTCCAGCAACGATCTCGACGAATCTACTTATACCTTTACCATTCAAGGTAACGGCCTTGATGGTACAGCGCCCACAGCCAGCAGTTTCACCCCAGCCGATAACGCCACCAGTGTTGCAGTTGGTGCTAATTTAGTTGTCACCTTGAGTGAATCCGTACAAAAAGGCATCGGCAATATTGTCATCAAGAAAGTCTCCGACAACTCAGTGGTGGAAACCATTGATGTTACTTCCACAAATGTCACGGTTAGCGGTAGTACAGTCACAGTTAATCCCACGGCAAATTTAGCGCAAGGTACTGATTACTACGTTGAAATTGCTGCTGGTGCAATTAAAGACTTAGCAGGTAACAATTATGCCGGCACTACAGGCGCAACTGCTTGGAATTTTACCACTGCTGCTGCCGTTGATACCACAGCCCCCACAGCCGCCAGTTTCACCCCCGCAGATAACGCCACCAGTGTTGCAGTTGCTGCTGATTTAGTCGTCACCTTGAGTGAAGCCGTGCAAAAAGGCACTGGCAATATTGTCATCAAGAAAGTCTCCGACAACTCAGTGGTGGAAACCATTGATGTTACTTCCACAAATGTCACGGTTAGCGGTAGTACAGTCACAGTTAATCCCACGGCAAATTTAGCGCAAGGTA
>NZ_JADEXD010000139.1 GCF_015207285.1 Tychonema sp. LEGE 07203 | reverse complement strand
GGGGGAGATGGGGAGATGGGGGGAGAATTAGGAAAATCTTCCTTGACTATCAAAATTTACCTAAAACCAACACTTTCAGGCATTCTCAGACTAGATTCTAGAAAGTTTCCTTGATGCTCCCAAAAACAGTCAACTGACAACTGACAACTGACAACTGACAACTGACAACTAAGAGGGCGGGCACTCTTGGCACCGCCCCTACCAACTGACAACTGACAACTGACTAATGACTAATGACTTCTTTGCCGCTGAGCTTCGTACAGGATGAGGGCTCCGGCGATCGACACATTTAATGATTCTACGCTGCGGCTTAGGGGGATTTGGATTTGTCGATCGGCCAAACTTTTCAATTCTGGCGACAAACCAGAGCCTTCGTTGCCCAAAACTATCAGAGTCGGCACTCGCAAATCTACTTCCCAATAACTTAAACTCGCCCCGGCGACGGTTGCTAATATTTGCATTCCCCGATTTTTGTACCCGGAGACTGCGGCGGTTAAATCTGGAGTGACTGCTACGGGCAGCTTAAACCAAGCTCCTGCTGAGGCGCGCAGCACCTTGGGATGGTCAAAATCGGCGCTGTCGGCGCTCAGCAGCAAACCGTCGGCATTAGCAGCCGCGGCCGTGCGGACGATCGCCCCCAAGTTGCCGGGATCTTGGATAGTTTCGAGGGCTATTCCTAAAGTTGATATTTCTGCCGGCGCTGTGGCGGTGCGGGGTGCGGTGGCGATGATGCCGTCTGGTTGAACTGTGGTGGCGATCGACTCTAACACTTTTGCACTGACTAATTCTGTGCGATCGGCTAAACTACCAATTTGCTCCCACAATTTCCCGTGGCGATCCAACCATTCGGGAGTGCAGCAAACTGTTTCTAGCGGATGTTTAGCGGCGCAAGCTTCTTCGAGCAAATGCGTCCCTTCTAGTAAAAATAATTGTTGTTCCCTGCGTCCCTTCGAGCCGTGCAGCTTGCGGATTTCTTTGACTAGGGGGTTTTGAATACTTGTGAGCATTGTGTTAATTCAGCAGAGCGAATGGGGTTATTGCCTGTATCGGGTTAACCCCAAACTTTTTTCTGCCTTGAGAATGCGGAACCCGGGACTTGAACCCGGAAGGCTTGCACCACATGAACCTGAATCATGCGCGTCTACCAATTCCGCCAGTTCCGCATTTGTCACGAATTAATACTGTGCACTATGTTCCCGAATTTGTCAAGTGTTTTTGGCAATAAAATTTTAATTGGGGAATGCGATTAATAAATGGCCCATGCCGATTATGTTAAAATTGTCTTGGCAGATAGTTCTCAACTCGGCTACCTATAGCAATTCTAAATCATTATCACGGGCGGTGATTTCCCCAGAATCTATGTGTAAGGACACGGCAGTGCCGTGTCCCTACAGAAAATCATTTAGGATTGCTATATGTGTCAGCCATTAACCCTCGATCCTCAAGAAAAAGCGACAATCTAACAGCGACGCACAGGCTATTCAATAACTACAAAATTTAGTAATCTTGTAGGGTGCGTCAGCCAAGTGTTAGTTTATTAATCGAGAAACTACGACCTGACGCACCCTACAGGATTTAGATTTAATCGGCTAAATCTGGGAAAACTTCGCGCACGGCCGGATGCACCAATCTGTGATTCTGCACGTTCAATCCCTTCGCCAAACTCGGATTCATTTCCAATGCTTTAATCCCGTTATTTGCTAACTGCAAAACATAGGGCAAGGTGCTGTTATTCAAAGCTTGCGTCGCTGTCCAAGGCACGGCACCGGGCATATTTGGTACGCCGTAATGCACGACTTCTTCCTCGATATAAGTGGGATTTGTGTGAGAAGTTACTCGCATAGTTTCCACGCAGCCGCCTTGGTCAACGGCTACGTCAACAATTACAGAACCGGGGTGCATTTTGGCAACAAATTCGCGAGAAACGAGCACGGGGGCTTTTTTGCCTAACACTAAAACTGCGCCGATTAACAAATCTGCATCGGAGATAACTGCTTCTATTTGTAAAGGACTGCTGTAGAGGTATTCTACTCTGGAACCGAACAGAGTTTCTAAGTAGGCTAGGCGATCGACATTTACATCCAAAATCTGGACTCTCGCGCCCATTCCTACAGCAATACGGGCTGCTTCCGTGCCGACGATTCCGCCTCCCAAAATCACGACTTTGCCCGGTCTGACCCCCGGTACGCCTCCCAAAAGTACGCCTCTGCCGCCTTGCTGCCGTTCCAGATACCGAGCTCCGAACTGCACGGCCAAACGCCCTGCAATAATGCTCATGGGCGCTAGCAGCGGCAATTTCCTGTTTGGGAGTTCGACGGTTTCGTAGGCGATGGCTTGGACTCCGCTGTTGATTAATTGCTCGGTTAATGCACGATCGGCTGCTAAGTGCAAATATGTAAAGAGCAACTGCTCTTTTTGAATCAGCGGATACTCGGCAGGTAGCGGTTCCTTAACTTTAACAATTAGTTCGCGATTCCAGATATCTGATGCTTTTAAGACAATCTTAGCCCCTGCTGCAACGTAGTCCTCGTCCGTGAAACCGGCCCCAGCGCCTGCATTCGTTTCGACGAAAACTGCGTGACCTTTGTCGGAACAAGCCCGGACACTGGTGGGACTTAGCCCGACTCGAAACTCCAAATCTTTGATTTCTTTGGGAACGCCTATTTCCATCTACAACCTCTAAATCTCAGGCTTATGTCGATCGAATTTAACTTAAAAATAATTCCTACCGGGACAATACTATTGTAAATTTTAGATTTTGCCATCCGGCCGGGGTAGGCCAACCAATTTTTGATTCGATCCGGTGCGATCGCAATTTCCCAAATTTAGACTTAAATTACCTCTATTTTCGATCGACAGACCGCAAATTTAGGGCAGATTAACACAGATTAACGCCTATAATTTAACAGGTTTGCACTCAGCGCGTCTCAAAAACCAATGCCACGGATACCCACATTAACATTCGATCGCGGAACGATTTTGTTGCACCCGCCGCCCCAAGGCAGAGACTGGGTGGATTTTGCCACGTGGGACGATCGCGTCGAAAAATACCGCATTCGGGCAATTCACTACCGCCCGCTGGTAGAATGCCTGCAAGCCGACTGCATTCACTTCACCGACGAAGCCCGGGCTTACGAACTGCTCGAACTCGTACCCAGCGTCGAAATGCAGCCTTACCAACATCAATCGCAAGCCCTCGCAGCTTGGCAAGCAGCGGGAAGTCAAGGAGTAGTCGTCCTCCCCACTGCTTCCGGCAAAACTTACCTGGCACAATTAGCGATGCAAGTCACAGGTCGCAGTACATTAATCGTAGTACCAACTCTCGATTTAATGCACCAGTGGTACGCTAATTTAAAAGCTGCTTTTCCCGACATCGAAATCGGATTGTTGGGCGGAGGTTCGCGGGACAAAACGCCAATTTTAGTAGCAACCTACGACAGTGCAAGTATTCATGCAGAAACTTTAGGCAATAAATACGGGTTGTTGGTGTTTGACGAATGCCACCATTTACCAACGGACTTTTATCGAGTAATTTCTGAATATGCGATCGCCCCTTTTCGACTCGGACTGACAGCAACACCCGATCGCACCGACGGCCGCCACAGCGACTTACATTTCCTGATCGGCCCGACAGTATATAGCAAAAGACCGGAAGATTTAGCTGGCGATGCTTTAGCCGACCATAAGATAGTTCAAATCATGGTAAAACTATCAAAAGAAGAAGGATCTCGCTACGGCGAATTAATCAACATTCGCAACGACTTCTTAAAACAGTCTAACATCAAAATATCCAGCCTCGAAGGATGGAAACAGTTTATCATGGCCAGCGCACGATCGCCCTTGGGAAGACGCGCCATGCTAGCCCACCGCCAAGCCAAAGAAATCGCCCTTTGTACCGAAGGAAAACTGCGAATTTTAGCTCAAATTCTAGCAGAACACTCTCCCCAGCGCACCCTAATTTTTACCGGAGACAACGCCACAGTTTACCGAATTTCCCAAGAATTTCTGATCCCCACAATCACCCACCAAACCCCAGTCAAAGAAAGGCACGAAATTCTCGCCCGCTTCCGCAGCGGCGAATACAAAACCCTCGTCGCCTCCCACGTCCTCAACGAAGGAGTAGACGTACCCGATGCCAGAATTGCTATTATATTGTCAGGTACCGGCAGCGAACGCGAATACATCCAGAGATTGGGTAGAGTTCTCCGCAAAAGCAGCGATGCAAACAAATTAGCAATTCTCTACGAAGTCGTCACCGAAGACACCAGCGAAGAAAGAACATCCCAGCGCCGCCGAGGAGGAACGGGGCCTTACAAACCCCAAGCAAAAACACAAATAGAACCGCCGCAAACCGAATATCAGAAATTAGAAACTCTCAAACCGACACCCATTTACGGAGTCAACCGCCAGACAACCCAGCGCGCGGCTGAGTCGCCTAAAAAATGGGGAGAAAATAATGATGGAGAAAATGAAGATTAGATATTGACAACTTAAATATATAGTCTTATATTTTTATAATCCAAATCCGGGTTCTTGACGCTTTTTCTGAACTCTGACTTACCAACATCTTTTTTAACAATCTTAAAACCTTTGTGTAAAGCGAGTTTTAAGATTAATTTTCGCACAAAGCTTGACAAATTGATAATTGTGTGTAATGAGACAAAATTGATTTTCTTGAAAATCGATTGTCGAAAAATTGGGCTTTGATAGCGCAAGAGCGATCGCTCTGGAAATGTTAAGAAATGCGATGTCGATCGAGCATAGCTTTATGAAGAAGGCGTGGAAAACCTTTTGACCTCAAACTGCACTAAGTCTGTCGGAGTTGCTCCTCGGTGTCTCGTGAAGGACGCACTAACAGATCGAGGAGATATTTCAGGCGGATTTGGAATAAAAAATAAATTCACACCTCTTGCAGGTGAGATTTGTCATGTCTTCGTACATTTAACTTAAAGGGTTCATACACTAATGTCATCCAATAACTTCTTTGATTTGACAAACGGTATCGATATTTTTACGATCGACTCCAAAGTTCCCACCGGTTTTGGTATTCGAGCCCTGGCAGGAGCAGATTTCATTGTCGGTTCCGATCGCCCGGATTGTGTTTACGGCAACGATGGAGCGGATTCGCTCTTCGGTGAAATCGGAAACGACAGCCTGCAAGGCGGACGCGGAGCGGATCTGCTGTCAGGCAATGCCGGAGATGATTTTCTCCAGGGAGAACGCGGTAATGATGTTATCTTTGGCGGTCAAGGCAACGACACATTACTCGGTCAAGAAGGAGACGATTTCCTAGCCGGAGGTGCAGGGGTTGACAGTCTCATTGGCGGCAACGGTTCCGATGCTTTTGTGTTGAATGTTGCTGATGCTGTAACTAATCCGGCACTCGCCGATACGATCGCCGATTTCAGCGAAGAAGAGGGCGATGTCATCGCTCTGACGGATGGCGCAGGGGATGCCCTCACCGAAGCCGACGTAACGCTGGAAGCCAACGGCACCGATACATTCATTCGGCTCAAAGCAACTGGTGGAATCTTGGCGCGGGTGCAAGGAGTCAGCCCTGCGACGCTGACAGGCTTATTCAGTACCGTCAAAGCGACGCTGGACGATACGGAACCTGGAGCTACACCGCTGGGTTCGATACCGGGGGGAGCTACCCTTCAGGGAGCAGTGGGCGACGAAGATTATGCGGACTTTTTCCAATTCCAAGTAGGGCAAACGAGCATTGTTAACTTTGGCTTGAGCGGCTTGAGCGCAGATGCGGATTTGGCGCTGTATCAGGATTTGAACGGCGATGGGGAATTGGGAGGAGATGAAATTATCTCCGCATCCGAGCGATCGGGCACTGCGAATGACAGCATCGAGAACGTTACCTTAGATCCGGGTAAATATTTCCTATCGGTGGAGGCCTTTGAAGGGAACACCAACTATACCTTGAGCGTGGCCGGTGTTGCCGGAACTGTAGCGGCTGATTTGGCGGGCGATCGACCCAGCACGGCACGCCTGCTGCCGCCAGACGGCGAAGTGGAATTGCACGATTATGTCGGCGGGGCTGACGCAGTGGATACCTATCGCCTAGAAGTGCTCAACGAAGGGTATTTGGATCTGTTCGCCGAGAACCCGAAGGCGGATCTAAACTTTACTGTATGGAGCGATCGTAATGGCAACAACCAGTTGGATGCGGATGAGATTATTGCCCGGGGAACCAATGAAATCCAAGAAGATAACATCAACCCCGGTACTTATTACGTCAATGTCACCGCCCCAGGGGCGGCAACGCCCTACAAAATTTCTGCCATCTCCGAACCGGGCAGCCGGGTGGACATTGAAAGCTACGATCCGCTCTTTCCCGGTATCCCCACAATCGGCACCCTGACTCAAAACGATAACTTCGATCCCAACGATGAGGAAAACTACGCCGATCCCTATCTCGTACCCGAACTGGGGGCTGGGTTAACGGTGACTGTGACTCAAGAATCGGAGGATTTCGATGCTTATCTAACAGTGGTGGATCTGCTCACGGGCGAAGTGGTGGCTGAAAACGATGACATTAACCGTGAGGGCGGAGACTTCAATGCTCGGGTGAGTTTCACCACACAGCCGGGAGTTCAATATGTGGTCTACGCCTCTAGTGTCGATGCTCCGGGTTTGGGAGACTATACTCTGGATGCGACGGTGACGGGAGTGCCGATCGCCAACGCGGTACGCAGTGCGAGTGCTGACACTCCTTTACCGGAACCGAGCTTTACTGAGAAGAACAAGCCTATTAAGAATTTCACCTATGCCCCTCTAACAGGCGGTCTAGCCCAGCCGATTCAAATATCTGGGCTGAACCAAGCACGATTCGGCAATTGCGCTTTTTTGGCAGCCCTGGGAGCTACATTCGGCAAGATTGAAAATCCCAGCGAGGCTGACTCCAAGCAGAGTGCAATTCTCAACAATGCCATTAAGCCCGATGGTGACAACTACACCATCCAGTTCTACAACAACGTAACAGGCGCAGCGAAGAATGTCACTGTAGACAACCAAGTTGTGACCTACGAAGATTACATATTTGGGGCGAAATGGCCCAGTGAGTTTGCCGCCAAGCCGAATGAAGCGGACAAGAAACCCATCTGGTCCTCCATTTTTGAACGTGCTTACGCCAAGTTCCGGGGTGAAGAGACCGGTAAGAATGGCTATGATGTGATAGGGAATGGCGATCTAGCGGGGATTGCCCTTAAACGGGTGACGGGTAAGGCGATCGAAAATATTTTCTGGAAGGATGGCAAAGACTTTAAGCTAGCTGGGGAACTAACCCAGACTCCTGATGGTAAATTTTCGTACAACTATGACGATCTGCCTAATGAGCCTGATAAAATCTTTAACCGCATTAAAACTGCGTTGGACGGAGGAGGCTACGTTGCTACTGGGACAATCGGCGGCGGGGATGACACAAAAAAATTATATAGTGGGGTCTTATACGAAAGTCATGCCTACAGCATCCACAATGCCTATGAAAAAGACGGGCAAAAGCTGATCTTGCTGCGAAACCCCCACGGGAATGATAATCGTGAGAACAAGAAGGCAACAGAAGATCCGAGTGACAATCTTAAGGATGGGTTTATAACCATCACATTCGATGCGTTTTTGAAGAACTTTGACGGGGTGGCTATTTCCCAAGCCTAGTTTCTATAGGAGCGGTTAATTATCCGATCGCTTCTGCAAAACCCAATCGTTAAGCTGGAACAGATGTAGGTTGGGTCTCATTTTGCGAGATCCAACCTAGTAAATGGCTGTCCGGTTTCCCAGCGTCAACCCAACCTACGCAATCGCCCAATTTAGTCAATAACTGTTGGGTTTCCCAGCGTCAACCCAACACGATATATAGCCTTTCTGTGCTCTGGTATGAGGTACTATCCGGGATAGGGCATTGGGCATTGGGCATAGGGCATAGGGCATTGGGCATTTGCCAAACAGGGCATTGGGCAAACAGGGCATTGGGCAAACAGGGCATTGGGCATTGGGCATTGGCCAAACAGGGCATTGGGCGGAGCGAAGCGGAGGGATTGGGCATTGGGCATTGGGCATACCTCACTTTTTTGAGAAAGGCTATAGTATATTTCTTCTATGACTTTGGCTAGACTCAAATTAAATCAAGCTGAAATAAAATTTTATCGACCACTAATTCACATTCCATAAAAATGAGCGATCTACCACAAATAAGTAACTTTAAAGTCTTCCCCAAACATACAGGAGTTTGGGAGGGAAACTGGACAATACTCGATGCAAACTGCCAGGAAATATCAAAATTTACAGCTTTGTTAACCCAGAAAATTGTTGACAACCAGTGGAGGCAAACTAACGTTCAAACTTATACTAATGGCAAGAGTGAAACCCAAAACTTTGTGGGTCATGTAGTCGGTGAAGGACAAATAGAAATTGAAAGTCCTGACTCGGTTTTTTTGAACTACAAGACACTAGCCACAGAAGTTGGAGATAATTTGATAATTTTTCAAATATGGGACAAGACAACTAACAGTCTCAGGGCTGTTGAAACAATCAATCTTGTCAGTTGCGATCGGCGAATTCGGACTACCCAAAGTTTGACAGAAGATGGAAAACTCCGGGGAGTTATGGTGATAGTTGAACAAAAAATTGAGTAATTTTTTTTACTGCTTATGCTACCAACTGATTTATTAAGTCACCGCCAAAGTGGCGAATCAATTATTCCCCTACGCCTCAAGATAGATGCTAAAAACTTAGAAGCAGCTACCGAAACGATAAACTGTTTCCAAGAGTCGATCGGCAAAACCCAAGGCGAACTCGACGGACGCTTGCTAGAATTAGAAGGCGACAGTCCAGATTATCGCCTCAAACGGGGATTAGCGCACCTCCTCAAAGGCGGTTTCTCTACCTTGGAAGTCATCAGCCCCTTAGAACCATCAGACTTGAGACAACGGGTTTTTGCATTGTCAGCGCGATCGATTCCCAGCCCGCAATCCACCCAATTAACCCTCGAAACAGTAGCAACAGAGCTCAGCCAAGACTTAAATAGAGAAGTTTTTTCCCACGAAATCACTACAGGTTTGTACGCCGACTTAAACGAAAACAAAATCCTCACCCAATTCGACGCACCCACACCCGAAAAATTGCTTCACAGATACAACCTTTCCCAAGTCCAAGGCATATTTTACCGCGCCAGCCAAATTCAAATCAACGCGCACCGCAACGATCCAGGAGAATACAAACTCCTATTTCGGTATTTAAAATTATTTCAATTAATGACATACATCGAAGGCGATGCAGACCACGGTTTTACCCTCACAATCGACGGGCCCACAAGCTTGTTCAAACCCAGCACCCGCTACGGCTTAGCCCTGGCAAAAATGCTGCCCGCACTCCTGCACGTCACCAAGTGGAGCATGCACTCGACACTGCAAACCAAAGATCCTTTTAGCGGTGTTTTAAAAACAGGTAAATTTAGCCTAAATTCCGAGTGCGGATTAGTCAGCCACTATCCCCCTGGAAAGCCCTATGATAGTATGTTAGAAGAAGCATTTGCTAGCAAGTGGGAAAAGTTAAAAAGCGACTGGAAACTCGAACGAGAAGTCGATTTAATTCCGATACCCGGCAGCGTGATGATTCCCGATTTTCGGTTAGTGCATCCCGACGGGCGAGTATATTTATTAGAAATAGTAGGCTATTGGCGGCCGGAATATTTGCAAAAGAAATTTGCACAAGTACAGAAGTCTGAATGCGATAATTTAATTTTAGCAGTTTCCGAACGGCTGAATTTAGAAAAAGCCGGAGTTAATATCAAAGATGTGCCAGCAAAAGTAGTCTGGTTCAAAGATAAATTGTTGCCCAAATCCGTCCTGGAAGTCCTGGAATAGTAACCAATCCGGGCATCAGTTGCAAATTTCTTTCTTTCTTTCTCTCTGCGCCCTCTGCGCCCTCTGCGGTTCAAAAAAATCCTCCTCAAAAAACCTCGCACATTGCACGCTATACTAAAATGGGAATTCACCCAAATCCTTGCCACCGCGTACTCTCACCATAAAATCGATTAAAAAATGGCAGACACAAGTATTGTCGAAAGAATCAAAAAGCTGTTAGCCCTCGCCACCTCATCCAATGAAAACGAATCGACTGCGGCAGCCGAAAAAGCTTCCGTTTTATTAGCACAGTACAATCTCAGTCTCGCCGATTTAGGGCCGAATCACCAAGAAGAAATTGACGAAAACTCAGTTGAAACAACATCGAAATTTGTCACTTGGAAAATGATGCTGCTGTCGGGAATTGCCGACGCTAACGGTTGCAATGCCATGCGAAATACTTATACGGGCAGTATGTTTTTGGTGGGAAGTTCTACCAACCTGATTGTTTGCAAACACCTTTATGAATATCTGAGTTCTGCAATTGAAAAAAGGGCGAAATATCGCAAAGGTAACGGCAGGGGATTGGCGTATCTCAATGCTTTTCGGGTGGGATGCGCGACGAGGTTGCGGCAAAGATTGTTAGAACAAAAACAGGAGATGGAAAAGTCAGGGATTCCGGGAGAGGGAAATGCGGCGGCGACTCCGGGGATTGTAGTGCGATCGATGTTTGAGAAGAATCAACAGGCGATCGCGGATTATTTAGAAAGCCGAGGGGTTAAAATAAAAACGAGAACAGATTCTCAAGTCAGCAGCGAGGCGGGTTTTAATTCGGGGTATGAAGTGGGGGACAAAATTAGTTTGCACAAGCAAGTGCAGCCGCCAGAGGATATGAAACAACTGAATGAATGTCTTTAAGTAGGGCGTGCGATCGTGAAAATCGGCTTCCTAGGTTAGAATTAAAAACAGAAACTAACAAAAAAGAGCCATGTCAGACCAAGATATCGGTAATATAATTACGATCGAACTGGGTAAACGAGGTGGTAAACCTTGTATTCGAGGCATGAGAATTACAGTCTATGACGTGCTGGAATATCTGGCTTCTGGGATGACTTATCAAGAAATTCTAGATGATTTTCCCTATCTCACCCAACAGGATATTTTAGGTTGCTTGAGTTTCGCAGCTAAAATCGCCCTCAATCAATCAACTGGGCCTCTTCAAAAATCAGTCGAGTCGTCAACTCCAAACCAGGCAACAACTCATCCACAATCGGTGTATTATCCGTATAAACTTAACTAGAACCATCGGGGAATTGGTTCCGATTCCTACCATGAATCCCAACCCTCTCGCTAATTAATTCAAATATCAATTATACAAAATTTCCCAACTTTCCTAGAAGTACGATCGCCCCTATTCTCTTCACCCCTCTACCTCTGCGATCTTTGCGCCCTCTGCGGTTAAATCTAAAAATTCCATCTCCCCGCTAACTATCGCGGGCCGGCGATCGCCTTTGCCCGCCCCAAACCCTTCACTTCACCCAAGCCCGATGAGCCATCAACGCCGCAAACGGCTGCACGCCCCGCAACTGATTCGACAGAGGCAAATGACCCCTAGGCGCGCTCAAATCCCAAATAAACTCCTGCGGGTAGCGCGTCCAATCATTTCCCTTCTTCCAGCCAATTAGCGGCCACAATTTATCCCAATTCTTGCCCGAACTCATCCAAATTTCGCGCTGCACCGAAAAGCCAAATTTACCTTCGGAATGAACTTTCCACAGCACATTCATTGTTTGCAAATCTGCCACGGGCAAACTCTCAACTTGCGTAAAATACAGCCACTTTCTTTGCAAAGCTGTGGAGCCCGCCAATTCACAAAGCTTCTCTAATGTCAAGCGATCGGCTTCTTGAAATTCCTGTAGGGCCAATAATTGTTGCAGCGGAGTGTAATCAATGTTAGAGTCCGATCGCAGCGGCACAACTCCAGTCGGAAAATTCGCCTGCAAAAACTCCGCAGCTCTCGGAGAGTCAGCACTGTAAAGAATTTGGTAAGCCTTGCCCATTACCGCCGTCGGTTCCTCCGACTTGCGCTCTAATAAAAATTCCATCAATACGTCCCAACCGGCATCTGCTATGTGCTGTTGCAGCAGTTGCAGTTGAGTTTTTTCCGAACCAGACCTCAACTGTGAACGGAGTTCGGCTGTATCGGCCGCCGAGTCTGAAGGAGAAGTAGAAATCGAGTCAGTCATGGGAAACTATCAGCTATCAGCTATCAGCTATCAGCGATTAGCTGAAGCCCTGGTTTTCTCCTATTGTACAACGCTACTGACTTCGATTTACTTGAGTTTACTCGGATGGTTGCGCGCTGCACGGCGGCCGACTAACGCCCCCCCACAGTCGATCGCGCCAATGGCAGCAATCGCAAATAGGTTTGCCATCTGAAATTTGCGATTGCTGCCATCGAGAAGAGTTTCTTGTGCAGCTTAGTCGTCCACAATCGAAACCCATGCAGAGAACGAAGGGGGAAAATAGTTGATGTCATACTCGGAATCTTCCCACTCTTTGACCCAAAGCGGTACAACGCCCGGGCGAGGTGTTGCGGCAAAGATTCGTTCTTTCGATTCGATCGAGTGAAATAGCTGTTTTAAAGTATCTCCCCGATCCAAAGCGCAACTGAGGATGTCGTCCAAGTCAGGATCGACCCGTTTGACGCGGTTTTTGTCGTCCTCATCCAGCCACAGAAGTTTCAAAGACTTGAGATCCCTGGGACTGAGAATGCTCTTGTAGTAAACGCGCTTGAGGGTGGCTACGGGTTCCAAAGAGCGTTCGATCCGGCGAATTTGCTGAACTCGCAGGTAGTGCCATTCGGCTAAACGCTTGCGATCCGAAGGCGCGAGGGTTTCCTTCCCGGTTGAGTGTTTGTAGTCGTAGTTAACCAAGCTGCAAGCCATATTGGCCAGCAGGTGAATTAACTGTTTTTCTTTGGGTGTCGCCTGACGCCGTTCCTGGGTTCTTGTCAATACGCGCTGTCTGCGGGTAGTTTCGAGAATATTTTCCATTGGGTTTTTAAGAGATGAAATACGATTGTGCCAGATCCGAATCCCGAACATCAGAAGGTAAGGAAGCCCCTAGCCAGGGAAACTCCACCGACAGACTCGCCTCACTCACCTATTTATTTTCCCATTTACCGTTCTTTGACACTGAGTTCAACCCCCGGATCGGGTAGACTGATATTCGGATCGACTTTTAACCGCCTCGATCGTCCGAGGTTGCGACAACAAACACCACAACCACAACCACAATCACAACCACAACCGCACGGCGCGGGCGAACCGCACAGCAGGTGCCAATTATTTCCTGCCTTTACCCGTTTTTACTTCTTCTTGCTCCCCATCCTCATTCGTTCCAGTGTAGTTGAAGTCGGGATGACTCCCAAAAGCTTTCAAACTGCTGGCTGTTTTTGGTTGTGGGACTAGCGCAGAAGCGCTGGCGCTACCTGCATGGACAAAGCCGATGCCCGCTGAGGCAATTACCCCTAATACTAAGATGCTATTTTTCATGTTCGATGACCCTGATTTGCGTAGATTGGCACTTTTTGGCTAACCCGATCGGTCAGAAGTGGGTTGATGCAATAGCCCACTTGTCTTGCGATCGATCTGCCTGCCATAATCAATTCAGACAGGCACACCCGCTTGCGATCGGAAACGCCGGAAGTGACGTGTTACTAATGTCCACGATCATCCACTAACCAGAAATTTTCGGGTAGTGGGGCTAAGGCCATCAGGGCGTCGATCCATCAGGGAGTTATGTCATCAGGGTGCTCATCTATCGGGTAGTTAATTCATCAGGGCGCATCTTCTACAATTAGCCACAGACTTAACTTTTATAGTTGAGCGAGTGGTTGGCGGGTACTGACAATGCCTTT
Organism: Tychonema sp. LEGE 07203; assembly: GCF_015207285.1. Taxonomy (GTDB): domain Bacteria; phylum Cyanobacteriota; class Cyanobacteriia; order Cyanobacteriales; family Microcoleaceae; genus Microcoleus. The sequence goes on along the minus strand of NZ_JADEXD010000139.1, from coordinate 3,326 downwards.
AAGAATTAAACTTTTTGTGGATTTATTCCCAAAAGTTTTTCCTTAAGAATCCCCGCACTCATTGAAGACGGGGGAGTGTCAGCAGCGTGGAATTCCATGCAATCTAAGTCAACAAAAAAAAACGCAGATTAACGATATCTCCCACTCAAGCAGCCCTCAGCAAAACGCTGGGGTTTTTTATTGGCACTCATTGCTGAGCCTTTTTTTCCGGAATTCGGTAGCCTGATTTGAAGACAGAAGGTTGACGGCATTGCGGTTGTGAGTTTCCCTGGCAACATCATACCATCGGGTGAATTTTTAAGCCTTATTGTAAATAAATGTGAACTTAAAGCCGTTATGATGTTCTAAATCCGATCGAGTAAAAATTGATATAGTTATATGAATGAATGTAAATAATCGGGTGTCACGGTCCGATCGCACGGATAGCAGGATGTGGGGCAAACGGTTGCAAAGATACGGTAAAGATTGAGCAGCAAAAAGGTCAGTTAGTAGACAATAGAGTAAACAGACACAAAAATTTTCCACGAGTAATCTGGCAATAATAATAATTGCAATTTGTAACCTTTCGATCGCATAACATAGGGGCGCAGTATCTTGATGAATTCCCAGATGACAGCATTCGTCAACTCAACTTACCAATATCGAGTCGGAGGATATTTGCCTGCGGCTGCACCCACCTATGTCAGGCGATCGGCAGATACCGAACTCTACGAAGGACTCAAAGCCGGACAATTCTGCTACGTGTTGAGTTCGCCGCAAATGGGCAAATCCAGCCTGCTAGTGCAAACAGCCAAAAAGTTGCAAGCAGAAGGTACAGCTTTTGCAGCCATCAACTTGAGAAGCATCAGCAACCCAGATATCTCCCCCCAAAAGTGGTACGGGGCGATCGTACACCGCATCGCCAGCAGCTTGCACCTCACAAACAGGTTTGATGCCCTCAAATGGTGGAACGATCGCGAACTGCTGTCGCCGGCGAACCGATTCGAGATATTTATCGAAAAAGTTTTGCTCAAGTCAATTCGGCAAAACCTAGTAATTTTCATCGATGACATTGACAGCACTAGAAACCTGAATTTCAGTACCAGGGATTTTTTTGCTGCGATCCGGGCTTGTTACTCCAAGCGGGCAGAGCAACCGGAATACGATCGCCTGACTTTTGCTGTTATGGGAGTAGCAGCCCCGTCAGAACTGATCCGAGATCCAAGCTGCAACCCTTTTAATATTGGACGGCCCATTAACTTAAGCCGATTCCAACTCGAAGAAACTTTGCCGCTAGCAAAAGGATTGGCACTCAAAGCTTTTCGCCCCCAAAAAGTGCTGCAAGAAATATTAGCTTGGACGGGCGGTCAACCGTTTCTGACTCAAAAGCTTTGCCACTTGGTACTGGAATACGGGCCTTTTATTGGCAGAAATTGCGAAGCCCAGCAAGTTGAAAAACTGCTCAAACACCGCATAATTAAAAATTGGGAAGAATCCGACGAACCCCAACATTTGACAGTAATCCGCGATCGCATTTTCCACAGCCGCTGCGAGCTTACCAAGCTGTTAACCCTGTACCAGAAAATTTTGCAGCCGCCAGAGCCGACCAAACCGGGGGAAGCGCCGGGAGTACCGGCAGATTACTCTCCCGAACAAATCGAATTGCAACTGTCAGGACTGGTTGTTAAAATTCAGGGTAAATTAATAGTTGCCAACCGAATTTATCAGTCAGTTTTCAATCAGTTTTGGGTGGAACAAGAATTAGGAAATCTGGCTCCGTACCGCGAGGCGCTGGCAGCATGGCTGGCTTCCGACCGCGAAGACAACTCGCAGTTATTGACCGGGGAAAGTTTGCAGTCAGCCTTGGATTGGGCGGCGAACAAACAATTAAGCCAAGAACACGGTTGGTTTTTGCATCCCGGAACTTTGCCGGAAAAACCGACAGTCGCTGCCGCACAAGTTGCAGCCAGCAGTGCAGGCACCGGTGCAGACAGCAGCATTCTCACCCCGCCCTCAGATATTATTGTTGTTCAATCCGGCAGCAACGAACAGAGATTGTACGATCACATCGTTTCTTGCGTGGAAACAGAATCCCCCGCACAGGTAATCGATCGGTTCCGCAAGCTATTTATCGACGGTATGGGCTATCCCGATCGCGCAATTGAAGCAACTTTGTACAGTATAGTGTCCGTCAAGCGATCGGAACTAAACTTTAAATATATCCTCCACCGCTGCTGCTACATCCCGATCAACCGCTGGCAATTGCACTCGCAAAACAAATTTGCCATCGCCAATCTGGTAGCTTTATTCAAGCAGACTTCTCCCCGATTCGGCATGAGTTCTTACATAGTCAAGTGCTTGCAAGAACAAATAGACTTCTTTACTAAAAGTGAAGAATTCCAGACTATAGAGCGTTTAGTAAAAGCCGTAGACGAAGACCCGGAACCGCAGAAACAACATAGTCATTCCCCCTTGGGCGAATTGATTTGTCGGTATCCTTATTTGTACGGGCATTCTCTGCTGAGCAAAGATAGCCTGGAGGAAGACCAGCGAACTATCAAAAAACTGGAATTTCAACGACAAAAACAATTTGAAACAAATTTATCTCAATACTTAAATTATTTGGTTGAGCCGAGAAACACAGAGATAGGAATTGTGGACACTGCGACAAATCCCACACTTTTGAACGATGCAGAACTGCACTTAGCTGTCAGGGAATTTGCCGGAAAAGTAGCAGGCGATCGCAGTTACAAAGAATCAGCTCAATTTTTCCTGAGAGATGCCAGAAAAACTTCATCTTACAGCTCATTCAAACAGGATTTATATGAATATTTAATCTCGTCAGTCGAGCCAGAATACGGCGGCCGTCAATTTAATGACCGCTTGTACAAGTACATCAAAAATACATTTTCAGAAAACGACTCGGTGAAATTAAATAATATGTTGTTAGCTGGGACTTGCAACCAATTGTTCAATTTTTTAGTGGTGGAAAGTCCCCAGCATCCCAGCCACTACGTTTTTTACGACTTGGTGTACAACCTCGGCCCCAGCCGGACAATGGGTTTGCTGTTCAAACTCGTACTGCTTTCGGGCAAAGTTAAGCCCGAGTTGGAAAAGCGATTGTCTATTTTGTTCAATCACTATGAAGGTAAAGCTGCTGATGAAATTATGTGGTTTGTCAAATCTTTGGAAAATTTAAATGTAGCTTTGGTGGTAAATTTTGGGAAAACGGATTTGTCTTTGGTTAAACAGCATCTTATTTTGAATTGAAAAAGAACTATAGCCTTTCTGCGCTCTGGTATGAGGTACTGTGCAGGATAGGCCCGCGCCGGGCTCCGTGACCCGCG
>NZ_JADEXD010000138.1 GCF_015207285.1 Tychonema sp. LEGE 07203 | reverse complement strand
ATCTAAGAGTGTTTATGGGGCTTGGGCTGCGATGGGGATTTTGGCTGGAGTTGTGGCGCAGGTGGTAGCGGGCGAAAGGTCGATCGCCACTGGGCGCGGGCTCTACACGTTTATCCTCTCAGTCGCTACTTCGGGTTTCGGGCTGTGGCTGGGAAATTGGCTGGTTGGTCGATCGTATTTTTTGAATTAATCATTTACTGGATTTTTGATTGTAGTATTCAGAAGCCAGTCTATTTTCAAACAACCACTGTTTGCTTTCAGGGGAATCATCCAGCCAGCGATCGATCAATTCGGCCCATTTGACAGGCAAGCGCAACTCGTGCCAGGTTGAGTGAGAAGCAACAGAAATATTGTGATAAAGCGCTGAATCTGAAACCAGGTTTTCGATACATTCGGCTAAAGCCAGAGAATTTCCTGCCTCAAAAATCATGGAATTAACGCCGTGCTTCAAGTGGGTTTTAAACATCGGGTGATCCGAAGCTACGATCGGTGTTCTAACGCGCAAAGCGTGCTGAATTGTCAGAGGAAAGCCTTCGGGATATTCGTGCCTGCTAGTCACTAACACGATATCGGATTCTCTCATTAAAGGTTCTAAAGTATCAGTTGGCACTAGGCCCAGAAATTCTACAGAATCTTTAATTTGCAACTCTTCAACTCGCCGAGAAAAAAACTCTTCTTCGCCTTTACCTGCCAGTTTTAAGTGAACTGATATATTCCGCTCTTTTAACTTGGCTACGGCTCTTAATATATCGCCAACTCCCTTACTTTGTACTAACGAACCAGCGTAAAAAAGTTTTAAATCTTTTTTGACATCTCCAGGGATTTTTTTGGGCGACAAAGAGCCGGGATTGGTATCTAAGAGAAAGTCCCAAGGAATTATTTTATCGGGGTTTACTCCAATTTCTTTGAACAATAAAGATGAAGTAAGGCCGTAAGTGCCAACCCATTCTATTTGCTTGTTATTCAAAAAATTGGCCAGGAAATAGTTCCGCCACTTATCGCGCCAACTTTTTGTTCCAATAGATTCGGCAAATACAGCGATGGTTCTAATTGTATTTTCAATTGCCCACTTGAAAACGTCTGGAATAGTTGTCCGCATAACTAAATGAGTCGGATTTTGCTGAGCAATTAATTCGATCAATTTTTTGGGATCAACTTTGTAATTAAATCCGCAACCGATCGCCCGCACGCCATTTTCTAGAACCATATCTTCAAATTTTGGTGTTCTGCAACAAATAACCGTTACCGACTCGGCTCGTTTTGCCATCTCGGTAACGGCGTCAACCGAATATTTTTGAGCGTAGTAGTTTTCACCTTCCCCTCTCGCGAGGCGTTGAAAAGTTTCTGCGTAATCCCCGGCATACTGAACTATGACTAAGCGCATTTTCCTGAACTCTCGTTTTATAGCATTTAGTAGCACTTACAGGGCAAAACATTGGCGCTCGTGTTGATTTCTACGGTTTGGGATATCGCCGCGATCGCACTGTTAGTTTTCGTTTTGCCTCAGTTTTATTATAAAGAGTTAGGAAAACAAGCACATCAATACATAGCGGCCGCAGTCGCTTTGTACCGTGAGTTTGGGGCTAATTTTCTCTTGATTTTTCTGAGAGCGTGTTGCAGGTAGGATGCGGGAATTAATCCCGACTCAGCAAGCATCAATACTCTGCCCTGCTATTTGATTTCCGAAGTTGGGTGCTGCGATCGCTTTCGGCACTCACCTAGCATATTGGAGGGGATGCCTGCTGAATTTGCCTGTAAAATTCACAAACTTTGACCGCATTTGGTTTGAGGGCGCTCAGTAAGCCAAAGTTTCTAAAGTTTCGCGCAGATAGGAGCGCACCTGTTGATCGATGGTGACATTTTGCTGCTGACTATCAAAATTTAGCTCTAGCTGCCAGCGTTGAAACCCTGAACTTGCGCCGATCGCGGATTTGAGACTGTCCCAGATTTCAGAATCTTCGCACAGTTCGATCGGCTCTGCTGCTTGAGGTTGTGCTATCGGTGAATAATTCGCCATATTGTTATACCTCTGTTTTAATCCCCTGTAGGGATTCAAATCTTACCTTGACTCTCTCTATTATAGATTCTTCTCTCCAAATAGCCAACATACAATATCCACAACCTGCGATTAAAATTTAAATATTAATACTATTAATAATCTCGATCGCAGCAAGGAACCTGACGTATTTTTTTAATTGCATACATTTGTCAAAACTAAAGTAGCTTAAACTACAATTATCTCGATTTTAATTTTTAATTTCACTTTCGATCGACTTTTGGGGTAAGGAGGTAGCGCCGTTGCTGTCATCCGTTTGTGGGTTGAGAATGCTCTGGGCTGACGAATTTTCAATGGCCGATGCTGGCTCAGTTGGCTCTCCGGCTGCAGCCTCCGCGACAGTTGTCTCGCCCGCAAAAGTCGGCAAAAGTCGATCGACTTGCCAAAGTGCGATCGTAAAATCATGCCTAATATTTTGTAAAACATAAGGCTTTGTCGCTGCCATTTCTGATTCCGGCGCCAGCAAAACCACCGCGACACTAGCAGACACCTGCAAAAACAAATTGCTAGCTAAAAAAGCAACAACTGCCAACAACAATCCCGCCCACCGCCAGGAAGGAGGAAACGGAGCCACCGAAGCCGCGAGGGGAGCTAAGCGGTATAGCTGCCACAAAATGACTGCCAGCAAAACAGCTACAAAAAAAGCGATCGCTTGATTTAACTTAGTTTTAAACCGAGTCAGAATCTGCTGCTGGCAATTAGTTAACTTCTCCGGTTTCACAGCCGCGACTAAAAGACTAAAAATGTAAAAAGGGCGGAACCACTGCATCCAAAGCACAGGAAAAATACCTATTACACCCACTAAAAACACTTCTAACCACACAGGGAGTACGGGATAACCCACTGCGAGTCCCAGCAAGCACAGTCCCAGGAAAATCGGCAATACAGCCGCCCCAGAAAGGTGAATCCACAAAAAAGGCTCTGACCAAAAAGAACGCACTTTAATTAATTATTAGTTATAAATTTTGAATTTTGTATTTTGACATTCTTGGATGCACTTTTGACTCTCAAACCCGATGCAATAAATAAATATTTAGAGTTCAAACCTAGGACTTGCGATCGCAAACCGGGTTGCCTATAACTTTTATTTGAGTGCGTGAATTTTTAATTTTAAGCAGCGGCAAAGACTATTAGGAGGTTCTTAATTGCTCAAATATCGGGTTTTATTTGTTCTTCCGACTTCCATTTCTCTTGTTCCTGCTTCAAAAGTTGCCAACCATGAGTTTTGGAGTATTGAGTCAAGAGAAGAGTTTCGAGCGATCGGCAACAAAACAGACGCTCTTAAACCGGGTTTCTCTAAAAAATCTTGGTTTTTCAACTAGAAAACTAGGTTGCAACCCGGTTTCTGGCATCGCCCGGAGTAAGTACCGGGCAATTTAGTTGAGTTCGCTCAAAACTTCTCTTCTAACTCAACACTCACAACTGACAACTATTGAGATAGAGTCCGACGCTTAGTAACCATGCGGTAGGCTTCAATAATATCGCCCTGGGCCCAGTCGCTAAACCCGCTCAAGGAAATGCCGCATTCAAAGCCAGCATTTACTTCCTTGGCATCTTCCTTCATCCGTTTGAGGGAGTCGAGGACGCCTTCGTAAACGACATTGTTGCCGCGGCGCACCCGCACCTTACAGTTGCGGATGACCTTGCCAGAAAGTACCATACATCCAGCCACAGCTCCGCGACCGATCGCAAAGACAGCGCGCACTTCAACTTGACCCAGAGGTTCTTCAACCAGTTCGGGTTCCAGCAGACCTTCCATCGCCCCTTGAATATCATCCAAGAGGTTGTAGATGATCCCGTATTCCCGCACGTCTACGCCCGCTTGGTCGGCCGCTTGGCGAGCGTCGGTGGCGAGAGTAGTATTGAACCCGATAATCACAGCATTGCTGGCGGAGGCCAGGTCAATATCCGTTTCTGTGATTTCTCCAGGAGCAGACAGCAGCAGTCGGAGTTGAACTTCTTTTTGAGGAAGTTCAGTCAGAGAGCCGACAATTGCTTCGAGGGAGCCTTGGACATCTGCCTTCAAGATCAAGTTGAGTTCCTTGAGATTGCCTTCCTTAGCTTGTTGAGAGAAGCCGCTGAGGCTGATCCGGCCGCCTTGCAGCAGGCGGGAATCTCGTTGGGAAGTAGCTCTTCCGCTGGCGATCGCCGCTGCTTCTTTTTCGTTTCCGAAGACATCAAACTCGTCACCGGCGCGAGGAACTTCCCGCAGCCCCAACACTTCCACCGCAAAGGATGGAGTTGCTTGTTTTACGTGCTTGCCGCGATCGTCGATCATTGCCCGCACCTTACCCAGAGCCGAGCCTGCGACCACAATATCGCCCACTCGCAGAGTGCCGTTCTGCACCAGCAGGGTTGCCACTGGTCCCCGTGCCTTGTCGAGGTGAGCTTCAATCACAGTACCCTTAGCCGGTCGGTTCGGGTTAGCGTTGAGGTCTTCCATTTCTGCCACTGTCAGAATCATTTCCAACAGCGTATCCAGGTTTTCTCCCTTAATCGCGCTGACGGGAACCATTGTAATATCGCCGCCCCAGTCATCTGCGACCAAGCCGTACTCAGTCAGCTCTTGCTTCACCCGTTCCGGCTGAGCGCCCTCCTTGTCAACTTTATTAATAGCCACGACAATTGGCACTTTCGCCGCTTTCGCGTGGCTGATCGCTTCAATTGTCTGGGGACGCACGCCATCGTCCGCCGCCACCACCAAGATAGCAATGTCCGTCACCCGCGTTCCCCGAGCCCGCATTGCTGTAAAGGCTTCGTGACCGGGCGTATCCAAAAACACCACCTGCTGGCTCTTGCCTTCGTGTTCCACATCTACGTGGTAAGCGCCGATGTGCTGGGTAATCCCCCCAGCTTCTCCCTGAGCCACCTTTGTTTTGCGGATCGAGTCGAGCAAGGTTGTTTTGCCGTGATCTACGTGGCCCATAATCGTTACCACTGGCGGACGGCGCTGGAGGTATTCCAAATCTGCTTCATCGATCATCTCGATGACTTTCAGCGCTGGGGCTACTTTTTCTGGAGTTTCTACCTCTACACCCATTTCTTCGGCTACCGTTCTCACCGCTGAAATGTCTAGGGTTTCGGTAATGTTGACCGCAATGCCTCTTGAGAACAACCGTTTAATAATTTCGGTTTCCGGCACGGCCAAAGTAATTGCTAGTTCTTGAACGGTCATCGGTCTGCTCAGCAGCAGCTTTTCAGGACGTTCTACCTTAGCTTCGGCTGTTTTGCCCCGGCTGCCGCGTCCCCCAGAAGAACCAGAAGAACTTTTATCGTGAGAAGGGCCCGGTCTTTTGTTTTTGCCGCTTCCGGGTGCGCCCGGAGTTGGTGTTGACTTTGGTGCTGCCGTACTCTTGGCTTTAGCTGGGCGGGCTAGGGAGAGGCTGACGGTAACTGGTGCCGGCAGATCCAAGCCATTTTCTAAGTCATCGTCATCGTCATCTATAGGTTTGAGACGGCTGCGCTGCTTGAGTTTGGCAGCTTTAGCAGCTTTGGCAGCATCTGAGTTTTCGTCATCATCTTCTTCCCAAATGACCGATGTCTTTTTGGCAGGACGAGGAAGAGTTGGCCTGCTCAGGAGAGGAATCTCCAGCAACGGCGTATTATCTTCTTCATTCTCATCAGTGTCATCCCCTGCAGCTCCGGTGTCACCGCCCCGGCTGCGGAGCCCTCCTGCTGAGGTTACGGGCGCTAGGCTGCGGCGCGGGCCACCGGGCCCAGGTCGATCGGCAAGTGCAGTTTTAACAGGGCCGCCAGCGCTAGGGCGAGGTCTTTGGGCGTCGCTACCGGACGGTGCGGGTCTGCTGGGGCGGCTCGGTTTGGCCGGCGCTTCCAGATTTTCTGTCTGTTGTGATTGCTCTTGCTCGGTTCTGGCAAGTTTTAGTACCGGCTTGTTTCCCAGACTTTGTGGGGTGCGCGTTGACGGCGGAGCCGTCGCTCTGACTGGTGGCGACGTGAGTTTTGCCCCTGGTGGTGCTGGGGGGGTGGCTGGCTGGCGCTGGCTGCGTTCGGGAGCCTTTCCCGACGACGGCGGTTGAGGTGTCGCAGGTGCTGCTGGTGGTCGATCCGGGGCTGTTGTTTCCGGGGCGATCGCACCTTCAGTTTCCGGCACTGTTTCCGAATCAGCCGCCGAGCCAGCGACATTTGGCTTGGACAGCACTGGTCGATTGATATTTGGTTTAGCTGGGGACTGGAGTTGTTGAGATGCGGGGGATTTGGGAGGAACTGCCACGGTTGCCCCTGGCTGGGTTTTTTGCTCCTCGTTGCCCGCAGGCTGGGATAAATCACCAGCCGGCCTTGCTTTTGGACTGCGTATTTCTAAAATTTGCTGCTTTTTTTGTTGGTCGTTAGGGTGAGGGCCAGATTCTCTAGATGGCGCTGCTCCTCTTTCGGGAGGAGCTGGCTTGCCAGGGGAAGAGTGGCTGCTGGCTACGTATTTTTCCGCTGTTTTGCGAATGCGTTCTGCTTCTGATTCTGTAATTGTGCTGCTGTGGCTCTTGACTGAAATATTGAGCCTCTCGCAAACTGCCAAGATGTCTTTATTATCCAAATTTAGTTCCCGTGATAATTCGTAAATTCTTACTTTGCCGTTGTTCATCCACTCTGCCCTCTTTTGTGCCAACCAGTTTTTACATTTTGATTTTTTGTTCTAATGACGACATCATTCGCTGTGATTGATTCAGTGTCAGGAATCGGGGTTTTGGTACTCAGCGAGGCAATTTTATCTAAAAGATACAACTGGCCCAAGTCTGCCCTTGGAGAATTCTCAAGTTTTTTTGGGAACGGGGGAACTCTAAAGTCTGAATTTTGGCAACTGCCACTTTCTCAAGCTTCAAAGTTTGCCTTTCCATCTTGAGGATACATCTGCTAGTACCCTACCCTTATCTAATCTGACACAAATCTTTCCAGACTGGTGGGCCGATCGGATTGGGGCTTTAGAGCTGGCGCTACCGCTAATTAATGGTAGGACCACCCGCGAGGGTTTACACAGTCGAGACCGAACTCTTGTCGGTTTTTCGCCCGGTTGAACCCGAGTCAGATGTACAGTCAAATGTACAGTCAGATGTGGCTAAACGCTGCCAAAGTCTTTGGTACAGTTCGTCAGACACAGGCGCTTTGAGCGATCGCCCAAGTCGATTTTTTTTCTGAGCTGCTTTGAGGCATTCGCTCGCCCGACAAAGGTAAGCGGAACGACCGAGGCCACTATCTAATTGTACCTGATGAGAAGGATAGACCCTGACTACTCGCCAAAAAGCTTCTTTTGGAGCTATTTTTCGACAACTTGCACAACACCGGTAGTTCGGTTTCATTTCTTGTCAGAGGGGTAGAGGGGGAGACTGGGGCTGCGGGAGAGTCGGAGACAAGTCCGAACGATCTCCCTCGCTGCCCAAGAAGAGTAAGTGTCGCAGTTTTTAGACAGGGGCTGCGGTTTCGTCCGTAGCTGCCCGATCTTCTTCCACTTCTGCGGTTTCCGCCTCGCCGTCGAAGCCTGATGCTTCGTCTTCGTCCTCGTAGTAGTCCCCTGCTAGGTCTTCCAGCCTGGTGGCTTCTGCTGCCAATTTGGTGTCTTCGGCGTCGCGATCGTACTTAGCAATATCTTTGATATCGATTTTCCAACCGGTCAGGCGGGCTGCGAGGCGGACGTTTTGACCTTCTTTGCCAATGGCAAGACTGAGTTGGTCTTCAGCGACCAAAATGTGAGCCCGCCTGCCTTCTGGCGCAACCAAACGCACTTCATCTACTCTAGCAGGACTCAGAGCATTAGCGATATAGGTTGCCGGGTCGGGAGACCAGCGGATCACGTCTATTTTTTCGCCGCGCAATTCGTTGACTACTACCTGAATTCGCGATCCCCGCGCTCCGATGCAGGCTCCTACCGGGTCTACATCGCGATCGAGGGTATCTACTGCTATTTTAGTCCGGGGGCCGACGTGGCGGGATGGCGGATTTGCCTCCCTGGCTACGGCGACAATCCTCACTACCCCGTCTTCTATTTCTGGTACTTCGTTAGCAAACAGGTAAACCACCAAACCTGCATCGGCTCTAGAAACAAGTAACTGCGGCCCTCTAGTAGAGCCTTCGCCTACTTTTTTGAGATAAACCTTGAATGTAGCGTTGGCCCGGTAATTGTCGTTGGGCAACTGTTCGCGCTTGGGGAGTTCGGCATCGACTTCCGGCTGACCGAAACTGCTGGTGACTGCTAAAATTACCGACTGCCTCTCAAACCTCAGCACTCTTGCTTGAAGAACAGTTTCTTCTAAATCTTTGAACTCTTCTTGAATCATTTTGCGCTGTTGGTCGCGCAGTTTTTGAGCGAGAACTTGTTTGGTCTGGATGGCTGCCATGCGACCAAATTCTTTTTGATTTGGTGTTACGTCTACGAGTACGATGCTCCCCGGCTGAGCTTCCGTGGCTACTTCTTGCACTTCCAAAAGTGATATTTCGTGGTCGGGATTTTCGACTTCTTCGACAATAGTTTTGTTTGCTAAAACACGGAAACCTTCTTGTTCTGCGTCCAGTTCTACATCAAAGTTTTCAAAGTATTCTTCGCTGAAGTGGTCTAGCTTTTGGGTGCGGCGGTAGCGTTCGTATCCTTTGAGCAGGGCTTCTCGCAAAGCTGCTTGGACGGCGTGTTTGGGTAAATTTCGCTCTTTGCTAATGCCTTCGACCATTTCTTTTAGTCCGGGCAGGGGAACCATTGACATATAAAACACTCCTTTTTTTGTGTGGCAATGCGTAACTGGCGATCGGCTATCACTAATTGGTGATTTTTGAAAAAAGTTGATAGGTGATATTTTCTGAGTGACAAAGATAGGATTAGGTAAGCTCGGCGTTGTCACAATTTATTTGTTGTGGCAACTTACCCCGCTGCTCTAGATTTGATTCTTAAAAATTAACTCGCAGCGAAGCATTTTTAGCTTACTGCGAGGCAATCTCAAATCTCAAATCTGGCGGACGCTCACAGGCACCGCCCCTACAACTCAAAACTCAAAATTTACCTTTACTACTCCTTTCCTTCGTCTAGTTCTACTTTGGCAATTTGAGGGCGGGGAATTTTAACTTGTCGCCCTTTTTGATTGAGATAAACCGCTGTTTCATCCCGGCATACCAGTAGTCCTTTCCACTCTTTGATTCGCGAGTCGGGTTCGGTGGCTTTGACTGTCACGGGGAAGCCTTTAAAGGTAATGAATTCTCGATCGCTGCTGAGCAATCGGGATATTCCGGGACTGGAAATCTCTAGCACGTAAGCGTCGGGGATGATGTCGGTTGCGTCTAACTCGGCTGCCAGGGCTGTGCTCATCCGCTGGCAGTCGGCTAAACCGGTGTCTTGCTGGAGGTTGCGGATGTCTACCCGCAAGACGGGAGGATTTTGGTTGGTGTGAAACACTGCTCCCACTACTTCCAATCCCAATGTTTCCGCAACGGGGGTAGCTAAGTCAATGATTTGTGGGATTAGGGGATGAGTCATATCGAATACTTAAGTTAAAACTCCTGAACTCGGAAACGGTAAGGAAAAATCAGTTTTTGAGATTGCTTTGCTTCGATCCCACCAAAAAACGGGGATCGGTCCCCCGACTTCATCGGGTAAAGCTAAAAATTTTAGACTCAAGTTCGGCTTCCCAGATTAATCTGTGGAGTCAATCTCAAATCTCAAACTTGTACGCTCGCGAAGTCGAAGTATCTCAAATCTCCCACCGACCTGATTTTTGACCGCAAGATATGAGGGTAAAAAATTTCATATTTTGCGGGGGAATGAAGAAAAAGATGTCAGATTTTCAAGCCCGATGATGAGCTTGTGGGGTTTAAATTCTGCCTTCTACTTTCTGCTTTCTAGCCGGCGGATGACTTTGTTGCCTCGGCTGCCGCCGGCAAGTCTTCAGCTTGCAGGTGTGATTCCCTCAGCCGTTTGGCTGCGACTAATGCAACAAAAAAAGTGGGCTTGACCCACTCCTAGGTGAAACGGTTTCTTCCAAGAAGTTTGAGGGCTGCCTCCGATCGAAGTTGACCTCAGTTCTCAGTTTAGCTCGATCGCCCGCCCGGTGACAAATCGATCGGGCTAAACTGGCTGAGATTCTGTAGAGACTTCGTTTGTATACTCCAACGAGTCGGTTGAACCACTCGCTCCCGAACTTCTCATAGTCACTAAGTTTTCCCGAATCCAAATAGTTCTTATTTGAGTGGTAGACGGATTGTAAATGTACTGCCTTTGCCTAACTCGCTCTCAACTTGAATGCTGCCTTGATGAGCGTGGGCGATCGCACTCGCAATCGATAGCCCTAATCCTGCCCCTCCTGTGGCTCTAGAGCGATCGCTCTGCACTCGGTAGAAACGATCAAAAATTCGCGTTTGTTCGGCTGGGGCGATACCAACACCCCTATCTTGAACTTGAATCACGGCTTCCTTGTCCGTGCAATCGAGGATAGCAAGGATTAGTCCTCCTGGGGGAGTGTAGTGAATGGCGTTGGTAATTAAGTTCGTTACCATACGGTAAAGTTGGACTTCATCCCCAAGAATCATAGTGGCTTGTGAGGCACGAATTTCTAATTTCAAATGCACCTCACCCATCATTGCCAAACCTGCAAGTTCCTCTACCAAATCGCCGATCAGATCGTTGAGAGAGCAAGGCTGCAATTGAGTCGAAATCTGTTGTTGTTCAATTCGACAAATGAACAGTAAATCTTTGACTAACCTGGAGAGGCGGATGTTTTGTCGTTCGATAATATCCAGGTTTTGATTAACCTCTGGTAAGTCTTCAGCAAGACGAGTATCCTCAACAGTAGTCTGAATGACAGCCAGAGGCGTTCGCAATTCATGAGCCGCATCCGAGGTGAATTGTTGCATCTGGCGATAGGACTGATAAATTGGTTGCATCGCTACTCCCGCTAACCACCAACTCGCTCCTCCCAGTAACAGCATCGCAAAAGGTAAGCCCAAAAATAGGAGCAGTCGCAAGATGTTAAGATAGGAATCCCATTCTTTGAGCGATCGCCCAATTTGCAGATAACCCCAAGGCAAACCGCTGTTTGTTCGCAGCAGTAGAGAAATTTGATAAAAGCGATCGCCCTTAGAACAATTCAGAACCTGCCAAAACTCCCTTGGGGCAAAACGTTTTAATACATTCGGCTGCTCTCCACTCGTCGCTAAAACACGTCCAGATTCGTCTAAAAAACGGAGATAATAGCCTTCCTGCTGAAACACTCTAGCAGTATGTCGCGCGCCGTCATTGCTTGAAGAGTGACAGTTTTCATTCCACAGACAAAGACCGGGCAGGATAGTTTTCAAGCTAGATGAAATCTGTCCCGGTTGTTGTAATTCAGGTTCGATAGTGTCATGCAGCGTTCCGGCTAAGTCCTGTAGTTTTTGCTGGAGGATGTATCGCTGCGTGTAAGATACAACCTGATATACTCCAACACCGCAGATACCGAACAACATAGCTGTGACGATCGCATACCAGCCTGCGAGTTGCCAGCGCGTGCGGTTAAATAGCTTGTTGGAGTGCATATTATCTGTTGACTGTTGACTGTTGACTGTTGACTGAAGCGGTTCCTGAGCGAAGTGTCGAAGGGCCTTCTTCCTTCTTCCTTCTTCCTTCTTCCTTCTTCCTTCTTCCTTCTACTTAGTTACTTGTTCAAGCGATAACCGAATCCATGAACCGTTTCAATCATGCCGTCACAGCCATAATCTGCCAGCTTGCGGCGCAACAGACGAATTCTAGCAGCAACTACATTGCTCATCGGATCAGTATCCACATCCCACAGCCGAGTCAGAAGTCGATCGCGCGTGAGGATTTGATTCGGGTGCTGCATGAAATATTCCAGTAACCGAAACTCATTAGCCGTCAGAGGAATCACCCTTTGCTGTTCCCCGTCACCCGCAGTAGAGATGGTTGATGTAGTATAATTAAGCCGCAATCTCCCCGCCTCAAGTTGGTCAGAATTAAAATGGGGCGACTGTTCCGGCGACAAACTCCGTCCCCGTCGCTGGAGTGCCCGCAACCGGGCTAACAACTCCGCTTTCACAAACGGTTTCATCAGATAGTCATCAGCCCCAGCATCCAGGCCAGCCACCATATCCTCCGTGCGATCTTTTGCTGTCAACATCAAAACGGGTAAAGGATTATTCTGCCGGCGCAAACGTTGGCAAAGTTCTAGCCCAGAAGTTCCCGGTAGCAACCAGTCAAAAATCGCCACCGTGTACTCTGTCCATTGGTCTTCCAGATAGTTCCAAGCAGTTGTGCCATCTTGCACCCAATCGACCAGGTACTTTTCGCGGCTCAAAGTGCGTTGCACGATCGCACCTAAATCTGGTTCGTCTTCCGCCAGCAGAATTCTCATTTTAGGGCAACCTCGTCCTCTTTGGTTGGTGTCTGCTCAATGGCATAGTTTCTCAACTCGGTTGTTTCCATCATCCGTTTAGGCATCAAAAACTTGCCAAATCGAGCATACAATGCAGGTAGAACCATTAGAGAGAGTGCGGTTGAGGTAAAGAGTCCGCCGAGGACAACGATCGCCAATGGCTGCAACAATTCCTTACCAGCCCCACCGCTTAAAACTAAGGGAATTAAGCCCAAAGCCGAGGTGAGTGCAGTCATCAGAATCGCCAGCAACCGTTCCGTCGAGCCTTCTACAATTACCTTGGAAAGTGGCATTCCTTGTGCAAGTTTGGTGTTGTAGTTGTCTACCAGCAGCAATCCATTGCGCGTCGCCACCCCAAACAAGGTCACAAAGCCGACCATTGACGGAACAGAGAGAACACCGCCCGTTAGCAGCACTGAGATGACACCGCCAACCAGTGCTAATGGTAAATTGATCATCACCATCAGCATCGCAGGAATGGATTTTACCGTGAAGTACATCAATACTGCGATCGCCACCACCGCTAATATTCCGAAAATTAGGAAGTTTTGAGCAGCCCGTTGTTCCGACTCATACTGTCCGCCGTACTGAATGTAGTAACCTTGGGGCAGTTGCACCGATTGCTTGACCTTGGCGCGAATGTCACCGACGACTGAAGCAACATCGCGTCCCTGTATGTTGGCTGACACCACAATTAAACGCGAGACATTTTCCCGGTTAATTGTGTTCGGGCCCTTGCCAAAGTCAACCTTTGCCACTTCCGAAAGCGGGATGATTTGACCTGTTGGGGTATTAACTTGCAGGTTGCGAATCGTGTTGAGATTGCGGCGGGCAGATTCATTGACCCAAACCAGCACATCGACCAACTGTTGACCATCGGGCACTTGACCAACCACTCGACCATTCAGGGCTGTTTCAGTGAAATCTGATAATTGGGCGATCGTCAATCCGTAGCGAGCGGCTGCATCTCGATTAAATTGAATTTGTACTTGACGGATCGGAATTTGGGGTTCAAGCTGAAGGTCTACCAATCCCTTCACGCCTTTCATTGTTGTTTCGATTTGTTCTCCAATGCGGCGGAGTTCTTGTAAGTCGTTGCCAAATACTTTAATGGCGATCGCACTTCTCACCCCCGACAACACTTCATCCATGCGGTGACTGATAAATCCACCGACATTGCCGGCAACTCCCGGAAACTGACCAAATACTTCGCGCAAAGCTTCAATCGCTGCAGGACGGTTTTTCATCGCTGCTTCACTCAGTTCCACGTCCAAGTGTGCCAAGTTCACCGATGCCGCATCTGGGTCGCCCGGAGCACGGCCCGATCGCAGTTGTACTGATTCAAACCGGGGGTCATCCTTAAGCGCTGTTTGAATCGCTAACCCAACGCGATTGGTTGCTTCCAGTGAGGAACCCGGATACAGGGCGATCGCATTCATCAGCGATCGTTCCTGGAAGGTTGGCAGAAAATCCCGTCCTAATGTCGGCACAATCAGCATCGCCGCCACCATTGACGCTGTAGCAAATCCCAAAATCAAGCTAGAGCGACGCATCGCCAACTGTAGCAATGGATGGTAAACTTGTTTGGAAAACGTTGCTAGGAATGGTTCTGTCGTCTGCATCCGTCTGTGGGGCAACAGAATGGCACACAGTGCAGGCGAAACAATCAGCGATTCCAGGCTGGAGATGACTACCACCACCAAGTAGGCAATGCCCATTGGGGTGAAGATGCGCCCTTCCACGCCAGAAAGTGTAAAAATCGGTGAAAAGACAATAATCCCAATTAACGTGGCTCCAATCAGCGACTCGCGCACCTCCTGAGAACCTTCAAAAATCACATCCATTGGTGGTTTGGGATTGGGTGAGAGGCGATTTTCCCGCAAGCGGCGGTAGGTGTTTTCGCAGTAGACGATCGCATCATCGACTGCTGTCCCGATCGCCACTACCAATCCGCCAAGGGTCATGGTGTTGAGTTCCAGCCCGATCCAGGAACACACCAACAGTGAGAACAGTAGCGTCAGAAAGAAATCGAACAAACAGACCGAGAGAGTGCGCCAGTTCATCAGGAACGGAATCAGGATGGCTGCGACTATAATGCTGCCTTCGATCAATGCCGATCGCACATTACCCACCGAAGCATCAATGTAGGCATCTTGCCGGAAAGTGACATTCGCCTTCACATCCTGGGGTAAACCTGGTTTAATTTCCTCCATCGCCTCGATGATGGCTTGGGTGACGGTGGGACTATCTACCAACGGTTGCTTGTTCACCATCAGCACTACAGCGCGTTTAGTATTCCAACTGGCATCGCCTCGCTGGAGTGCAGCCCCAATCTTCACCTCTGCCACATCCTGCAGTTGAATCGGTTTTCCCTCCTGCACCTTGACGACTGCTTTTTGCAAATCTGCGATCGTCTCGATTTGTCCCTGTCCCCGAATCACTAATTCGCGCTCGCTGTCAATCAACAATCCACCTGCGGTTTTGGCATTTGCCTCGTTTGTCGCCTTGACGACTTCCTGAAGGGAAACCTTCAACGCTTTGAGTTTTTCAGGATTAGCAATGACCTGAAACTGCTGAATTTCTCCGCCGTAGACTAGCACTTGCGATACGCCTGGAACTGCCAGCAAGCGATTGTTGATTTTGCCATCCACCAAACGCCGCACTTCCATGATCGATGTAGTATCTGACGTGAAAGCATATTGAATCACCGTTCCGATGGGGGGAGCTAAGGGCGATATCTGCGGTGTACCTATGCCTTCTGGAAGTCGGTCTTGCGCGTCCTGCAAACGCTCTGCCACCAGTTGACGAGCTTGATAAGGGTCAGTACCCCACTTGAAAACGACCCGCAACACAGAAATTCCTACGGCGGAGGAGGTACGGACGACTTCAACTCCTGGTGTGCCGTTGACCGCACTTTCTAGCGGTAACGTCACCAAGGATTCCACCGCTTCCGGGGCTAGACCGGGGGCTTCGGTTTGTACTTCTACTTGAGGGGGCGCAAAGTTGGGCAACACGTCGAGGGGCATTCGACTTACAGTATGCAGGCTCCAGATGGTCAGGGCGATCGCCCCGAACACCACTAACCATCGTTGAGCAATAGACCATTTGGGGATGACGTTTAACATAAGGATGAAATTTGGATATCATGAGGCAAGCTTTTAGGAGACGGAGTAAAGAGATTTACTCAGTCGCGATCGACAGTCACCAAAAATCTTGGTTTTTGAATGTCTACTGGTCTTTGCCTTTTAACCCAAAGACGGCGAATCCACCCACCAGTAAAACTCCTGCGCCTGCTACCCACATCAAAGGTGACGATCCTTGAGCAGGCTGCGTTTCTGCTTGCGATGTAGCGGGCGATGTGGCGGGCGATGCTGGCGCTGCTGCTTGCGGTTTACCTCGCAATGCCTCGGAGTACAAGAGTGTTGCGCCCTGCGTCACAATCTGATTTCCCGAAACTAGATTCCCTTCTTTAATTTCCACCACATCTCCAGAATCGCTACCAATCTGAACTGAGATTGGTTTGTAGGTTGTTCCTTCCTGGATGTAGACGAGCTTTTGCCCATTGGCATCAACTAAGCTGGTGCTGGGAACTTTCAGAATACCTCCATCGGGAGTGGGGGCGATCGCCTCTGTCTTAATTCCCAATGCTGCCGCCTTATTCGCATCGACCTCGATCGGTTGCATAATCTTGGCCGCATCGCCACCTGCAAACTCGCTGTTATGCCCAACGTGCGCTAGCACCGGAGCCGAAGCCATACACAACATTAATCCCAAAACAAAACTAGACCCGTAACGAGCGATCGATAACGAACTCAACTGCAACGACTTTGATCGCATAAAAATTTCCTCCTGACATTTAGCGAACCGGTGTGATGAAAACATCCACTCCTCTGAAGGGCAATCTATTCCTCACCCCGCCAGTTGTGAACCTTCTCCAGCTAGAATGTCAGGCCCAAATAAAAATTTGATGAAAATTTGAGGCTAAGTCTAAGAATTTACGGTTCGCTTCTGAAGCTATGGAGAAACCTAATGAAAATTTTAAAGTCCGGGAACTGGAAACGCATAGCCTTATGGATTCTGGCAGCCACCACTCTAATTCTTCTGGGAAACGATCCTTGGGAAGTCTTGCCTTTTGTGCAACACAGACGGATGTACTGTTCGCATGATGCAGTCAAATCTCCCTATTGCAATTTTCCCCTTTTTCGCACCCTAGAGGGGCATCCTACAGTTTCTGACATTGTTCTCAGTGCTGACGGTCAAACTCTGGTAAGTGGTGGTCAAGATAAAACAATTAAAGTCTGGGAATTGCAAACAGGAAAGTTGAAAAAAACACTGCGGAGTGATTCAGGTGAAATTAACGATCTGGCGATCGCTCCTGATGGTAAAACTGTTGTCACTGCTGGTGGCGATCGTATAGTTCGCATCTGGGATATTACCTTCGATCGACCTCCTCAGATACTAAAAGGTCACTCTGGCAGTGTTCTTCATGTTCATATAGCCTCTGATGGAAAGACTGTTATTAGTGTCGCTGACGGTATAGATCGTGAAATCAAAGTCTGGGATATCGCAACGGGTAAGCAAAAAGCAACATTACCCTATATCCATTTCGATGACATTAGTCCAGATGGCAAAACGGTACTTTTTACTTTACCGAGTAGTAAACTTGTGGCGTGGGATGTAACAACAAACCAGCAACAAGTCCTCCAAAATTTTTTTAGCCCTGCTTCAGACAGAGCACGCATCAGTTTAGATGGGCAGACACTGGTTAGTATCATAAAAACAGGAAAAAGATCTTTTGATGTGCAAGTATCGGATTTAAAAACAGGAAAAATCAAGGCAAAAAAAGGCTTTTCTCGTGAGATATTTAGACTATTTAGTATGACACTGAGCAGTAATTTTCTAATTGGTTTTACCCCGAAGGGACTGACAGTGTGGAATCTGCAAACAGCCGAACTAGAAGCAGTTCTGGATGGACAGCGAGAGAAAATGAGTAGTTTAGTCGTCAGTCCCGATGGCAAACTATTAGCCGCAGGGTAAGAGCATCTCAATCAGTCTTGACAAAAGGATTTGAGAAGAAGCATCATGTATTCATCATTCATTGCAGCCCGTTTCCTTTTCTGTGGCAAGCTACGCTTGAGAGTGGTTTCTTGATTGA
>NZ_JADEXD010000137.1 GCF_015207285.1 Tychonema sp. LEGE 07203 | reverse complement strand
GTTGACTCCACCTACACGCGCACCTGTTTGGTCGAAGTGTTGCCAAGGACTACTCGCTAGTCCTGAATCATAAACTTCTTTTTTCTCGGTTTCAAAACCGGAGTGGTTTTTGATTAACAGGTTGGATAAATAGCCTGCTGAAATGGAAATACCTAAATCTGCTAAAAATTCTAGTAGTTTGCCGCATCGTCATATTGCCCCCATAGTACAAACTGATAATTAAGGCTTTTATTCCTGGTCCAAATTCTCCTTCGTAGCCCCTTGGTAATTCTGCTACATAAGTTTTCCCAACTGAGGGTGAGTAATATTTCTGTTTGCGAAATAATATGTTGTCGGTTGCCAAGCTGATATCTTGAATGATTACTTGTTCGTATCCTTTGAATTTTGCATCTGCTGGCAGTTGGTCTTTGGGGTATTCTAGTATTTCTTCTCGATCTATTTTAATCGTGGCGTTCTTACTGCCTTTTTTGTGCTTTTTTGGCGTTTTTCGTTCTTTTTCTGATGAGTGCTGACTTTTGAATCCTTTGGAGTTAGCTTTGATGTCTGGTTTTCCTTGTTCTCCCTTCAATCGGTTGTTTTCATCTTTCAAACGTTGATTTTCTGACTTCAAGTCTTTGACTTTTAATTGTAATTGCTCTATTAGATTCAGTAATATCTCTACTGTCTGACGCATTGATTCGTCTGCAATCCCTTTTGGGTCGATGGTTTGCAGTAAATCTGAGGATGACTTGTCTTGTGAAAAAATATTTGGCATCATGTTTCCTATTTTATGACACTTTGTGTACTCTGCTTACTTTTTTTTGCTCTGCTACCCCTACTTATTGAGCGGATACGTAACTCAATCTACATTCGAGCGCGTAAAAAATATTAAAATCACAAAATTTGATTGTGTGAGTTATAAAATTATCCTATGTATTCAATTACTGTAATTAAACTTCACTACATATTTATTACTACCTGAAATTGTATGTTAAAATGCCGCAGCAACCCAACCTAGATATAGCGGTTCTCAAGGGTTGTGAGGTATGCCCAGTTTGGCCTGTGCCCACGGAGGCCGACAGCACCTCATCTTTCTGAGAAAGGCTATATAGCAAGTCTATTTGAGTTGTGAATGTAGAACCACCTGAAACGTTTGTGATGATTGAATCCATTGTTTACAAATCAAATGGTTTTGCTATAGATTTTTGGACTTATCACCTACCTATGCCGCGATTGGGAGGCTGTTCGTCAGGCACCGGTAGAGAATTTGGCCTTACCTGCCGTTCCAAATACTTGCTCAAAGCGTAAGCGATATCCCAGCGAGTCATCGGCTTCAAAGGACTAATTTTATTAGTTCCGAATTCAACATTAACAAACCCTTCATAAAGTGCAGTAGCCATAGACTTTCTAGCCCAACTAGGGATTGCCCCTGCATCTGGATACCTAGCTAAAATCTCGGCAACAGTAGCGTCGGGAAACTGAAAAATGCCGTAAGCTTGAGCAAAAATTGCCAAAGCCTCAGCGCGAGTCACCCTTTGATTTGGGAAAAACATTCCGTCGCGATATCCACTCATTGTTCCAGTTTTCACAGCAGTTTGAATCGCACTGTAAGCCCAGTAATTTTTAGGTACGTCCGACAATTCCACATCCGATTTCTGAGCTGTTTTCCGCCGTTCCAAACCAAAGGTTTTTACTAAAATAACCGCCAAATCAGCGCGGCTGACAAGGCCCTCAGCATTAAAATTGCCGCTAGCATCTTTATTCATCAATCCAGCACTGACAACCCGGTCGATGGGGTCAATATTTGGTTGAGCTTGAACCATCGTTGGTACTCCTTGCGTTAGCGCGATCGCAAAAAAAACACACACTAACTTTTTCACTATTTTAATCCTTTATGCAGCTAAAATAATCTTTAAAACAGCAGTAATATTTTTTTGGGTTCCATCGGTATTATGCTTCTGGCTCAGGCACTTGCCTGCAAAGAAACCGGGTTGTTTAACCGAGATATAGCATTTCAAGCGAAAGATGAGGTACCGCTGGAGCGAAGCGGAGGGATAGGGCATTGGCCCGCGCAGGGCATACCTCACAACGATCTCGAACCGAGATAGATGGTTTTAAACCAGTATTTTTGGGGGGAAACCTGGTTTCTGGCAACCCGTGCGGAGCGTCGATTTGATATTTGAGATTTGATATTTGCTCCAAAAGATAAAACAAGTGTTGGGTAATATCAATTCCGGTTGTACCGTCAGGTGACTGTTGACTCGATTTTATTATTCCGATGCAACCGGAAACGATATAAAGAGCGGATCGCTGGGACTGCTGTTGCATGGCGAAAGACAAATTGATAGGATTTTAAAAAATATTTGCTTCTGGCAAAGCGTCCTGCATTTTACCCAACCAATCTATCAAATTATCCAACTGCTTTTCGGCAGTCAAAACCGCCATACCTCGAATAGTGACCTTCCCCTTGCTGTAGACAAAACGAGAGCGCAAATGTTCCGGCAAATTAGCTTTTAGCAAATTCCAAGCAGGTTCCTCCATCGGCGTTTCCAAAACAATGTGCTGCTTGTTTTCCGGTTTGATGCGAGAAAAACCGATTTGCTTGGCGATTTGTTTGAGTTCGACAACGCGGATAAGTTGCTGGGCGGGAAGGGGAATGGGCCCGTAACGATCGCACCAATCGGCCCGAATCTGCTGCAAATCTTCTAGGGTATTAGCAGAAGCCACAGAACGGTAAGCGCTCATTTTTTGAGCCAAATCTCCGATATAATCAGCAGGAATAAACGCAGTCAAACTGAGGTCGATTTGTGTGTCCTCAACCTTGGGAATTTCCTGACCTTTAATTTCGCGAATTGCCTCCTCTAACATTTCAGCATACAAATCAAAACCGATCGCCTCCATTTGACCGGACTGTTCCGTACCCAAAACATCACCAGAGCCCCGAATTTCCAGATCCCGGACAGCCAACTGATAACCAGAACCCAACTGCGCGAACTCTTGAATAGCCCGCAGCCGCTGCCTTGCAGCATCCGAAAGCTTGTTCTGCTTCGGATAAAACAGCCAAGCGTGAGCTTGAATCCCCGCGCGCCCCACCCTGCCCCGCAACTGGTAGAGTTGGCCCAAACCGAACCGCTGCGCGTCTTCAATCAAAATTGTATTGACACGCGGAATATCCAAACCCGACTCAATAATCGTCGTGCACACCAAAATATCGAACTCCCCGGCACTAAAAGTCAGCATGATCGATTCTAGTTCCGAAGCCTCCATTTGACCGTGGGCGATCGCAATTCTCGCCCCCGGAACCATTGTTTGCAACGTATCCGCCAACTCATCAATCCCCTCAATCCGGGGCACGACATAAAAAACCTGACCGCCCCTGTCCAACTCTTGACGAATAGCAGTCCGCACAACTTCCAAATCGTAGGGTGCCAAATGAGTTTGAATCGGGCGGCGGCTGGGCGGGGGAGTCGCGATCAAACTCATCTCCCGAATCCCCGACAGCGACATATACAAAGTCCGGGGAATCGGCGTTGCGGTGAGAGTGAGCACATCTACTTCAGTTTTCAGAGCTTTAATCGCTTCCTTTTGTTTAACGCCAAACCGCTGTTCTTCGTCCACCACCAACAGGCCCAAATCCCGAAATTTAATCGCCTTGCTCAAAACAGATTGAGTACCGACAATCACGTCTAGCTCTCCTGTGCCCAAGCGCTTGTGAATTTCCCGGCGCTCGGTTTCTGTGCGAAAGCGATTGAGCAAACCAACTTGGATAGGATAAGGCGAAAAACGCTCTGAGAGGGTGTGATAGTGCTGTTGGGTCAAAATCGTCGTCGGGGCGAGCAAAGCCACCTGCTTGCCCGCTGTAACCGCCTTAAAAATAGCTCTGAGAGCGACTTCCGTCTTGCCAAAACCGACATCGCCGCAGACCAGGCGATCCATAGGTCGATCGCCCTCCATGTCACGTTTCACATCCAGAGTTGCCTTCAACTGATCCGGCGTTGGCTGGTAGGGAAAAGAATCCTCTAACTCTTGCTGCCAAGGCATATCGGGAGGAAAAGCATAACCTTGTTGTTTAGCTCTTTTAGCGTAAAGATTCAGCAAATCGACTGCCAATTTCTTAACAGCTTTGCGAACTTTTGTCTTAGTTTTTTCCCAAGTTTGACCCGTCAGCTTGTTGAGATCCGGCGCTTTATCGCCGACAGTCCGAAACCTCGACAGCGCGCCCAACTGGTCGGCCGCGACTCTCAGAGTACCGTCAGCGTATTGGAGCACCAAATATTCGCGAGTTTCCCGATCGATCGTCAAGCGTTCCAACTTGAGAAACTTGCCAACTCCGTGCTGGCGGTGCACCACAAAATCCCCCGGACTCAACTGGTGCGGGTCAACTTTTTTAGAAGCAGCGCGGCGGCGTTTGCGGACGTAGCTAAAAGTTGCCAAAGAATGCTGGCCGTAGAATTCCCGATCGGTAATTACCACAATCCGAAAAGTCGGCAAAATAAACCCTTCCAACTCTGCCAGCCCGCTGTACTTCAAAGCCACCGGAACGTGCTGCAACTGCAACTTGTCGATCGCCAAAAAGTCGCGCGGATTCACCACAAACTGAGCCGGACAGTCGTGTTCCGACAGCAGAGCAACAGAGCGGCTCGGTTGAGCCGAAACCAGAAAAATGGTAAAACCCCGATCGCGCTCTTCCCGGAGCATTTGAGAGAGTTTAGCAAATTGGTGAGGCATCACCGGTACCGGCCGAGAAGCCAAATTAATCGCAGGCATTGGAGATTTTCCAGTTGCAGAATCTTCGGCTAATTCTGAAAGTTCCAGCCGATCGAAACCTGCGACATCCACCATAGATTCAGCAAAAGTGCGGTGAATTTTCGGAACCTGCAAATTAGCAACTGGCAGATTTTGAGTTTCCCCAGCCGCCGCAGATTCCAGATTGCAACTTTCCCACTGTTCCTGTGCGTTCTCAAACCAGCAGTTGCTGTGAGCTTCGCACCCTGCAGGTTCGTCAACTGCAACTAAAGTATTTTCCGGCAAATAATCCAACAAAGATGCGGGTTTTTCAAAGGCCAAACCCAACAGCCTGCGGACAAATTTTTCTGCTTCGTTTTCTGTGTCATCAGATCCGAATTCGTTGATTTTGTCAACTGTTTTTTCGGCTAAGACCGCTTTAATAATTGTGTTAAAGTTAGTAGGAGTTAAGATTAATCGATCGACCTTATCGAGCGATCGCTGCGAAGACGGATCGAACTCCCGCAGTTGTTCCAAATTATCCCCGAACCATTCGAGCCGCACCGGCAACTCCGCCGCCACGGGAAACACATCGACAATATCGCCCCGGCGGCTCCACTGGCCCTCCATTTCTACCAAATTCACCCGATCGTAACCCATCGATGCCAGTTGGCGGTCAAGTATTTTGGAGTCTTGAACTTCGCCTCGCTTCAGCGTCAGACAGTAGGGTTCAAAAGCACTTACAGGCGGTAAATGAGGCTGGAGAGCTCTTTCTGTGGCGACAATGGCGATCGGCTTCGATGCGCTGGCGGTTGTTTCTTCCTTGTCCGCCAAGTCGGCGAGCACCTGCATTTGCCCCCAAGTCATTTCGTTCTCGTCCGAGTAAGATACCTCGTAGGGCGAAGCCTCGGAAGTAGGGTAAAAATGTACGGTTTGCCAGCCCATTGCCTCTAGAGATGCTACCCAGCGGCCTGCTTCTTCCAGAGTTGCTGTCACGACTAATAGGTTTCGCCCTTCTTCCTGGGCGAGGGCAGAAGCTACCAAACCTTTAGGTAAGCGGGCTATGCCTGTCAGTTGCAGGCAATGATGCCGTTTGAGCTTGTTGAGAAGTTCTGTGGCTAGGGGCGATCGCCCCAAGGTACGAATTATCGAAGAGAAAGTCATGGGCTGTTAATTTTAATCCCCCGATCGGCCTTGGGAGGTCTTTCCCTCTGGCTAGTAAGTTCGATTGTACGACAAACATCTATCATTGTGTCGATCGGATGTTGGCAGTGCCACTCAACTACAGGTAGATTTCTGCTAGAGGCATTCTATAAAAATCTCGAACTTGCGATCGCAGCAAGCCAGTTCCGTTAATCTAGGGACAGGTCGATCGCCAAATCGAGATTGTCGATCTAGATTGACACAGATCCCAGATTGTGGATTCAATTCAATCTAAAATCTAAAATCGACTAACCCGGCAGTGTGCTTCGCCTTTACCACCGATAATTTGAGAAATGTCCCCAAGTATAGACCTTCTGATTGTTCTCCTGCTGGTTTTCCTCAATGGCGTGTTTGTGATGTCAGAGATGGCCATCATCTCAGTACGGAAGGTGAGACTGCAACAGATGGCCAACCAGGGTTCGCTCAATGCCCGTGTAGCGCTGGATCTGGCTAATGCCCCCAATCAGTTCTTGCCGACAGTTCAAATCGGGATTACGCTGCTGGCTATCCTGTCCGGCGCTTTCGGAGAAACGACGGTTTCTAAAAGAGTAGAACCTCTGTTGCGCTTGATTCCGGCTGTGGAACCCTACTCAGGGGCGATCGCCTCAGTAGTAGCAGTTTTAACAATCACTTATCTAACCCTAATTATCGGCGAACTCGTGCCAAAGCGGCTGGCCCTCAACAACCCAGAGCCGATCGCCTCCAGTGTCGCTATTCCCATGCGAATGCTTTCAAAAATTGGCGCTCCCGCCGTTTATGTTTTAAGTTATTCCACTGACTTAGTGCTGCGAATCATGGGGATTTCGCCTTCAACAGAACCGCAAGTTACAGAAGAAGAAATCAAAGTTTTAATCGAGCAAGGAACCGAGGCCGGAACCTTTGAAGAAGCCGAACAAGACATGGTAGAAAGAGTCTTTCGTTTGGGCGATCGGCGAGTCAGCGCCTTAATGACCCCGCGGCCCGATCTTACTTGGCTCGACCTCGACGACTCAGTAGAAGAAAACCGCCAAAAAATGCTCGGCAGCGGTCATTCTCGGTTTCCTGTTTGTCAGGGCGGACTCGATAACGTTGTCGGTTTAGTACACGTTACCGATATGCTGTCTCGCACTTTGACCGGTCAACCCCTCGATTTAAGTGCTTCTTTACGCAGGCCTTTATTTGTGCCTGAAAGCACGCGCGGTTTAAAAGTATTAGAGCTTTTCAAGCAATCTAGCAATCAAATTGCCTTGGTAGTAGACGAATACGGCGTTATTCAAGGATTGGTGACAGTCAACGACATTTTAGTCGAACTCGTTGGCGACTTTCCCTCAGTAGAAGATGCGGACGAACCCCAAGCAGTTCAGCGCGAGGACGGTTCTTGGCTGTTAGACGGAATGCTGGCGGTAGAAGATTTTTTTGAAATGTTTGGTCTCGAAGAACTATCATTAGAAAATAGGGGGAGCTACCACACAATGGGCGGTTTTGTGATTACAAATTTGGGCAAAATTCCGACAGCAGCCGAGCATTTTGAGTGGAACGGTTTGCGCGTCGAAGTAGTCGATATGGACGGCAACCGAGTTGATAAGATATTGGTAATGCCGATCGACTCTGCGGGCGATCGAGTCACTAGCAATCACAAAACCTAAAAACCATGTAATTTTAATCCGCCGACATAATACCCCTAGGGGCGGGTTCACCAACCATCATCGCCGGAAACAAACAATCTCAAAAACCCGCCCCCACCCAACGACAAATCATCACCTACATTTAGGAATTAAATATAAATATCAGGTTGATGGGAATTATTGGTGAGTGGGGCGGGTTTTTATATATTGTTGGTGAACCCGCCCTACGAGTTCGCAAATTGTACAATAACGAATCAACCGGACATAATATCATATCGTGGACGGTTGCATCGGAATAATAAAATCGAGTCAACAGTCAGTAGGGGCGGTGCCTGTGAGTGCGGGCCCTCTTAACAGTCAACAGTCAACAGTCAACAGTCAACATCACCTGACGGTGTTACCGGAAATGATATCACTTCTTCTTTTTTCTTTCATCCTTCCGCAAAGCATCTAAAATATATCTCCCAACATAATTGCTAAAAACCACCTCTCCAGCCTGATTGTAATGACAGCAGCTATCTACATAAACAGCATCCTTAGTCTTGTCAAAAACATTCACAGCATTCAATATATCAACATTGTTTTTTTTCAAATTCGGAAACTTACTCAAAAGAGCCGGATAGCCAATTTCCACAGCCTTAGCATAAGGAGTGTCCTTGTTAAAAGCAATCTCCTTTTCAGCATCACCAAACACCCTTTTCGTCTGATAATATTGATTTGGCTGCAAAACCTGAAAATACGGCACATTGCTAGCAGACAATACTTTATTCATAAATATTGAACTTTTTGCCCAATTCCATGCCATTTTTTCAAAAGCTGCTGCATCCTCTAAAACCGACTTATTAGTATTGATATAAATAACGCTACCGCCGTCATCTTTTTGGGGTTTAGTCCGTTCTTTCTCAAAGGCGATCGTATCTTTGCGATAATTGTTGACTAAATTTTGAACGTAAACAGAAGTCAAAGCATCGCACGCAGCGAAAGAACAGTGTTGCAAACTTTCCAACCCCCGATCGATCTGAGTTTTAGTTTCTTGAATTCTAATAGTTGTTTTCATAGCTTTTACAGAAAGACTATTATTCGCTAACTGAGTCAGTGGCAGAATGTGTTGGATACTTGGCATCGCCAAATCTATTTTATTTTTATTGTTGAGATTAGAAAGTGCTACTTCATTAAAGCCATCTATATTTACAACCATATCTAATTCTTGACCTAAGGCCAAAAAATAGTTTAAAATCAATAACTGTTGCGGCTGCTTGTAGCCTCCAGTAGCAAAAGACAAAATTACAAACTCTTTATCCTGTAAACCGGGAACCTGTTTGAGGTATCCAGGTAAAATTTTATTTTTAACTTCAAATATTCCATAATTAGAAGCCACCGAACCGCCAAAAACTCCAATAATAAATTGATTTTTCTTAGTTTTCTTCAAAGGGTAATCATAAGGAGAAATAAATCCGTAATTGTTAACCTTAAAACCCGGTCGAAAATCATCGCTGGGTTTTTGAACAAACCCAAAAAAAGGATGAAACCTTTCGACAATAGACTGATTCAGCCGCACTCCTTCTAAATTGATTCCTAAGGCCGACTTATCTTGCGTCTTTTGTCTAGTATAGAAAAATTGCTTGTGCTTGAGAAAATACCATCCCAAGGAACCGAGTTCTAGAAAAACGAGTAAAAGCGCCAAGTTGATCGCAGCAATTTTTATAATTTCTTGGCTTTGCTTAATTAATTTAAATTTTTTCATAAATATCTATTTCGGCTTTCTTACTACTTTAATAATGGAACTGGAAACATAGTTTGCCAGCAGTTCGTCTCCTACTGAATTATAGTGGCAGCAGGCATCTTTGTAAACTGTTTCTTTAGTATTGTCCAAAATATTCACCGCGTTAAAAACGTTAACCCCAGCTTTTTGCAAATCATCGACTTTGGACAACAGTACCGGATAACCTTTTTTCACCCCTTCAATGTAAGGACTATTCTTGTCAATCGCGATTTCTTTCTCCTCGGCGGTAAAGGTTCGTGTAGTTTGATAATACTGGTTGGGTTGGATAAAGTGAAAATATTCGATCTTTCTACTTGATAAAATTTGATTCATCCCGATCGACGATTCGTACCACATCGACGCCATTTTATCAAAAGCAGCAGCATCCGAGAAAACAGAGTCAGCTTTGGGAAGGTATACTATACCGCTATTTGCCGTGTCTGGGTTGGATTGTTTGACTTGCGCGTCGTACTTGACAACGGCTTGCTGGTAATTGTTGACTAATTGTTTCACTCTCAGCGAGGTAACAGCGTGACACAAAGCAAGCTGACAAGTTTGCAATTTGTCAATACCTGTTTTTAACTCTTTTTTAGTTTCGCTAATTTGCACGATCGAACTCATGGCTTCCGGCGACAAGTTGTTGTTGGCTAAACCCGTCAGCGGCTGTATGTGTTGAACGCTGGGCATTCCTAGTTCTAATCGAGCTTTGTTGTTTAAATTTGACAGTGCTACTTCGTTAAAACCGTCAATATTGATGACTAAATCTAACTCTTGACCCAAAGCCAGAAAGTAATTTAATATCAATAATTGTTGCGGCTGCTTGTAGCCTCCGTTACCGAAATTTAAAACTACAATTTCTTTATTGGCAAATTCTGGATAACTGTTTAACTTTTTAGACAATCTTTGAGTGACGTATTCGTCTACCGCAAAGTTGTTAGCAACCGATCCGCCGAAGATCCCAATAATAAATTGATTTTTGTTGGTTTTGACAAACGGATATTCGTAGAGGGAAAAAAAGCCTTGTTTGTTGACTTTTAACTTTAATCTTTCATTAGTAAAAGCACCTTGTTTGAGCACGTAACCAAAAAACGGGTGCAGTCTTTCTACGATAGATTCATCGAGTCGAATTCCGAGCCTTTCAATATCTTCTACTACTTTTTCTTTACCTTTGGTTCTCGTATAAAAAAATTGTTTTTGATTGATAAAATAAAAAGCTAGCGACAAAGCTTCCAGACAAATAAAGGCGATCGCCAAATTAACAGCGATTAAACTTAATATATTTTTGCCTTTTTTGAACGAAGTGGAATCTTTCATGAAATTTGACTGATTACGGTTGTTTTTTGGAGAGTTGAGACTGCTGCAAATTTTCGCACAAATTTCGGTCGATCAGAATACTGGCAAGCCTGTGTCCGAGTTCGTTCCAGTGACCCCGACAGGGTACAGAATTCTCAAAACCGTGGGCGCAGACTTGAAATTTTTCAGTATAACCTTGAAACTGTTCGGCTAAATTCAGTACCCGAAAACCCTCGCGCGCGCCCAATTTTTCCAGCCGCCTATCGGGATAAAACAAATCCTGAATTTTGTTCTTTCTCATGAAGTTTTTTCGCATCTGGGCATTGCGTTCCACTTGCATCGGATCGCCGATCGTCACCAGCAAGAAATCAGCATTTTTCTGCACGACTTCATTCCGAATCTTCACAATCAAACCTTCTGTCACTCTCCAGGCATCTTCCCAAGCTGCATCTTGAGGTTCCTTGAAGTTGTAGGTACTCAAGGCGGAAAAATCGGCAGATAACTGCCGCTTTTTTTGGTCTAAATCTATTTTTTTGATGACCTGCAAAATGCGGGAATTGTTGACGATAAAACTGGGCAGCCTGTCTACGAATGAAACTGCTCTTGCGTTGCGGTCGATGGGTGCTAAATTGCGAAAAGACATATCCGGTACTAACTTACCGCTAGCATTATATGCAAAAAATGGTCGATAGTGGTCGTATTCTAGTTTCGGGGAATTGTTAATTACATCATTGCCAATAAAAAAAGCTAGAACTACAATATCAGGATTGTAGTCCCACACTTTTTCTTGCAGCATTATCAATTCTTGAGCAGTACCGTAACCCTGCACGCCGAAGTTGATGACTTCAACATTTTTGCGTCCTTTAACGGCCTCGCAGTTGCCTAACTTTCGCTCCAATTTCGACCAGAAAGTTTGTTCGATTGGTACGTGAATTGCTTCGGTGAAAGAATCGCCCAAAACTGCGATTCTGAGAGTATTGGGAGGTTTGGCTTTTGTGTGTTCGCGATCGCGCAAACCGTCACTATTCACCCGCACAAAACTCTCACCTTCCCCCTTCCACTCCCCCGACGCACCGGGTTTTAGCTTCCAGCCCAAATCGGGATCGGAAGTGTGAAAACGAGTTGGCGCAGAGTCTACAAAATCTCCTATTTTGGGGTAGCCCTCTACTCCAGCAACTCGCAATCCAACTTCACCAATTACCACCCCCATGAATAAACTACCGAGTATCAAACCTAAGTTGACACCCAAATTTTTCAACTTGCTCATTCTTTCAAAACAGCGTGTAAATAAACGGAGCAATCACAGAACCCTGACTCAATACAATCAAAGCTCCCAAAAATACTAAAGTCACAATTAAGGGTATCAGCCAATATTTTTGGCGTTCTTTCATAAACGCCCACAAATCTTTGAGAAAGTCTAAAGTTGCTTCAAACACTTAGAAAGGACGCTCCATACTAACTTTGGTTCTTGCTTTGCTTGGGATGCGGTAAGTATCCATTTTTGGATTGAGTTTGCGCCGCATTGCATCTTCGCCGAAAATGTTTTTGATCGCTCCCATCGGCCAAACTATCAGGTAAAAAACTATCCCTAGGACGATCGGCGTTTCGATTTTGTTGAGGAGCAGTCCAAACCGCATCCATGCGTGATAAACGGGATTCAGGGATTTTGGTGCAACCAATGCTAGGGCGACTAGCACTGCACCGACAGCCCAGGGCCACCAAGGTATAGAATCCCGCCGCAGTAAAGGTACTGCTAAACCAAACAGCAGTGCAATTAAGCCGCCAATTAGCAGCCCGAAATCGCGCAGGCCTTTTTTGTCGAGTTTTTTAATTTCGTCGCTCATTAGAAATGGGGAATGGGGAATGGGGAATGGGGCATTGGCCAAACAGGGCATCGGCCAAACAGGGCAATCGGGCCTAAAAGCATCGGGCATCAGCCAAACAGGTCATTGGCCCGCGCAGACCCGCGCAGGGCATTAGGAATTGGGCAAACAGGCCCGCGCAGGGAATAGGAACTAACAAATAACCAATAACCAATAACCAATAACTAATGACTACTGACTGCTGACTACTGACTACTGACTGCTGACTAATGACTGCTGACTAATGACTAATCGAGTTCAAATTCATTTTTCCAAGCATCATCTTGTTTCCAAGGAATTTGTTCTGACTTAGGAATCAAAAAGTTCTCTAAAACTAGATAGTCCATTTCGGTTCGCATGAAACAGCGGTAAGCATCTTCGGGGGTGCAAACAATGGGTTCGCCTCGGACGTTGAAAGACGTATTTACCACAATTGAACAGCCCGATCGCCTTTCAAAATGACTGATTAAGTCATAGTACCGAGGATTGGTTTCTTTGTGA
Source organism: Tychonema sp. LEGE 07203 (assembly GCF_015207285.1). Taxonomy (GTDB): domain Bacteria; phylum Cyanobacteriota; class Cyanobacteriia; order Cyanobacteriales; family Microcoleaceae; genus Microcoleus. The sequence continues at coordinate 4,721 of NZ_JADEXD010000137.1, read as the reverse complement.
ACTGTTTGGATGCGAGCCGAGTAATCGACGTGGGTAACGGCCGGAATTTCCGATCGCGGAATGTTGAGCTTTTCAATGCCAAACAACTGTTCTTGTTCGGGAGTCATCGGGATGCGGAGACTGGCTTTGACAGGTGCTACCAATAGCATATAAGGGCTGGAGTGGTCAATCTCGAAATAATCCGCAACTCGTTCGGCTAAAATTGACGGTGCAAAAGGTCGAAATGATTCCCGATATTTAATTTTCAGGTTCATTACGGACTGCATTTTAGCACTGCGGGGATCGCCAATAATCGATCGACCGCCCAGAGCCCGCGGCCCGAATTCCATCCGCCCTTGGAACCATCCCACCACATTTCCCTGTGCCAAAATTTCCGCCAACTGCGGCATCAATTCGGCATCGTCCAATCGGTGGTAGCTAGCTTTGACAGCATCCAAATATTCAAGAATTTCTGCGTCTGTAAATTTCGGGCCCAAATAGGAACCGCGCATTTGATCGTGACAAGTTAAATGAGCGACAGACTTCGCCACAGTTGCCACCGCTTGGTTTGTAGTGAGGACTTCAGTCATCTCATCCCCGTTTGTAGTGAGGACTTTAGTCCTCTCCTCCTTAAGATCGTTTGCGGAGAATCCCTCGCCGCCCACAGTACGAGTTTGTTCGCAATACTGATACCAAATCGCCAAAGCCGCGCCCAAAGCACCGCCAGCATCTCCCGCTGCTGGTTGAATCCAAATATCTTTAAAAATACCTTCCCGCAAAAGTCTGCCGTTAGCCACGCAGTTGAGAGCAACGCCGCCTGCGAGACAAAGATAATCGACATCCAATTCTTTTTTTACTGTTCTGCAAAGCCGCAAAACAACTTCTTCGGTAACAACTTGAATGGAAGCTGCAATGTCCATTTCCCGCTGAGTCAGTTGTCCTTCACCTTGACGCGGCGGCCCTTCAAACAGTTCGTCAAACTTCTTATTTGTCATGGTTAAGCCAACTGTGTAGTTGAAATAATCCATGTTTAAACGGAAAGTTCCGTCATCTTTGAGGTCGATCAAATGGGTGAGAATTCTGTCTACATACTTGGGTTCGCCGTAGGGCGCTAAACCCATGAGTTTGTATTCGCCAGAGTTGACTTTGAAGCCGGTGTAATAGGTGAAAGCTGAATAAAGCAAACCTAGGGAGTGGGGAAAATCGATTTCCCACTGAGGTGTTAGTTGGTTGCCGTCTCCCAACCAAACCGAGGTGGTGGCCCACTCGCCTACGCCGTCGAGGCACAAAACGGCGGCTTTTTGGAACGGGCTGGGGAAAAATGCTGAGGCTGCGTGGGATTGGTGGTGCTCGGTAAATAGCAGAGATGGCAGTTTGTTGGTTTTGCAGTTTGCTATTTCTGCGAGGTCTCTTTTGAGCATGGTTTTGAGGTAAAGCTTTTCTTTCAGCCAGATGGGCATGGCGGCTAGGAAAGAGCGAAAACCTTGGGGTGCGTAGGCTAAGTAGGTTTCGAGAAGGCGCTCGAATTTGACTAATGGTTTATCGTAAAAGACTATGCGATCGATTTCCCGTAATTCTATGTTCGCTTCTTTCAGGCAATAGGCGATCGCATTCTTGGGAAATCTGGCGTCGTGCTTTTTGCGGGAAAATCTTTCTTCCTGCGCTGCGGCGATAATTTCTCCGTCGCGAATTAAGGCTGCGGCGCTGTCATGGTAGTACGCCGAGATTCCAAGTATGTTCATCGCTCTCCTTACAAATCGCTATGCGCTCGTATCTGAGTATTTAGAATAGCTAATGATTATAGCTTTAGTGGTGCTGATTTGGAATTGAGTTTAGCGATCGCCTCCAATTTTACTTAAATTTTACCGAAATAAATCTCGGTGCGCGGCCCTTCAACCGTCTGACACCAGCCAGCTAGCGCCTGCCAATCCTGCGCCCCCAAGCTCTTAAGTAAGTGGCCGCGGGGAATTGATAAAATTCGCCTACCAACCACAGCACTATGCCTAAATGGGACAAAAAGGCTAAACCAGTCCAAGCTGCCGGCAGCCACGACAACCGGCTGCCGGGAATCGGGGGAAAGTAGTAAGCTGAAAGTCCCAGCAAGGTGGTAGGAAGGAAGATTAGCCCGATCGCTGCGGCAAAATAAGGCCATCCGAATTCTACGCCTTCGAGGTGTGCTCCTATCCATTTTTTGCCGTTCCAGTGCCATGTTACCGGCGGCTGGCGATCGGCCATTTTGAGCGATTGCCTTTCTTCGCTGGCGGTAAAAATGTGCTGGCAGAAGTTGCAAGCTAGGGCTTCCATCATCGGCATGGTAGCAATTTCACCGGTGCGGCACACGGGACAGGGATATGTATCTTGAGGGTTGAAGGGTCTGGTTGATTTTTTGAAAGTTTGCATGGATCGAGCGGTTTGTCAAGATATTGAGCGATCTTAACAGAGTACAGAAATTGTATGTTGGGTAAGCAGGGTTTTGTCGGTAAAATAGCATCCTGTAGGCGGGTTTTACGAATAATATTTAATGACCGCAAACCATCTATATAAACCCGCCCTCACACAACTAATATCGTTGACCGTTGTATCGTCAGGTGATTTAACCGGCGCTAGAACACAGAGAACACAGAGAACTCAGAGAGAAATGAATACAGGACGATGAAGAGAGGAATTGATATAATAACCCATATCAACCTTTCTTTCGCTCGAATCGTAAAAATGTAAATTGCGATAAATCGCCTTGTGGGGCGGGTTTATGAGATTATTGATTTTAGGCGAATATTGTTGGTAAAACCCGCCCCTACAGATTAATGATTGATGGTGGATGATTTCCGATTAATTGCGGTGATTGTTGCTGTACTGAATTCGGGCTCCTGCCCACTGAAGTTTTTCCCTCAAAGTGCCGTAATAAGAATAGTTTTCCCGCAAAATGATAAACTTGGCTTCGCAGTCTGCCATCCGCACGTCTACGCGCTGTCCCGGCCAAATTGCAGTACCCAAAATGCCGTCTGTCCAGAGTTTTGTACTGAGTTCGTAATCTGCTAAGGGCCAAATGCTGACGACTGAACCGGGCGGCAAAACTACAGCCCGACTCGATAAACTTAAAGGGCAAATTGGAGTAACTGCGATCGCATCCATGCCGGGATGAATAATCGGCCCGTTGGCGGAGGCGGTGTAGCAAGTCGAACCGGTGGGAGTTGCCACAATTAAGCCGTCGCCTTGATATTGATCGACGACTTCGCCGTCAACTTCCATTTCTAGAATACAGCTCGGCATTCGATCGGCAGAAGCTGGTTTAATGCACATTTCATTGAGTGCCAAAAATCGATCGCTCTGGGGTTCGAGATTGGTTCTGTTTCCCTCAAAAATCCCCGCCTGCAACATCATCCGCTTCTGCACGGCATACCTGTCTTCCGAAAGTCTGTCCCAAATTTCCTCAGTATTTTGGAAATCCTCAAAAGACTCAGTTAAAAAACCCAGATGTCCTCCCACATTTACGGCCAAAATCGGGATGCCGTCAGCAGCTAAATTCCGCGCCGCAGCCAGGGCGGTACCGTCGCCGCCGAGGACTACGGCTAAATCTATGCGGCTGTTACTAGACGCTAAAAACACCGGATACGGGTTATCTTTAGGGCCGCTGGGGCCCATCAAAACTTGACACCCGCGACTTTCTAACTGGCGGGCGCATTGTTCTGCCCACCGCTGGCTCATGATGTCTCGGGCTTTGTGGGCGATAATTACTTGTTTTAGTTGCACAACCTATCTATTTTAGATTTTGGATTTTCGATTGTTAGATTTTAGACGGGCTGCAAAATCTACCGATTTTAGATTTTTGATTGTTAGATTTTAGGCTGAGTGAAATATCTTAAAATGTTCGATCGCACAAATTGGTTTTGGACATCAGGTTAGATTTTAAACTATTTTTGAGCATTGCGAGGCAGAGCCTGTGGATCTGCGTTACCAGGCAGATCCTGGTAAGGAGAAAGCCGGGAATAAGAAATATTATGACTGCATTTCCACATCTTCCTTATTCCTGATGACGTTACGTTGTACGGAAAGCTCGGAGGCGACAGCAAAACATGACCAATGACCAATGACTAATGACTAATGACCAATGACCAATGACTAATGACTAATGACTAATGACTTCACCCGTCGCTGATTCGGGATTTGGGGCGCGGCCAGATCAGGCTGGTATCGGAAGCTAGCAGGCGAGAAACGGCGATCGCCCCAAAACGGTTGAGGTGGCTTGGATCGAAAAAAAAGTCGTTGCGGCCGGGCCACCGCTGGGACAAGTCGCGGAAAGCGAAGCCTTTTTGCTGCGAGAGTTGCTGCATTCGCTGCCGGAACTGCTGTTCTGCCCGCAGTCGCGTGGGATCTAAGTAGTCGTTGGTGAGGGGTAAATTGACGAAAATTAGGGGGATTTTGCGCGTTTTGGTAAATGCTACCACTGAGTTAAAGGCTGTTGCTTGTTTGCCGCCGAGGTTGAAGTCTTCGTAGTCGCGATCGTACCTACCTGAAACGTAGGGGCGTTGTTGATAGTACGTGTTGGGATTGTAGCGGGCCGATAGGGCCATGAATCCGTTGGAGTCGATCGAATTTGCGGATGCGCTGACTTGTCTGCTTGCTACCGTTGTCGGCTGCGCTGCATCATAGACAACGGGCAAGATTTCCGTTCCACCAGAGAGGAATTTGATTGTGGGGCCCGCCTCTTCCCCGCCTCCTGCCTGAGCTCTGCGGAAAATACC
>NZ_JADEXD010000136.1 GCF_015207285.1 Tychonema sp. LEGE 07203 | reverse complement strand
GTAAAAAACTTTACGACTCCTGCAAGGACTGCTATATCTGATTCAAGAATTTGAGTTCTGATGCAGTAATTGCTGAATCTCCGTCCGCAAGGCAGCAATTTCAGCGCTCAGGGCTGCAATTGATTTTGCTCCTGCTAATTCGGCTTCCTCATCCTCTGCATCGCGACCGATAAAAAATGTGGCAATGGTCGCAGTTACATAACCAAAAACTGCAAAAGCATAAAGTGCCAAAACAACGCAAAGTATGCGACCTTCAGGCGTTTTTGGCCAATATTCCGAACCCAATGTCATCATCAACATTGCCGTCCACCACAAAGCAGTGCCGTAATTATTTAAACCGGAGGAACTATCGGCTACATCTTTTTCAAACGCATACATCCCTGCGGCACCTACCAAGGTAATAATTATTGTTAGTCCTACAACATAACCAAATCCCCTGCGTTTAACACTTGCAGCTAAGGCCCGCATCCCTCGATTGGTACGAGTCATGACTCGCAACAACTGCAAACTTCGGACAGCCCGTACTGTCTTAAATGCTCGCAAAATTCGGATAAATCGAAAGGTACGCAAAGCAGGTAACAGCAGAGAAAAAGCTGCGATCCAATTGCTTTTGATATAGGAAATTTTGCGCGGTGCAATCGCGAGTTTAAGTAAAAAATCTGCAATAAAAATCGCCCAAATTGCGGTGCTGGCGACTTCTAAAAATGGGTTTAATTCCCAAATTAATTCAACTATAAATAGGGCTAGCCACACAAAAGACAGCACCAGCATGGGAGTTTCCAGCCAATCTTCTAGCTGCTGTAAAATCTCGCTGCGCTCTTGTTCTAGGGCTGGTTTTTCTGCAAGATTTGGGTCGCTCATAGGTTAAGTCAGCGATCCAGAGCGTCAATTGTTTGCGATCGGCTTTTGCGATCGGCGATCGTATCGAGTACCCTCTGTTCTGCTTCGGAAACTTCCCCGCTACTTTCGGCAATGCTACGGCATTGAGCTAATAGCATTACGGCAAAATCGGGGTTGAGTTGCTCTAACAAGCTATCCAAAGGTTCAGGTGATTTAATGTTAGCTGCAATCGTATTTAGAGAAGAGGTATTTAATTGCAATGGCTCCAATTCTGGCAAAATATCTTCCCAGCTTTTGTTGGGATAACTTGCCAGAATAATGTGAACCATAATTCGATCCATAACTGCTTGTTGGGCGATCGCCGCATCGAGATATTTTTCGCTTTGTTGCTGAATCGCTTGCAGCGTTTCGGTTGCAGGTTTATCAGAATCTTCCCTCAATTTTGCTTCGTAAAACTCGCGCGCCGCATATCCCAGCGTGTACAGCATCGTAGCATTCGTACTCGCACCAATCATCGCGCCGGCCAGCGGTACGTTGCGTACAAAACCCAAACCCGCTTTCATGGCGTTGCTACCGCCGAGCGCTAACCCAAAAATTGCCAAAACCTCGCCTTTTCGGGCTGGAGCTTCCAAATCCATCCCGTAAGCGGCGGCAATTTCATAAACCATTTCGGTTTGAATCGCATTAGTCGCGACTAAATCGATCGCCAAAAGAGCTGCTGCGACACCGGGTAAAATGCTGCTAGCAACTCCGACACCACCGGCTTGGATGGCTTTTTTCACCATAATGCGATGGGCAATTTCGCTGGGAGTTTCCTTGGGATACTGTTGTTGGATTTGCTTGACTTCAGCTTCAGCTTTGGTGACATCGACGCCCGAGCTGTCTCCAGCTAACCAATCAAGCCTGAGTACACCTGCAACTTGTTTGATCAAAGGAAGATTGCTAACATAATTAACAGCTTCTCCGGTTTCCTGAGTTGCTTTTCCAATCAATCGATAGGTTTGTTTAGCAGTAGCTTCTCCCACATCAACTGCTTTGTCAACAACTGCTTTGCCTGCATCCAGTGCTGATTCTGTTGTCTCACCAATGAAATTTGACAAACTAGACTTTTGCTGTGAATTAGTTTTTTCTTCTGGGCTCGATCGGTCATTCATCACTGTTTTTTCAATTAACGACAATATGCCAGGTTTTCAGATCGGACGTAGCCTTTCAGAGGTACTGTAATGGGCACCCAACCATCGCTTCCTAAACTTTCAATCGTCACTCTGCGTCCATTCGCAACGAAACCAGTGGTTTCTCCATCAGTCGAAGGTGTTTGATGTACGTTAATTCCTCTGAGGGCTGCAACTAGGCGGCAGTCAGTAGGAGGCGGAGAATTTGCCGCTTTACACTCTCCGAGAAAACCACCGTATACGTAGCCTTTTAGCGGTGCTGTAATTGGTACCCAGCCATTCTCGCCCAGACTTTGAATCGTCACGTTTCTGCCGGAGCCGATAATGCCGATCGCTTGGCTGTCGATCGTCGGTTCTTGCCGCACATTAAGACCATTACCGGCCACAACCAGGCGACAGCTATCGGGTATTTGTGCTAGTAGAGATTCACCTTGATTTTGAACTTCAACTGTGTTTGGAGTTGGATTGGTATTAGCGGCGAAAGAGGGAGCAACTAAAGCTGTTGCCGTTACCAATAACGAACTTGTTAAAGATGTATATTTTTGCCACATTTCCTGTTTTTTCATTACATTTGTCTCCTTTTGATCGTGTCAACACCTTATCTAAAATTTTTAGCTCGATCGTCTGCTCCAAGAATGAATGAAGCATCATCCCAATGGCATAAAATAATTAGATTGGCGGATGCGATCGGATTTGCAGTATCACCGCCAATCAAGCATAAACGCGGGGTTTGCGAGCGCCAACAGCAGCACCAATCATTGCCCCTGCCAAACTCAGCAAAGAGCCGAGTAAAAATGACCAAGTAGCTGTAGCTGTATTGCCAGCAATGTCGCGAACTTGATTTGGGTCTACATTGGGTATATCAACGCCTCCCTGTTGCTGTACTCGATCGGCAATTTCTCCAGCATTAGCCGCCACAGCATCAACAGCACCAGATATCCCGCTTGCTAACAGCCAAGAACTAAGTGCTAATGTAGTTCCCCAAAGAATTGCTGCATTCAAAATAGCTGTTTTCTTAGTCATGGGGCCGCAGCTTTGAGCCATTACCCAACCGCCCAAAAATAAGGAAACCAGCAAACTAACAATCGACCAAATTCCCACCGCCAGACTCACAGAACCTGCATTAGCACCCGTTGCACCCGCGCTCAACCCGATCGCGGCTCCCAAAGCGCTTAACAAAAGTTGACCTGTCAGGGCGATCGCAATTCCTGCGAAAATAGGCCCCCACCGGACTCGATCGTGGTAATTCACCGCCGTATTGACAACTGTCGGTTCAGCAACTTCACTGCTCAGTGGTTCTGGATTGTATGTCATAAAAAATTAATCCTTATCGTTGAAATTTTATTTTACTTCAAATTTATAATTAACATATCTACCCTTAGTTATAGCATTACCGATTTTTTATTACCACACAATCTTTCATAAGCAGGATGTAGCGAACGCAATTTCTAGCTAAAATTCACCTAACATAGTGAGTAGAATTAAAATGTTGCTTTACAAAATAGAAGATTTTAATCCCAGCTACCGCGAAGTAGCGTTTGATGGTGAGGATATCAAAGGGTTCGATGTCTGTGCAGGAAATACCGACGAAAAAATTGGCACGCTCCATACCGTGCTAGTTGATGAAACAGGGCGTTTCCGATATTTTGTCGCTGACACAGGTGTTTGGATTTTTGGCAAAAAAGTATTAGTTCCCGTCGGTCTTTGTCGGGTAGACTTTAATACCAAGCGCGTTTACGCCAGAAGTTTGCAGAAACAGCAAGTCGAAAACCTAGTCAGATATGAAAACGGGATGGTCGTTGATTACGATTACGAAGAACAAGTGCGGAAAATTTATCGCACTCCAACCGTCGGAGCATCTGCACCTGTAGAAGCTTCATTGCCTTTAGAAGCATCACGAATTGTCACCCCACCCGCTCCAGTTTCTGTGCCGGCTCCATATACTTACGAGCGAGAGCCTGAACTGTACCAGATGAACGAGCAGGAAAATCAAAAAATCCGACTGTACGAAGAACGATTGATTGCAGACAAAATCCGCCAGAAAACTGGCGAAGTAGTAATTAACAAGCGAGTGGAAACTGAAACAGCAAAAGTTTCGGTTCCTGTAGCAAAAGAGCGTGCTGTGATTGAACACGTAACTCCAGAAAATGCAGGCACTCCAGTCAGTCCAGAGGCTGCCTTCGGGCAACAAGAGACGGTGCATATGGAACTTCACGAAGAAACTGCCGATATCAAAAAGCAAGCTTTCGTGCGCGAGGAGGTTAAAATCAGAAAAGAAGTTGAAAAGGATACTGTTGACTCAACAGAAACGCTGCGAAGCGAAAAGTTAGATTTGTCGGCAGAAGACCGCTAGAGTCCAGATAAATTGAAGGATGGTTTGTAGTTCCGGTTTCGCACCAAAATTAGTGATAAATCGAAATTACCAGCCCCACAAGTCACTGCAATTGTCAAACAACAAGAGGATATTTTATGATATGTAATCGCTGGCATTTACCGCTAGTCAAGGGTTCGTTTTTAGCTTTGCTCGTTAGTGTGAGCGGCGCTGGTTTTATGCTAAATTCCCAGCAAGCTGCTGCTCAACAACAAGCCAAATCGACATTTCCTGATGTACCGCAAAATTACTGGGCGCGTCCGTTTATTAAATCCCTAGCTGAAAAAAACATTGTTACGGGATATCCCAACGGAATGTTTAAACCCAAACAAAATGTCGATCGCGACGAGTTTGCAGCGATGATTCGCCAAGCTTTTGACAAAGCAAAAATTAGAAATATACCCACTGGAAGTTCCTTTAAGGATGTGCCGCAAGGCAATTGGGCAGCACCTCCGATTGAAGAAGCTTATGAAACGGGATTTATGAAAGAATTTCCGGGAAACGAGTTTCGTCCAAAGCAGCCAATGACTAAGGCACAAGCATTAGTTGCCTTAATGAAGGGTTTAGATTTGAATTACGATCGCCCTGTAGCAGCCAGTCAAGGCGCGGCACGTGTACCAGCCAGTCAAGCCGCCGCACCTGTAGTACCTGCAAATCAACGTCGAAAAACTACTAGAAATCGTTTGGTATTTCCCTTAGCAGCAACTGTTTTAATGCAGCCGCTATTGCCTGTAATACCAACAAAACAGCAGCCGCAACCCAAACCGGCTAAAACTGTTCCGGCAACGACGACAAAAAGTCCCGTTGTAACTTCTAAGGTTTCGGCATTAAAGTTTCTTAAATCATACTATAAAGATGCCGATCGGATTCCTAAAGATTCAGTTGATGCAGTAGCAGCAGCGACACAGGCAAAGATAGTGGTCAATTATCCAGATCCGAGAGTTCTCAATCCGAACGAGTTACTCAGTCGGGGGAGTGCTACGGCACTAATTCATCAAGCTTTGGTCAATCAAAAGCAGATCGAACCGCTTTCGGACAAGAATGCTGTTAAGTACATTCCTAAGAGTCCGAGTCCCTAGTTTTGCCATCAAAAAAAGCTGTTTTTACAGCTTTAGTTAGCGGGCTTTAAGCTAATTTAAAGCCCGTGTAAATTCCCGAATGTTGCCGTACCGATTCTACAGATAATTGCTGCTTTTTGAGCCATAATTAATAATTAGGCTGCCTGAATTTTAGGTAAATATTTTTTTACAAAACACTGACAAACATACCAATAATAAAATGCTATAGCGGTTCTCAAGCTTTTTAAGGTATGCCCGCGGAGGCCTATGCCCGACAGCACCTCATCTTTCTGAGATATGATATATATGTGCACTCTATAAATTTCGTTAATCAGAATTCCACCTGTTAAAAGAGCCGAAAATAAAATAAAGCAATTTTTCAAAGGGCGCGGTTGAATGCTACTTACTAATCCATAAGTAAAAGTACAAACAATCACTGGTACAGAACCTAAGCTGTCGCGCAAATAAACATTGTATGTTAAGGGCGGGCAGGATGCCCAACCCCCTACTCCCCACGCATTGTTTTATTGTTTTTTGACATACAGTTTAAATACAGAACAGCTTGATATCTGAAATATCCGAGTGAAAAAGGCCAGGCTGGTATTGAGTGAAAAATAAGGGCTAAAGAATAAATCGCTGATTTTTAAACCCGAAAATTGAGTAAAAAATATCAATACTCCCACTATAAAAAAACACAAACAATTGGCAACAAGAACCGATCGATAAATAGTCATAAGCGATGGGCACAAAAATGCAGCTTCACTGCTGAAGCACCCAAAAATTATATCACCGTTATTTCTGCTTTTTGTTAAAATAATTTAGTATTGTCAAACTGGTGACACTGATGCTGTCAGTAAAAGAAGCAGAATCGATCGTTCTAAATTTGGCGCAACCCCCCGACAGTCAGCGGGATGTAGAAACTGTGGACTTGTTGGCAGCATCGGGGCGAATCTTGGCCGCGCCTGTGACAAGCTCCCTGGATTTTCCCTATTGGGATAATTCGGCAATGGATGGGTACGCGGTGCGGTTTGCTGATGTGGAAAATTGCAGCGCCGAAAAACCAGCGGTACTCGAAGTAGTTGAGGAGATTCCAGCGGGATCTCGGCCTCAAAATACGGTGCAGCCGGGCGAAGCGGCGCGAATTTTTACGGGCGCTATGATGCCGGATGGTGCTGATACGGTGGTAATGCAGGAAGAAACGAGGCGTGAGGGCGATCGTATTTTTGTCTTAGTTGCTCCTGAAAAACCGCAAGCTTTTGTCAGGCACAAAGGCGCTTTTTATCAAGCAGGAACAACTTTGCTAAATCCGGGTACTGTGATTAACGCCCCAGAAATGGCGGTGTTAGCAACTGCCCAGTGCCTTCAAGTTCCCGTTTATCGGCGGCTGCGGGTAGCAATTTTTTCGACTGGTGACGAACTGGTATCGCCTGACCAACCTTTGAGTCCGGGGAAACTGGTAGACTCGAATCAGTATGCTTTGACAGTTTTGTTGGCACAAATGGGATGCGAGCCGATTAGATTGGGGATAATTCCCGATAATAAGGATGCCCTGCAAAAGGCGATCGGTCAGGCTATTTCGACAGCGGATGTGGTGCTTTCTACGGGCGGTGTCTCCGTCGGAGATTACGATTATGTAGAGAAAATTTTGGCAGATTTAGGAGGTAAAATTCACATTCAGGCTGTGGCAATTAAACCGGGAAAACCTTTAACGGTTGCTGCGTTTAAACGAGGCGAAACAAAATATGATGCGCCGATTTCGAGTTCGGATTGTCTTTATTTTGGTTTGCCGGGAAATCCGGTTTCGGCTTTAGTGTGCTGTTGGCGGTTTGTTGTGCCTGCTTTGAGAAAGATGTCTGGGCTGGGCGCGGATGCCTGGGGGCCGGAGTTTGTCAAAGCTAGGTGTAATGTTGAATTGCGATCGATCGGCAAGCGCGAAACTTATGTTTGGGGTAAACTGTATTTAGTTATGGGAGTGTGGGAATTTGAACCTGCTAGCGGCAGTCAAAATTCCGCCAACTTAATTAACCTTGCTAATACAACTGGTTTAGCAGTTTTGCCAGCAGCAGAAACCTGGATTCCCCCTGGCGAATTTGTTGAAGTTTTAAAAGTTAGTTATTAGTCATTGGTCATTAGTCATTAGTCATTAGTTAGCAGTTATTAGTTAGTAGTTATTAGTCATTAATCTTCCTTGTTTAATCTTCCTTCTTCCTTCTTCCTTCTTCCTTCTTTTCACCCGCTCAGCTTCGCCGAAGGGCTTTCTTCCTTCTTCCTGATGACGTTGTACGGAAAGCTTGGAGGGGACAGCACTAATGACTGCTGACTAATGACTGCTGACTACTGACTGCTGACTACTGACTATTGACTTCTTCCTTCCTTCATATTATGAAAATTTTAATTGTTGAAGACGATCCGATGATGCAACTGGGGTTAGAACAAGTATTGGCAGATTCGCCAGACATCGAAATAGTAGGAACAGCAGAAGACGGGTATTTAGGAGTAGCTGCTGCACTAAAACTCAAACCCGATATTATTGTGATGGATATCGGTTTGCCGAGACTCGACGGCATAGCAGCTACTCAAAAAATTAAAGCACAAATGCCGGAAGTTCGAGTGGTAATGTTAACTTCTCACACGGCAGAAACTGAAATTATTGCTGCTCTTTCTAGCGGTGCTGATGCTTATTGTATTAAGGGTGCTTCTGTAGACAGGCTGTTAGCGGCGATTGCGGCGGCAGCAGAGGGGGCTACATACCTCGACCCTCAAATTGCCCGCACTGTCATCGAGCACCTCAAACCCCCAACGCCTGCTTCTACAACTACTTTTGGTCAGTTGTCGCAGCGGGAGTTGGAGGTGTTAAAGTTAATGGTGGAAGGTAACAGTAATCCAGAGATAGCAGCGGCGCTTTATTTGAGTCCAAATACTATTAAAACTCACGTTCGCGGTATTATGAATAAGTTGGCTGTGGATGACCGCGTGCAAGCGGCAGTTGTAGCGCTGAGAACCGGGTTGGTTTAAAGAAGTCAGCAGTCATTAGTCAGTAGTCATTTGTCATTAGTTATTAGTTATTAGTCTACCAATAACTGATAACAAACAACCTGCAATGAATGCCCTGTTTGACCAATGCCCAATTCCCAATTCCCCATTCTCAATTCCCAACTCCCAATGCCTAATTCCCAATTCCTAATTCCCAAAAAGTTTATGTCAGAGTGGATAGAAATCGGTACAATTGTAGCAGCTCAAGGTTTGTACGGGGAAGTGCGAGTCTATCCCGATTCGGATTTCCCGGAGAGATTTATTGAACCGGGGAAGCGGTGGCTTTTGCGCCCTAACAAAAGTGAACCGGAACCGATCGAGTTTTTGGGCGGTCGCTACATTCCGGGCAAAGGGCTGTATGCTGTAGAGGTGGAAGGTGTGGAAGACCGCGATGGCGCTGAGGCGCTGCGGGGCTGTAAGTTGTTTGTGGAAAAGACCGATCGACCTTATCTCGAACCCGATGAGTTTTACGTCCAAGATTTAATCGGTATGGAAGTTTTTAACCAATTAACCGGGCAAATTTTAGGCAAGGTAAGCAATATTATTCCAGCAGGTAACGATCTTTTAGAAGTAGAAACAAATCTAACGCCGGAAATTGTCGTCCCCAGCTTAGAAAAGTCCAAAAAGCCTGAAACTCCCAAAGCAAACGCTGACCCCAGAAACACCCGCAAACCACGGAAAATCCGCGCTAAACAGCCTAAATCAACAAAAGTTTTGATTCCTTTTGTCCAAGAAATTGTGCCAATTGTTGACTTAGAAAAAGGTAGAATGGAAATTGTACCTCCTCCTGGTTTGTTGGAATAATATCAAAATATTAGGGTGCGTTGCTAGCGCAATTTTGATTGCTATTTGAGGGGCGAGAAGCGGCGCACCCTACCGCTAAAATTAAGCAAAAATCAATTACAACCCAGCGCCTTTCCCCAGAAGCCGCGATCCATCAAATCTTCAGTTGGCTATAGGACTAAAAGTCAATACGCTTGAATTAAGACTGTTCTAGAGATATAGCGGTTCTCAAGAAAGTGAGGTATGCTTTTAGGCCCGATGCCCGATGCTTTTAGGCCCGGTTTGGCCTATGCCCGGTTTGGCCCACAGATCCTCATATTTCTGAGAAATACTATAAAATGCTGTGTCTCTAGATATTAACTATCATGTCTTTTATTAGTATATCGCACTATTAAATAACTAATTGAAAGGGCAAAAATCGCTGCTGCTAAACCTATCAAATCCGATGCAGTTTTTTTTTCTAAATCGAGAATAATTATTTTTCGAGATACGGCTATTAAAGAAGTTACAATAACTAGCTCTACCTGAATTACGTGTTTTCTTAGATAAGCTGTAATATTTTCCAATATTTCCAGAGCAATTAAAACATTTAAAAACAACCCAAATATGATAAACAATGTGTCTTTTAGTAAAGTATTGTCGTCGTTGAACAACTCTTTTCCTAAAAAAATCAGCAAATCGCAAACGCTGACGATAATTACCACAATCATCGCCAGTGACAGAACTTTCGATACTATTACTTCTACATTTTCGGTAAAATGCAGAAAATTTTCTTCACTGCCTAACTTAGAAATTCGCCTAAATATTTTTTTCAGCATACCCGCGAGCTCGTGTCGGTTGAATTGTCGGCAATCAAATTTTGTTCTGTGGTGGGAGCGGGTGTATATATCGATACGCGATTGTCAGCCCCCCTCCCTGGCGGACAAGCAGTTGCTCTTGCCTCAACCCCTACTCCCCTACAAGCAGGGCGAGTCGGAGGTATGCCAAGGGGTTCTCCCGGCAAGAAACAGTGTTCACCCAAGTGTATTGGTATATAGATTGCTTGTCTGAATTATATATTGTTCTTGAAACCGGCCCCTACAAATATTGCGCTTAATTTACCGCCAAGCCTGTGATTGGTCATCATTGAATAAAATTTTCGCATAAAAAAGCCTCAAACTATTGTCTAGCAATATTTTGAGGACTTTAAGAATTGAGGCGATCGCACAATCAACTATCTATTCTCAACAAATAGTGATTGTTGACTTTGTTTTCGCCCCGGCAAACACACGATCGAGCTAAAATTTAGCCCTGGTGGTTTAGTAGCGAGAGGAGCGGTTGTTGTTGCCCCAGTTACCGCTGTTAGAAGAACCACGTTCTTCGCGGGGTTTTGCCTTATTGACCTTGAGGTCGCGACCCATCCACTCAGCACCGTCAAGAGCCTCAATGGCTGCGGTTTCTTCTGCTTCTGTAGACATTTCTACGAAAGCGAAACCGCGCATCCGACCTGTTTCACGGTCAGCAGGCAATTGAATGCGCTTTACTGTTCCGTACTCTGCAAAAGTTTGGCTGAGGTGCTCCTGCGTTACTTCGTAGGATAAATTGCCGACATAGATTGACATTGAACATTCTCCAGAATCAGAGGGTGTAGAGATTTAAATCCGGAGGAACGCCGATAGAACGAACTGTACTGCCGAAAATAAAGCTTTGTAAAAAAATCATAGCACCTATACCTGTAAACTGCAATTTTTTGACTCGATCGATCCAAAAGAATGCCCCAAGCTTTTGGGCGAGACGAAAAACCCCGAATCAAGCAGGAAAAGCTCACCATAAATTAATTGAATTATCCTGGTTTGCCACGAGTTTCCGACAACGCCGTTCTTTCGGTGCGTCTGGTTGACAACTCCCAAAGTTAGAGGCCAGATAGAGAAGTAACGGCGACAGTGGATTTAGCCCAATTAAATTTCTCAACCCCTGCAGCAACTTCTGCGACAGCCGGCGCTGCCGTTTCGGCCCCAACCCGCACCAATTGCACCGCACAAGCTTTTAACTCTGGCTGTTTGGAATCGGGACAACTTGCCGAATGAGTCATAGCATTGGCTTCAGCTTCTTCGGCCCACAGAGCACCCCAGTGCATCGGTACAAATAGCATACCGGGGGCGATCGCCTTGGTAACTTTTGCCGGAAACCGAGCCTTGCCGCGGCGCGATCGAACTTCCAGCAAATCCCCCTCATTAACCTGCAATTTCGCAGCATCGCGGGGGTGAATTTCCAAAAACGGCTCCGGGTGCAACTGATTAATTTTGTCAGTTCTCCCCGTGCGCGTCATCGTGTGCCAGTGTCCGTAAACTCTCCCTGTCGTCAGCACAAACGGATAGTTCGGATCGGGAGGTTCAGCTAGTCCCCGGGAGTGGTAGGCCGAAAATCTCGCCCGCCCGTCGTCGGTGTTAAAACGCTTGTCAGTATACAGCCGTTTCGCTTCGTCGGCTGGATGCGGAGGTTGATTTTCCGGGCAAGGCCACTGCTGGGGGCCTTGGACGCGCAAATATTCGTGGCTCAGGCCCGTCATTTCGCAAGGCCTGCCCCTTGTCAACTGCACGAACTCTTGATATACATCAGCGCTGCTGTCGAAAGCAAAATGTTCGGCAAAACCCAAGCGGCGGCCGACTTCAGCAAAAATGCTCCAGTCGTCGCGCGCTTCCCCTGAAGGAATGTCGAAACCAGGGCCGAGGGTAACGCGGCGTTCGGAATTGGTCATCACTCCGGTTTTTTCGCTCCACTGGGTGGCCGGCAGCAGGATGTGAGCGTAGGCCGAGGTTTCCGTGGGGTAGTAAGCTTCTTGATAAATAGTAAAGGGCGATCGCAGCAAAGCAGCCTTTGTGCGTTCCAAATCCGGCATACTCACTACCGGATTAGTAGCTGCAATCCACAGCAACTCGACATCGCCAGTTTCCAAACCGGTAATCATCTCCCAAGCTGTGCGGCCGGGATTTGGGGAAATGCTTCCCGGCGCGATTCCCCAAAACTCCTCGACTTGGGTTCTGTGTTCGGCATTTTTCACAAATCTGTAACCGGGGAGCAAGTGAGAGAGTCCTCCGGCTTCCCGCCCTCCCATCGCGTTTGGCTGGCCTGTCAGGGAAAACGGGCCGCATCCCGGTTTGCCGATTTGACCGGTCATCAAGTGCAAATTAATTAGCGATCGCACCTTTGCCGTACCTTCGGAGGACTGGTTGATACCCATCGACCACAGCGACAAAACCCGCTGCGACTGTTCCCAGTAGCGGGCCGCCGTTTCTAAATCGCTGACAGTAATGCCACAGCGCGAGGCGACAAAATCCGGCGTGTAGCTGCTGACAACTTCCGCAAAAGCTGAAAAATTCTCCGTGGATTCCTGAATAAAATCAGAGTCTATTGCCCGTTTTCGCAACAGCAAATATGCAATTCCGTTAAGCAAATCTATATCTGTACCTGGCTTAATTGCTAAGTGCAAATCTGCCGCTTCAGCAGTCGGAGTCCGCCTCGGATCTACCACAACCATCTTGACATTTGGATGTTTTTTGTGATATTTTGCTAATCTGTTAAACACGATCGGATGGCATTCCGCTGTATTGCTGCCAATAATAAAAGCACAATCTGTTAATTCTAAATCGTCGTAACAGCAAGGCGGCCCGTCCGAGCCAAAACTTTGAACGTATCCCGAAACTGCTGAAGACATACACAAGCGAGAATTCGCATCAAAATTATTTGTACCCAGACAACCTTTCATTAGTTTCTGAGCAATATAATAATCTTCAGTTACGAATTGACCCGAACCGTAAACGCACAAAGCATCGGGCCCAGTGGTGCTGCGAATTGTTTGGATGCGGTTAACAATTGCATTGAGAGCTTCGTCCCAACTAGCGCGGCGGAATGGTTGGTCGAGAGTATCTCGCATCATCGGATAAAGTAGCCGATCGCTCCGAATGGACTCTGCTACCGTTGCTCCCTTAATACAAACCATACCCTGACTTGATGGGTGATTGCGATCGCCCCGAACTTTCCAATTTTGTTTTTTGTCGGGTACAACTTCTAGGCCGCAACCTACACCGCAGTAAGGGCAAAGAGTTTTTATAGTTTCCATCTGATGATTTTAGATGCTAATTTTTGAAAGCTCATGGATAATTGGTAATTTGTCCTTATAGTCGGAACAAAGTGTTCCCAACAATGTATCAATTACTACAAAATTACCGCAAAAATGCTTTACAGCAGCGGAAAATACCCTGATTTAAAATTAACCGCTGTCTTACTAAAACTCGCGAGAACTCTTATTTGCAGCCAGTTTATGACAGTTTATAACTCCCCTGTAAAACAGCGGGCGAATACACTAATTGCCAAAAACGGAAACCAGACACTCCTGAACTGGATATCCCAAATTTTAGACTTTCGTCCCAGATTTATTCTTAAATCTTGAATGCAAAAATCGATTGACTTGGTTGTTGATAGCAATCTAAGAGCCGCGTGCGGGAAGATTTCGCCTACTTGCCCGGTTTAACTTCTAATACTCCGCCGCCACCGCTGGTGGGGCGAAAAGTTACCTGGAATTCAGCAGTTTTTTGAGCGCTTGCTGCGGCACCGGCAGGAGTTTGCAAAACCGGCAGGGGAGTTTCTTTGACAAAATCTTTAGCTGCTTGATTTGTGGGATCGAACTGCAGGATATCGCCGTTTTGTTTCACTTTGACTCGATAAGTCAAACTTTCGGTAAATGTGGGAGTTGTACGCCAACTTTCGTCGATTTGTGCGTACAATTTTTGTTCGATCGCGTCGAGTTCCGCTTGGTCAGAAATCCCTGATGCGGGGCTAGCAATCGGTGCGGGGCTAACAATGGGTGCGGGGCTGGGGGGAGAACTCACAACCGCTGCAGTTGACGCCTGCGGTGCAGTTTCTGCTTGTTTCGCTTGCTTTTGGCTGGAAATAACAGACATATTGATTGCTGCTAAAGCAGCCACTGCTACCAAACACGAAACTGCGAGGATGCCACCTTTGAGAGGCGTTGCTTCTACGGGTTGGGTAGCGTGAGGTGTAAAAGATACAGGCGGCATCGGTTTGTCAGCAACCGCAGACTTTTTGCTAACAGGTAACGGCATCTGTACCGCGACGGTTTCTGTGTCCGAGTCTGTTGCTTCATCCTCTTCGTGGTGGGCGTAGCGGGAGAACAAAAACTCTAAAGCAAAGTTCCGGAGTTCGTAGTATTTCGGGTCTTCCATAACCCGCGTGCGGTTGCGGGGACGGCTGAAGGGAACGTGCATATCTTCGCCGATCGAAGCCGCCGGGCCGTTGGTCATCATCACGATGCGATCGGCCAAAAACAAAGCTTCATCAATATCGTGAGTGATCATGATGACGGTAATTTTGTGCTCGCGCCAAATTTTCAGCAGTTCTTCCTGCAATTCTTCCCGCGTAATCGGATCTAGAGCTCCGAAAGGTTCGTCCAAAATCAAGAGTTTGGGTTTAGTCGCCAGAGCTCGGGCGATCGCCACCCGCTGTTTCATCCCCCCGGACAATTGGCCCGGTCTTTTGTTGCAAGCTTCTGTCAGCCCCACCAATTCTAGGTGTTCTTTGACAATTTGATTGTGTTCTTCTGCGGACTTGTCGGCGTAAACACTTTCAACACCGAGGTGGATGTTTTCAGTAGCAGTCAGCCAAGGTAGCAGCGAGTAGTTTTGAAACACCACCATGCGATCGGGGCCGGGTTCAGTAATCCGCGAACCTTCGAGGGCAACCTCTCCGTTCGTTGGCTGGTTGAATCCCGCGATCGTGTTTAGCAAAGTCGATTTGCCGCAGCCAGAGTGACCGATCAAACAAATAAATTCGCCTTCATTAATAGTCAGGTTTACACCGTCGAGAATGACGAAAGGTTGTTCGGGATTTTTCTGATTTGGGTAGACTTTCGATACATTTTCGAGCGTTAAAAAACCGGGTTTTTTTCTCTGAAGATTAGTAGTTTCGGGAGTTGTTAGAGTTTGCATATTTTCAGAACTTGAATTGTGTTTTTGAGGATCAAACATGAAGTTTTGAGATTGAGAGGGATTTTGGGAGTTGGAAATCGGAAAATGTGGAGTCTTGTTTCCTAATTCCTTGCTCCTCATTTCCTCTTCCTATTTGCTGGTTATGCAGGGATTTTGATAGAACACTGACTGCCTATTTGTTCGATTAAGATTTCTTCAATGCGGAGGTCGCGCTTGATTTTGACATTCTGGAGATAGTCGATCGGGTCGTCTAGATTAAAGACAGTGCCGTCAAATAGCTCGATCGTCCGACGAACTCTCGAAATATCCGGCAAACCCAAATCGCGCACTGCTTGACCGAAGACATCGGGCCGCAAAACTCGATCGACCACTTCCACCCAGTTTTTCGGGAACGGAATCAGTCCCCAGCGGGCCATCTGCGCCATCACCCACACCATTTCTAGGCGATCTGGACAATTGGTTTGGTCAACGTAGAACTGGTTGAAGTTGTAGAGCATTTCCGGTTCGGCCTCGGTGCCGGAGTTGTACGAGTCGAGGAATCCAGGGCGGATGTGTTTGGAGTCTGCACCGATATATTCTTCTTGACAAATCAATCCCAGCACTTCTTCGCGGTTGCGGCGATCGTCGCAGTAGTCGCAGGCTTCCAAAAGCGCTTTGACGAGGGCGACGTGGGTTTGAGGATATTTCACAGCCCAATCTTCGGTAACGCCGAGAACTTTTTCGATGTGTCCCGGCAGAAGATCGAGGGAACGGGCGATGACAAAACCAGTACCCTCGTTGACTGCGCGGGAGTTCCAGGGGTCGCCGGCGCAGTAGCCGTCAATGTTGCCTGCTTTTAAATTCGCGACCATTTGCGGGGGCGGAATCACTGTAAGGCTAACGTCAATGTCGGGGTCGATGCCGCCGGCTGCCATCCAGTAGCGGAACAGCAGGTTGTGCATGGAGGCCGAGTGTACCATGCCCAATGTGTGAGCTGTGTCGGGACTTTGGGCGAGCAATTTTTTGAAATCTGCCAGCGTCCGAATACCTTTGTCGTACAGGTGTTTGCTCAAAACAATTGAGTTGCCGTTCCGGGACAAGGTTAAGGCGCTGTTGATGGGAACGGGGGCTTGGCCGTCCATACCCAGCATCATCGCGATCGGCATTCCTGCGACCATTTGTGCCGCGTCCAGCCGTCCTTGGGCAACGCCTTTGGCGATTTCTTTCCAACTCGGTTCCCGGCTGAGGGTGACTTCTTCCAAACCGTGGGCTTGGAAGAATCCTTTTTCTTTGGCTACAACTAAGGGCGCGCAGTCGGTGAGGGGAATAAAGCCGATGTCGAGGTTGACTTTTTCCAGGCCGTTGCGGGCGATCGCAGCGGGCGATTGTATCTGTGCTGCGCGGCGCTGTTTGACCCGCTTTTGCTGGTTGAGGAAGTAAACAATTTCGTTGCGTAGCGCGTAGTAACTCGGATGGTTGACAACTTCCATGCGCTTGCGGGGGCGAGGAATGTTGACTTCCAGAATTTGTCCGATTTGCGCTTCCGGGCCGTTGGTGAGCATGACAATGCGATCGCTCAACAACAAAGCCTCGTCAACGTCGTGAGTTACCATCACGCTGGTGACTTTGCTTTCCTGGCAAATTTTCATCAACTGGTCTTGCAAACCGCCGCGAGTTAAAGCATCAAGAGCACCAAAGGGTTCGTCTAACAGCAGCAATTTCGGGCGAATCGCGAGGGCGCGGGCGATCGCAACTCTTTGTTTCATCCCCCCAGAAATTTCCCCAGGCCGTTTTTTGGCAGCTTGTCCGAGTCCTACTAATTTAATATGGTGTTCTATGACTAATTCGCGCTCTTCTTGAGTGTTACCGCTGTAGATTTCATCCACTGCGAGGGCGATATTTTCGCGAACAGTCAGCCAAGGAAGCAGCGAGTAATTTTGAAACACTACCATCCGATCCGGGCCTGGATCGCGGACTTCGCGCCCTTCTAAAGTAATCCCGCCCTGACTTGCATTGTCGAGACCGGCGATGATATTTAGGAGTGTGGATTTGCCGCAGCCAGAGTGTCCGATTAAGGAGATGAATTCTCCCTTTTGAATTTTAAGTTCGATATTTTTGAGCGCGATGTATTGCCCGCCATTGGGCAGATTAAATACGCGGTCTACGTGGTCTACTTCAACAAATATTGACATGATTTTTTTAGGTAGTTTTTACTTGGTAGGTGCTAATTATTTTAATTGGGCATTGGGTCGAAGAGCATTGGGCCGAAGAGCATTGGGCCGAAGAGCATTGGTTATTGGTTATTGGTTATTGGTTATTGGTTATTGGTTATTATAGAAGCTACTAACTACTAACTACTAATTACTAACTCCTAACTCCTAACTTCCAACTCCCAACTCCCAATTCCCAACTACTAACTACTAACTACTAACTACTAACTAATAACTAATAACTCATCACCCATGCCC
>NZ_JADEXD010000135.1 GCF_015207285.1 Tychonema sp. LEGE 07203 | reverse complement strand
CTTGGGAAATATACCCTCGGACTTTTCCCTTCTCCCGGTAGCATCCGTTAAATCCCGCACATTGCTCGCTGCCGAACTTCCTTCTTCCTTCTTCCTTCTTCCTTCTTCTCGATACAATTCGTAGCAGCAAATAGCGACTGCTTGAGCGAGATTTAGGGAGGTGTAAGTATCGCTGCTGGGAATGCGGATCAGGCGCTGGGCGCGGTTTAATTCGCTGTTAGTCAAGCCGCAGTCTTCTCGACCAAAAATTAGGGCGCTGGGGGCTTCCAGAAGCCAAGGTAAAGCATCGGCTGGTGCTTCTAGCTGCATTGGGTGCGATCGACAATCGTCTCCTGTAGTGGCGATCGCCCTGACACATCCTACCAAAGCTTCTGGCAAAGTTGCTACTACTTTAACCGTTTCCAAGATATCGGCGGCGCGAACAGCCATCAGTCGGGCTTCTTGCCCTAAACGATCGCACTGGGGATTTACCAAAATTAATTGGCGCAAACCCATATTTTTCATGACTCTGGCTACTGAGCCCACGTTTAATGGCCCTGCGGGTTCGACTAAGACGATTCGGATGTTGGTTAATGCCGTTGCGACCATTGTTACTGGGAGATAGCTGAATTATAGTTATTGCAAAACTGCAGATTTAATGTAGGTTAACGCGGATTAACGCGGATAATTTAAGATAGTGTATTGTCAAAATTAGCATGGCCAAGCAACGATCGAAATCTGAGTTGCCGACTAAGATGTGTCCTGTGTGCGATCGACCTTTTACCTGGCGCAAAAAATGGGCCGACTGCTGGGATGAGGTGAAATACTGTTCCGATCGCTGTCGCCGCCGCCGCCGCAGTTCAGAAAATTAAGAATGTTTTGCTCTTTGCCAAACAAAAGCTAAGATTGCAAAAGAAAAATTTTAAGGTTAAAAATATGGCATCGCAACAAGTGCAACCAAAGTTAGTTATTCACGGCGGTGCAGGCAGTTCTCTACACAGTAAAGGCGGAATTGAAGCGGTGCGGAAATCGCTTTACGATGTTTTGGAGGAAGTTTATCCGCTGCTCAAAGACGGTGCGAGTGCGGTAGATGCGGTGATACAGGGCTGTCGGTTGTTGGAAGATGACCCGCGATTTAATTCGGGCACGGGTTCTGTGGTACAGTCGGACGGGCAAATTCGGATGAGCGCTTCGCTGATGGACGGTTTGGCGCAGCGTTTCAGCGGGGCGATTAATGTTTCTCGGGTTCAAAATCCGATCGAACTTGCTAAGTTTTTGCAGGCTGCGGACGATCGGGTATTATCTGATTTTGGGGCGGCGGAATTGCTGCGAGAACTTCACTTGCCGATTTACGATCCGATGACGGATTTGCGCTTGCAAGAGTGGATGCAGGAACGCCAAGGCAATTTTAGCAAAGCAATGGCTGATGTGGTAGCCGAACCGGCCGGGACGGGCACGATCGGAGTCGTAGCTTTGGATTGCCGGGGGCGTTTGGCTGCGGGTACTTCGACTGGCGGCAAGGGTTTTGAACGGATCGGGCGGGTGAGCGATTCGGCGATGCCGGCGGGAAATTACGCGACTGGTAATGCAGCGGTTAGCTGTACGGGTATCGGCGAGCACATTATGGATGAGTGTTTGGCGGCGCGGATTGTGGTTCGGGTAACGGATGGTTTGAGTTTGAAGGCTGCTTTTGAGCGTTCTTTTGCGGAAGCTGACTCGCGCCAGCGGGATTTTGGGGCGATCGGAATTGATGCTAGCGGTGCGATCGCGATCGGCAAAACTAGCGAGGTAATTCTGGGTGCTTTTCACGACGGTACGGAAATGGGCGATACTTTGGAAACCAACAAGGGAACGCTGATTTTTATTGCTTAGAAAAACGGTTAATTTTTGGTAACAAAACCGGATATTTATTGGTAATTCGCAGTCCGCACTGTCGGTATTAACTGGTATAAAAGCTGTAGGATTTTCGGCAACCAAACCCGATATTAAGTAGGTTGGCGGGGAAATTTACAAGTACGCAACCAAACATTAAGTATGGTGACGAAACTTAAATTTTATAGGTGTGTACTGTAGTTTCCTCGATTCTCAGCCGTTTCATTTGGGCCGCTTAAGAGAGCTTCTTTCTCTATCATCTGAATATTAGCTTTTCGACCGACACCTCCAATGACCAAACCATAATTAGATAGGCGCAAATAAACTTTACAATATAACAAAATGTAAAGCGACCGTTTTGGCAATTACTTTCATAAAAAAACGCCAAAGCTAACGTTTAACTGGCGGTGCAATACTTAATATATTTTTAAGATTCACCTGCTTTAAGTCACTGCAAGCTATCTTAAACGCAGTCTCTGATAAATTTGCCACATTTATTGTCTGGCAGACATTTTAGTGCTAGTCTGTTAGCAAAATAAGAAGGGTCGCGGTAGAGGACAACTTCATAAGAATACACGTTAAGTTAACTATTCGCCAGAACGCAGCAGGAAAGGCGATCTGTAGCATCACTATTGGAATCTAAGGGTGAAATAAATGAAAATAATCAGGGAAACAGCAACTGAACTAATAATTCAGACTCAAAATATATTTGATTTTTGGCTCCACAGTTTTTTATTAATGACATTTGGACTGATGTCGCTGGCTTTTGACTATCATGCAGCAACTCTAAGCTGCCAGCGGTTGCAGGAAAAACCGGGAAGTTGCCAGATTGTCCGATCGAATTTACTGGGATCGTACATCCAGGAAATTCAGCTTGATGCTTTGCAGGGAGCTAAAGTTCAAAGATGCGGCTATAGAAGCAGAGTTTTACTTTTGACTTCTGTCGGCAATGTTCCTTTCACTGGTAACTCGACTAACTGGGGAAATCAAGACGCTGTTGCTTCTGATATCAATTTTTTTGTTAAGAATGCAAAAAATCGCTTGCTGCGCTTAAAACAAGACGATCGCTGGTTGGAATGGACTGGAGGCATATTGTTGCTGGCAGCATTGGGAGCGATCGTGTTGAGAAATAATGAAACCTACAGCTTCGATGGAACTTTAAACACCTTGACTGTTAAACAGCGGGGTTTGTTCGCGCGTAAAGCCATTCAATACTCTCTGTGCGATATTTATGGGGTGGAAGTTGAGCGAACCAAAGATCGGGATTTTGATGTTTGGTACGAAGTCCGACTGTTAGTTTCTGGAGGATCTCGGATATCTCTGCCGCACACTATGAGTCCCTACGAGCAACTAAAAATTGCCAAAGCGATTAACAATTACCTGCACGCGCGATCGCACTATTGAACTTTTGTTGTTTGTAGGGCGCGCATTGGCACGGGTAAGCTGTTGCGGCATTTAAATTGAATGAATGTCAAAAAAAATCCCCGAATGAGTGGGGAGTAGGGGTTGGGCAGGAGAGCCCGCCCGCCCTGAACATACAGTTTAAATGTAGAACAGCTTAGGATCGAAAACTTATTAGACTTCTTGCAAAAATAGTTAGGACGGGCAAGATGCCCATCCCACAAGAGTTGTTTTTTTTGTGGGATGGGCTTATAGCCGGTCCTAACTATTGCAAGAAGTCTAATAGACCTCTTGCAAAAATAATTAGGACGGGCAAGATGCCCATCCCACAAGAGTTGTTTTTTTTTGTGGGATGGGCATCTTGCCTGTCTCATGAATTGATGAAAAGGATTTTTGCAAGAAGTCTAATGTTATTTTTCCGGTTCTTTGAGTTTCCAGCCGGGTTTGACAACTTGTCGTGATCGGGCAATTGCCAAACAGTCATTCGGTACTTCTTCCGTCACGACAGAACCCGCCGCTACTGTAACATCTTCTCCCAAAGTTATCGGTGCAACCAGTACGCTGTTGGCACCGATTTTAGTTCGAGATCCTATTTGAGTTTTGTGCTTGTTTTTTCCGTCGTAATTGGCGGTAATTGTCCCTGCACCGATGTTGACTTTTTCTCCTAAAGTCGCGTCGCCTAAATAAGACAAGTGAGCGACATTAGTTCGAGATCCAATTTGAGCATTTTTCAATTCTACAAAATTTCCGACGCGACAGTTCGCGCCTATTTGCGCGTGTCCCCGCAAGTGCGCGTAGGGGCCGATTCGCGAATTTTCGGCGACAATACTGTCAGAAACTACTGAATAAAGCACAGTCACATTTTCGCCAATTTGACTGTTTTCAATCAAACTGCCGGGGCCGATGCGGCTTTTTGAGGCGATCGAAGTTTTTCCCCGCAAGTGAGTTTGCGGTTCAATTACCACATCCGGCTGCAACTCTACCGTATCGTCGATCGTAATGCTGTTGGGATCGATAAGTGTCACTCCCGCCCTCAGCCACTTGTCCTTTACCCGCGCTTGCAAAATATCGGAAGTTGTGGCTAAATGTTTGCGATCGTTAATTCCCAAGATTTCTTGATAATCTTCCACATCCACCGCCATCACGGGAGACAGGCTGCTTACGGTATCAGTTAAGTAATATTCTTTTTGGTCGTTGTCTGCTTTCAAATCCGGCAAAATCTTTTCTAAATCCGGCCAGTGAAAGCAGTAAACACCTGCATTAATGCGGTGGTTTTGCTTTTGAGCTTTGGTGCAGTCGCGGTCTTCGACAATTTGCTGCACAAAGTTTTGACTGTCGGTAAATACTCGCCCGTATCCTTGAGGATTCGGCAAATTAGCTGTCAATATAGTAGCAGAGTTTCGGTGCTGCGCGTGAATTTCCATCAATTGTTTGATAGTTTCTGCCCTCAGCAAAGGTACATCGCCGTTTAATACCAGCAAATCTCCTTGAAATCCCTTTAAGTGAGGCAGCAATTGCTGGATGGCGTGACCGGTTCCCAATTGTTCTGTTTGTTCGACAAATTCTAGGGGAGGAGATTCGGGGTTGTCTGGTATTTCTTGACCTCGAAGCAGCGATTGTTTAACGAGTTCGCCTCGATAACCGACAATGACAAGTCGCCGGGAAATTTGAATTTCTTGACAACTTTGGAGGACTCGCTCAACTAGGGTTCGCCCGCCCAATTCGTGGAGAACTTTGGGCAAGTCAGATTTCATGCGCGTGCCGCGTCCAGCCGCTAAAATTGCTATTGCTATCATTGTGCGATCGAGTTTTTTGCTACAAAAACTTGCATATTGACTCAATGATGATATCACTCGCTGTCCGTCGGTGCTGCTGCAATCGCACATTTTTTTAATCTTAAATCTCAAATCTCGAATCCGGGCGATCGAGGTTTTTTGCAACCGGATGTTGGTTTGAGACGCGAGGCTTGCGGTTTGACTCGATCGCGCTGGGGTAGATAGAGCTCCGGGCGAGATCTGAAATTTCCGAGGACTGAAGTCCGAACGATAGAACCTGAGTTAGGCTCCTAGTAAGGACTTCAGTCCTTCCTCAAGGGATGTGAAGGGGATCGAGAGTGATAATTTAGATATGTCAGCTTGGATTTACCGAGATAGATTATACTATTCGTTGAATTTCAGTTATGGTGTTTTAAACTCAAAAAAACTATATAGCTGCTCCTTCTTCCTTCCTTCTTCGGACTTCCATCCGTTACACCCGTTACACAATCGGCTGCCGAACTTTCTTCCTCCTTCCTTTCTGCATTATCAGGTGTCCAGCTATGACAGAGCTTAATTTTCAGGAACTTGCCAAGCAGGGAAATCCACAGGCGATCGCATCTTGGCTTAACAGCCAGTTGCAATCTGAAGGGATCGCAGCCTCCGCGCATCTCGACGGCGACTGTTTGAATGTAATTCTGGAGGCCGAACAAGTACCGATCGAACATATATTAGTTGATTTTGTCCGCAGCCAACTGACTGATTTGCAGCCGGATTCGATTAGCAAAGTGAAGGTTGAAGGGCGAGGAAGCGGTGAGATTGTGCCTGCTTGGATTCAAGAGTTTAGTTTGGACAACAGCACTTTGGAACAGCATAGCTTTGCAGGAGAATCTGTACCAGAGATGGCGGTTGCTAATATCGGCGGCGATCGCACAGAAGAGATACAGAGCAATATTGAGGAGGAGAAATCGCCGGAATTTGTGGCATTTGAGCAGCGGTTGCGATCGACTTTTATTGTAGTCGGGCTGGTGACGGGTATGTTGGCGATCGCCGTTGTGGCTTTTGTCGGTAAGATTTTGAACGAACAGCCAGCAACTGCGGGGAACAATCCAGATGAAACAGCGAATTTAGCAACAGTACCGGATAATTTTCGAGATGCTGTTAACAGTGCCCTGAAAGCAACAGAATTAGGGCGAGTCGCAAAAACCAAGGACGATTGGACGATTGTTGCCGATCGCTGGCAAGAAGCGGTGTCGTTGATGAGAAGAGTACCGGAGTCTAGCTCCAACCATCAACTAGCTCAAACCAAAGCGATCGAATATCAAAAATATCTGCTTTACGCTCAAGAAGCCGCAGTAAATATACCTCCGCCAGAGCCAACTCCCGCCACCGCCGAAAAACCGCGTTCAGAAAAAGCAACTCCTAAGAAAGCTAATTCCGAAAAAGCCGAACCGGAGAAAGAAAGTCCCCGAAAATCTAATTCGGAAAAACCGCGATCGGAAAAAACAACTCCTAAGAAAGCTAATTCGGAAAAAGCCGAACCTGAGAAAGAAACTCCTAAGAAAGCCAATTCAGAAAAAGCCGAATCCGAGAAGCGGTAAGTGCGCCGGATTCTGCCCTAATTAGAGAAGTTTTTTCTCCGAGAATGTAGATGTTAAACATAGATTTAAACAGTTATGAATGACCGCAATTTAATTGTTTCTGCTGAATGGTTGGCCGCCAATACCGAAAATCCGCAAGTGATAATTATTGACTGTAGGTTTTCCCTTGCCGACCCAGAATTGGGACAAAAACAATATCAAGAAAGTCACATTCCGGGAGCTGGTTATTTAGATTTAAATCAGGATCTCGCGAGTGCAGTTGGCGATCGCGGCGGCAGACATCCGCTGCCAAATATTGCAGAGTTAGCGGCAAAATTGAGTGCGATTGGGATTAATTCAGGAGAAACTTTAGTCGTGGCTTATGACGATTCGCGGCTGGCTTTTGCGGCTCGTTTGTGGTGGTTGCTGCGATATATGGGACACGGCAAAGTTGCTTTGTTAGACGGCGGTTTCAGCGGCTGGAAAGCGGCGGGATATCCGGTAACAAGTAGTTTGCCCGATCGCCCTGACGGTAAATTTGTACCGGAATTGCAGCGGGATATGGCGGTAGAATTTGAGGCGGTAAAAGAGCGAAAAGACTTACCGGACAGGGTTTTGGTTGATTCGCGAGAGAGCGAGAGATACGCGGGCTTGCGGGAGCCGATCGACCCGATTGCAGGTCACATTCCGGGTGCTGTCAACTACCCTTGGCAAGAGGTGACGGATGAAACTGGAAAAGTGCGATCGGCATCGGAACAAAAACAGCGGTGGACGGAATTAGGAAAAGCGGAAGAAATCATTGTTTATTGCGGTTCTGGGGTGACAGCTTGCGTTAATTTACTGTCTTTAGAAATCGCCGGAATTCCCGATGCAAAACTTTATGTCGGTAGCTGGAGTGACTGGTGTTCCTATCAGTTGTAGGGTAAGCTGTTGCGGCATTTCACTCGTTACCAGGCAGAGCCTGGGAACCAGTTCTCTTGTGGGGTGGGCATCCTGCCCGCCCTGAACATACAATTTCACTCGTTACCAGGAAAAAAATCTAAATCTTGTGGGGCGGGCATCCTGCCCGCCCTGAACATACAAAAGTAACATACCCCCTTTACGATTCGGCGGTTGAAACCGCCAGAAAGTCAAACTTTCGTCGGCCCCAAGGCCGACTGGTTCATAAAGAATCTCCAAAACCCGGATTCACTGGTTCCCAGGCTCTGCCTGGGAACCAGTTATGCAGACTA
Source organism: Tychonema sp. LEGE 07203 (assembly GCF_015207285.1). Lineage (GTDB taxonomy): Bacteria > Cyanobacteriota > Cyanobacteriia > Cyanobacteriales > Microcoleaceae > Microcoleus. The sequence goes on along the minus strand of NZ_JADEXD010000135.1, from coordinate 9,909 downwards.
AAATCCTCACTACAAAACTATATAGCACTTATCAGAAAGATGAGGTATGCCTTATTCCCGATGCTTTTAGGCCCGATGCTTTTAGGCCCGATGCTTTTAGGCCCGATGCCCGACAGTACCTCATCTTTCTGAGAAAGGCTATATTAAGATAATCCCCTAAAAATCAAAATAAATATAAGGCAAACCGCCCTCTGGAGCCAACAGCCAAACCGCATACAAACAAAGCGGCACCAACACCAATTTCAGCGGCCAATTTAACTCTAATTTCAAACCCCGACTCAACGCATAATTGCCCAGCATCGCCGCAGCCACAGCCGCCAAAATCCAACTCAACTGCACTCTTTCCAAACCCAAAGCTTCCACATAAACTTTATTCGCAAACTGCACGTCAGCAGGATGTCCCCACAAATGCGAAATTGCCCATCCCGAATCTTTTAAATCGGGAAGGCGGAAAAATATCCAACTACCAAAAACCATCGCCTGAGTCAACAGCCAACCGATCGCCATCCCGATCGGATTTTCCCACAAAAACTCGATCCGAAACCGCTTAAAAGTCACATCTGTTAATCGGTGCACCGCCAAAGCCAAACCGTGCAAAGCCCCCCACACAATAAATCCCCAAGCCGCCCCGTGCCAAATTCCGGCAATTAACATGACGATCGACAAATTCAGACAAGTGCGCCACAAACCGACACGGGAACCCCCCAACGGAAAATACAAATAATTTCGCAGCCAATCGCCCAAAGTCATGTGCCAGCGCCGCCAAAAATCACCGATGCTGGTACTAAAATAAGGGAAATCAAAATTTGGCGGCAAATACCAACCCAACAGCAAAGCAGTGCCGCGCGCCATGTCAACATAACCGCTAAAATCGAGATAAAGTTGCAGCCCGTAAGCAAAAATTGCCAGCCACAAATCCTCGCTGCCCGCCCGCTGCAAATTGGTAAAGCTTAAATCGACATAAATTCCCAAGTTGTCAGCGAAAAGACCTTTTTTGACTGCACCGAAGGCGATCGTCCAAAGTCCCTCAGAAATGCGATCTGGCGTCGGAAACTTCTGGGATTTTAGTTGATAGATCAAGTTGTGATAGCGAGTAATCGGGCCAGAAATCAGTTTGGCAAAAAACAACTTGTAAGCAGCAAAATGCAGCAGCGAAGTAGCCGCCGGCGCGCCTCGGTACACATCAATCAAATAAGAAATGCACTCAAAGCAAAAGAAACTCAATCCCAGGGGTGCCATGACGTGAGTTTTCACCCAGTTAGCCCTGTCGATAGCAACTGGCCAATTCAACAAAGTGCCGATCGAACTCAATACAAAAGGCACATACTTAAAACCCAGCAGCAGCAACACGTTCAGCATAATTCCCGCCCACAGCAACCACAAACGGCGGCGGTTCCAAGAAGCATTAGCAATCCGCCAATCCAGAGGTTCCCCGATCGCCGTCGCCAAGCAGTAATTAAACAAAACACTGACTAAAAGCAGAGGAATGTACCAAATTTGCAGCGAAGCGTAAAAAATCAGACTACCCGCCAGCATGATAAACAGCCGCCACCACTGCAGCGGAACCAACCAGTAAGCGGCAAACAAAACTAATAGAAACAGGGCATATTGAAGGGAGATGAAAGTCATACCATTTGAGATTTTAGAATTGGGGAATGGTTAATAAGCTGACGTGCCTCTAAATTTCAATATGCAATTTAGATGCACATCAGCTTATCACGTCCGCTCTCGCTACAGCCGATCGCCCATCCTCAGCACCTCTGGCGGCCCCGATCGCGATACACTGAATTGTTGCCACCAACTGTTTGGGCAAATACCGAAAAACAGTCTTCAGCCTCCACCCTCAAAACTTTTGCTGCCAAATCCCGCGCCTGCGATCGAGAATTTATGACCGGCAGCGGTGTTTTAACTCCCTTAGCAGCCGACAATTCCAAAGGTTTTTCTAAATCTCCATCATAAACGATCGGCAAATTCACAAAAAAAGTCGAACCAACTTCCGGCGAACTTTCTATTGCAATACTTCCCCCCAGAAATTCCGCCATTTTCTTGCACAGAGACAATCCCAATCCCGTGCCTTTCACGCCCTTCTGCAAGTGATTTTCGATTTGGACAAATTCTTCAAAAATCCGCGTTTGGTCGGCGGGCGGAATACCAATGCCCGTATCTGCCACTGAAAAAGTAACTGTTCCCCCCTCTCCCATTTTGGCAGCAACTCGCACTTCGCCTGCTTCAGTAAATTTGAGGGCATTATAAATCAGATTGCGTAAAATTTGAGAAACTTTTCCCTCGTCGGTGGTGAGAATGGGAAGTTCCAGAGGCGCTTCAAAAATTAGACTGACGGACGAGTTTTGCGGCAGCAGCGGGCGCATCATTCCCCGCAGCACGCTGAACAAATCTTCGACTTCAAAATCCGTGACGCGAACCGTTACTTTGCCGGCTTCGACTTTGGCTAAATCTAACGAGTCGTTGACAAGTTCTGCCAGAGATTCGGCAGATTGGCGAATAAAATTTACTTGCTTGTCTTGTTCGGGTGAAAGTTCTCCGTCGAGGCGATTTAACAAGATTTCGGAAATGCTCAGAATTGCCGTTAGCGGAGTGCGAAACTCGTGACTCATATTGGACAAAAAGCTGGTTTTGAGTTCGCCTTCTCGCTGGAGAGATTCGGCTTTTTCGTTCAATTCGGTGTAAAGTGCCACGACTCCGCGATTGGTATCTTCTAGCTGTTGATTTAATTGTACGAGTTCTTCTTGACGCTGGCGGAGTTCGTCTAAAGTTCGCAGCAATTCTTGATTTTGTTGCTGAATTTCGGCGTAGGGATCTTCGGGAATTTGGCGCGCTAGTTTGTCAACTAATTGATTTAGTTCGATCGTACTCAGCGCAGGCATTTGTTTAGAAAACTGCTTAATTAATTGTACGGCAGTTCCGCGATCGGGCGCGGAATCGATTAGCACCTCGTCCATCAACCGTTTCGCCGCTGCTAAACCGAGTCCCGCACCGGTTTGCGATCGAAAATTGGGGCTCAACACCGCAGGTAAATCAGCAATTCCCGGCCCGCTGTCAGAAATCCGAGTCCGAAAAATTTGGCGCGATTCCCCTTCCACAATAAATTCTACTTTACCGCCGCCTGCATATTTAAAAGCATTGCGGGCAATTTCGGAAACTGCTGTGGCGATGCGAGTTTGTGCTTGGGAATCGAAACCTAACCCCTTAGCAATTTGGCGCGCTCTTTGGCGTACTTGTACGATATCTTGTTCAAAGCGGACTTCCGTCGTCAGGATTGGGTAACTCATGCCATTTTCGACTTTCGATTTTCGATTTTCGATTGCGGAATCACTGATGACTATCATGGTTGAGTTCTCGCCTACAGTTTCATTTTTTTTTTTTTGAAAGTGGTATGTATTAAGCTGGTTGTCTTACCTTAGCTACTACAACTGTCATATCATCGCGGGTGCGTTTGAAGTCCCGGTAGAGTACGGCTGCAATTAAAGCCGGATGTCTGGCAGTCAAACCCGGATAGCGGTTTAAATTCCACTGCGCGGCTAAACCGTCCGAGTGCATGATTAGCAGGGACTGCGGCGACCAAGGATAGACAAATTCTGCTACTTTTGGCATCATGTGTCCTGCAGTACCGTTGTAGGAAACCATGCTGCGGGAGTTGTTATCTGTGACGACTACACCAGAGATGTTGCCAACTCCGGCAAAACAGACTTTTTGTTGGGATCGATCGATCAGGGCGATCGCAGCAGCCGCTCCTCTGGTATTTTTTAAAGCAGGGTGAGCCTTCTCTAAAATAGCTTTCGGTGCGAGTTTAGCGTTTTCCCGAAATACCCGCACCGCTGCCTGCGACGCTTCCTGGGCCAAAACCCCGTAGCCGAGCCCGTCAGCAACTAAAATCAAATTTTTGTCAAGGTGATTTTCAGCAGCCCAGGAATCCCCGCAAATTTGCTCTCCTGCTTTCGGCAAGCTGACGACTCCAAATTCCAAGTAATTGCTGTTTTGGGAGGCTTCCAGGCGATTCTGAGTCGGTTCCAAGCGCATTAACAAAGCTGTCCCCAGTTTGGGTACAGAATGAATATCAAAAAAACTAGAAAGACGTTTAATCGCGCCGAGTCCGGTTCCGGGAGTTCCCGCAGTCGAAAAACCGTCCCGCAAACACTGACCGAGATTTGCCATTCCCGGCCCCCGGTCTAGCGCTACTATTTCCATGCTGTATCCAGCCTCTGTGTTTAAGGTTTGCAGCAAAAGTTCTCCTTCGCGGGCGTGTTTGACTGCGTTTTTTGCTGCTTCGGTGGTGACAATTGCCACTTTACCGCGATCGGTCTCGTTAAATCCGACTTCGGCCGCGAGGGCAACTGCAATTCGCCGCGCTTCTCCGACTTGACTTTCTTCTGTTACTGGTAAGGCTACGGCATTTATCATTATTTTGTAGTTTTAATCTTAAGCTAGTCAGCAGTCAGCAGTCATTAGTCAGCAGGTAGGGGCGGTGCCAAGAGTGCCCGCCCTCTTAGCAGTCAGCAGTCATTAGTCAGCAGTCAGCAGTCAGTTGTCAGTTGTCAGTTGTCAGTTGTTAGTCATGAGACTTATTGCATAAATATTCGATCGGGGAAACCGCTGATAGATGCAGATAAACGCAGATAAACGCAGATAATTTTTAGATCGTTAGGTAATGAATCCAAAAGGTCTATTAATTACCAGAAAGAAGTTCAGCTAAAGCCTCTGCGTCCAAGTTTTAATGCGAGTCAAAGAAAAAAATATTTTACAAAAATGAGATGCTCCCAGTCAAGCCTGAATATTTTCCCGATCTCCCCTTTTACCGCCAGCGGACGATCGCAATTTTAGTCCCTTTACCTACTTTAGAAGCAATCTCAAACTCGTGCATCAACCGCTTAGAACCGCTGAGCCCCAAACCCAAACCGCGATCGGAAGTATAACCGTCAGTCATTGCCAATTCGATGTCTGCAATTCCCGGCCCCTTGTCTTCAAATATCAGCCGCAGCCCTTGGCGTTTCCCTGATTGGATCGTTTCGAGAGTTACTGTTCCCCCTTTGCCGTAGTCTACAGTATTGCGGGCGAGTTCGCTGGCTGCCGTAATGATTTTTGTTTGGTCTAGTAAGCCGAATCCCATTGCTACAGCCCAAGTTCGTACTTGCTGTCGGACTTGGACTATATCGGAGGACGATCGAATTTCTAATGTCTCGCGTTTTGACATGGCGCATACTGTACCAAAATAGAAGTTCTCCACAAAACATAAGACTTACCCTCATCAACCAAGTTTCCCGCCTTCATAAATCTTGAGTTGATCAACAAGCTGTCTACACGCAAACCGGGTTTATTTACTCCCTGCGCCTCGGTCGGGGGGACAATTTCTCGACTGCTAAAGCTTCGGCAGATACTGAAAAATCTAAGGATTTTTGCAACAAATTCATCCCCTTTTCAACGCTTAAAGCTGTGCGAACTCCGGTCAGAGAAAGCCCCAATTCAACGAGCGTGATTGCCACCGCAGGCTGCATCCCTACCACCACTGTTTCAGCATCCAATATTCGCGACATTGTAGCGATATTGTTAAGAATGCGACCGATAAAAGAATCGACAATTTCCAGGGAAGAGATTTCTATCAACACACCTTTAACTCCGGTTTTTACTATCCGGTTTGTCAGGTCTTCTTGCAGGGTTATTGCTAATCGGTCGTGCATATCTACTTGAATTGTTACTAGCAGAAATTCTCCCATTTGCAGGATCGGAATCCGTTCCACCACTTTACCTCTATTTGAGTTATTTGTTAGTTTTGGATGCGAAATTGCACTACTTTTTATCTGTCTTCATTCAATTTTTTTATAGTTAAACCTTGGCGCTGCAACGCGACTTTAAAAGCATCTGCTAAAGTTGCTTTTGTCAGAATATCCTGCAAATCAACTCCCAAATGAACTATGGTTTGAGCTATTTGCGGGCGAATCCCGCTGATGATGCACTCCGTACCCATGAGACGGGCGGCGGCGACGGTTTTTAATAAATGTTGAGCGACTAAAGTGTCAACAGTCGGCACGCCTGTAATGTCTAAAATTGCAAATTCTGAGCCTGTTTCCATGATTTCCTGCAACAGAGTTTCCATGACTATTTGAGTGCGGGCGCTGTCGAGTGTCCCGATCATGGGTAAAGCGAGAATTCCTTGCCAAAGTTTGACTACGGGTGTTGACAATTCGAGCATTTCTTGCTGCTGGCGTTCGATTACTTCTTCGCGAGCTTTGAGAAAGATTTCTGTCACCCACAGGCCTAGTTGGTCTAATAAGCTGGTGGAAAGCCAAAGTTTTTCGACAAGTGCGTCGCGGTTTTGTGTCAGTTCGTGACAAAGCCGATCGAACAATGGCTTTTTGAAGCATAAAATAAAACTGGCGATCTCTGAGGGGGTAAAGCCCCTCTGAACGCGCGATCGCGAAACTTCTGCTAGCAGCAGCCGCATATTTTCCCATTCGGGTGTCTGGATGTCGCTAAAGTTACCTTGCTGCAATGCTATTTGCAGCAATTGCAGGAACTCTTGACACTCGGATCGCAATTCTTTGGCTCTCATCAAGTCGTCCCGCCGCAGCCCGCTATTTTGTAGTTCTTTGAGCCAGTCTGCTAGTAGCTCTGCTTTGTGTTTTTCGAGAATTTCCGCGATCGTGTTATTGCTTGTGAGTTCCATTAAAATTATCTCCTGCTTAGCCATTAAGATGAAGTTGTACGAGCAGCCACATTTTAGTATTTTTGATGGGGCAGTTTATGAGTTTAACTCACTATTTGCTGTTTGCGATCGGGGGTTAAGCGCCTAACTGCAAAATGCGTTGGACGATCGCACTGGTAGAACTTGGAACTTCTATTTCGATCAAGGAAATCTTGCCACCTCCGGCGATAACCGCCGGTGCTTCCGGCAGAGTTTCGAGTTGATAGTCGCCTCCTTTAACATATATATCTGGCTTCAGGATATTTATCAGTTTAGTTGCTGTAATCTCGGAAAAAATTACTACGGCATCTACTGGTTTCAGGGCTGCCAACACTTCGGCTCGCTGATTTTCCGGTACGATCGGGCGGGGCGGCAATCCCGGCTGCTGAGGTTTGATAGTTTGCACGCTCTCGTCGCTATTTAAGCCCACCACGAGGGTGCGCCCCAATTTTTTTGCGGCTTGCAAATAGCGGACGTGTCCGCAGTGCAAAATATCGAAGCACCCGTTAGTAAAGACGATCGGACGCCAGTTACCGGCAGCGGATGCGATCGCTTCTTCAAGTTCTCTCAACGTGTAAACACCAGAAATCATTACATCCACCAGGATTTTTGAACAGCGAGAAACTATCCTAGCAAAAAGTGCGATCGCTTGCATCTTTGCAATTTCACAATCGAGCGATCGAACTGCGAATCATTAGTAGTTGGCAGTTACTAATTGGTAATTACTCGCTACTCATTATTAAGCCAGAAGCAATCAACAATCATGTCCGGCGGCTTCGGGAGCCGCGAAACAGTAGACCTCTTGCAAAAATAATTAGGACGGGCAAGATGCCCGTCCCACAAAAGTGATTTTTTCTTGTGGGATGGGCATCTTGCCCGTCCGCTCAATTGATGAAAAGGACTTTTGGAATAGGTCGAGTATAAAATAGGAAAAAATAGCTGCTCGTGTATCCTACATTCTGCCAAAAAATGGATACAAGCCCCTAAATTACAGCATATTCTATGTAGGTGTAGAGAGCGAGAAACCGGGTTTTTTGAACAAAATCAGTAATGATGCGAAAACTGTCAAGAAACCCGGTTATGAGTGTGTATTTCATAAATTTGGAATACGCTGTAATTCGCGATTGTCGAAAACATTCGACTTTTGTTCGAGTGTCTCGATTGAATGCGAGAATAAATCTCCGATCGTGCAAATTGTCGATCTCAAATCTACGCTGTGGCTCAGTCGCAAATCAAGGTAACAAAAGCTTAGGATCGAAAACTTAATAACTTAAACACGTCCTACAGTCTTCTCTCCTGTAAGTTGCTTTTCTCAAAGGAGGCAGAGCCTCCGGATCTGCATTACCAGGCTCTTCCTGGTAACGAGCAACAAGGGTTTTATTGTTTTTTACATAAATTTAAATGTCGCAACAGCTTATTAATTACTACACAAGGTCGTGCAGTTAGAAAGTTTTGTATTGACAAAGGAAAACACTTTGAGTAACCGCGTGCGGTAAAAGTCGCACGGACGGTTTCGGATGGGAGGGGAAGTTTACTAAAATTCCCTCGACCCTAGCAACCTGGTAATATGTATTTAAACCCCCAAAAGATATCACCGCGCTCAAAAAGCAAAGGTGAGCGAGGCAAGGGAACCCTAGCCATAGGGATATTAAGGTCGTAATGTCTTAAGAATCCTCGTGCCCGATCGGCCCAGGAGTATCAATTAGTGCTGTTAACTTCCAAATCCTCTATCCCCTAACGGAATTCTATGCAGTTGCAGCGCCAATTTAGCGGACAACTGATTGCGATCGACACTAAAAGCGCGATCGCCAGCGGCGGTGAAGGTCGAATCTACCCGATCGCCCAAGATCCGTCCCTAGTAGCAAAAATCTACCACAAACCGACAGACGAAGACGGCGACAAACTCACGGTCATGTTCAGTATGCCGCCGGATGCGCCGATCGCCGAACCGGGACACGCTTCAATTGCTTGGCCGGTGGATTTGCTGCATACTGTGGGCGGGCGCGAAAAAATCGTCGGTTTTGTGATGCCGCGCGTTAAGAAAGTGCTGCCAATACACACTTTCTACACTCCCAAAACCAGGCGCGAACAAAAACCGCTATTTAGCTATCTTTACCTCCACCGAACTGCCCGAAATCTCGCCTCGGCGGTAAACGCCCTCCACGTCAGGGGTTACGTCATCGGCGACGTGAACGAGTCGAATATTTTGGTGACGGATACGGCTTTGGTAACGCTGGTAGACACCGATTCGTTTCAAGTGCGCGATCCTTATACGGGTTACGTTTATCGGTGTCCCGTGGGGAAGCCGGAGTTTACGCCGCCGGAATTGCAGGGACAGACTTTTCGGGATATCGATCGAGCCCCAGAGCACGATTTGTTCGGTTTAGCGGTGCTAATTTTTCAATTGCTGATGGAAGGTACGCACCCGTTTGCGGGAGTTTATCTCGGTAGCGATGAACCGCCGTCTTTGGAGGCGAGAATTCGATCGGGCCATTTCCCCACGGGTACGAAGCGGATTCCTTACCGCCCGATGCCCGCTGCGCCTCCTTTGGAGATGCTGAATCCCCGGCTGCGACAGATGTTTGTCCGCTGTTTTGAGGAAGGACACCTCAATCCGGCGGCGCGCCCGGATGCGAAAACTTGGGTGAATGCGATTCGGGAAGCGGAAGATTCTCTGATTACTTGCAGCAAAAATACTCAGCACAAATACGGAAATCATTTGAGTCGGTGCCCCTGGTGCGATCGGGCAAAACTCCTCAAAGGCCGCGATCCGTTTCCTTCGCGACAAGCAGTCAACAGCGGATTGCACTTGCAGCCCGCCAAAACCAAGCGTAAAAAGCCCCAACCCACAGCGCCCGTGAGGGAGACCGCACCGCGCCGCCAATACTCCTCAACGGGGCTGCCGCGCCAACTCGGCCAGTACGCGGTGCCGCTGCTACCGATGCCGATGTCTTCTCGAAGTCGGACTCCTGTACCGAGGGCTCCGGTTGGCAATTTGGAGCGCATTGTTCGGGATGCTGCTTGGGGCGGTGTTTGGGGAACTTTGTGTTTGGCTGCGGGGGCGGGGGTTTTGTCGGCTGTGGCCCAGGGCGGCGGCGCGATTTTGGGGGCGATTTTTGTGGGTTCGATTTGGGGAAGTTTTTTTGGGATGATTTGGGGGATTTTTACTTTGCCGCCGAACCAGATTTGGCGGAAGTGGGGAGGGGTTTTGG
>NZ_JADEXD010000316.1 GCF_015207285.1 Tychonema sp. LEGE 07203 | reverse complement strand
GAGCTGGAGGGGGTTCCAGCAAAGGCGATCGCCCGCACCCAATCCCCGTGTTCGGCCAGAGTACAGATCGATCGACCACTTTGCCAATCCCACAACTGCACAGTCTTGTCCCGACTCCCACTCGCCAAAAACTCCCCACCAGCACTAAAAGCCACCGCCTCCACCCCGCCAGCGTGACCGCTTAAAGCCGACATCGGCCTACCCTTATTCAAATTCCACAACTGCACAGTCTTGTCCCGACTCCCGCTAGCCAAAACCTGACCGTCGCGACTAAACGCCACAGCAGAAACCCTGTCAGAATGACCAGTCAAAGCGTACCACCACTTACCCTTATTCAAATCCCAAATATGAATCATTTTGTCCCGGCCGCCGCTAGCCAAAATCTGGCCGTCAGGACTAAACGCCATACAAGTCACCCACTCAGAATGACCCGTCAGAGTGTACCACCGCTTACCCGCGTCCAACTTCCAAATCTCGATCGTCTTGTCCTCGCTGCCGCTAGCTAAAGTCGCCCCATCAGGACTGAAAGCTACCGACGTGACAGCATTGGAATGCCCTACCAGAGTATGAACGCACCTCCAAGTAGGCGCGCGTGCGGGAACAACCCGCTGCACCGGCGGCACAGGTATCGTAGTGCCTGCAACCGTTGGCGGCACTGGATTCTGCACCGCAGCCGTCCTCTGCGACACGGAAATTTTAGGCGCTGCAGCCGGCGGTGTCGCCGTGCGCGTTCCCGCCGACTGCTGCTGCAAATCTTTCAGTACCTCAGCTACAGATTTGTAGCGGCGACTGAGACTCGGTTCGATGGTTTTGTCGAGGATGCGGCTTAATTTCGGATCGATTTGAACCTTCAAAAAGTCTCGCCAAACCCAAGCATCCTGATTGATATCAAACAAATCAAAAGGAGATACTTGAGTCAGCAAATAAATGCAAGTTACTCCCAAACTGTACAAATCGCTGGCATAAACCGCTTGACCTCGAATTTGTTCCGGCGCGACGAATTCCGGCGAACCGATGACTGTACCTGTTTCTTTCAAACCCTCCACAACTTTTGCCGCGCCAAAATCAACTAAAACTAATTCCCCGGTTAATGTTGGGTAAGTATAAGCAATGGGAGTTTGAGAAATGCGGCGGCGGATAATATTGGGCGGTTTAATATCTCGGTGAATTACACTGCGATCGTGCACGAACTGCAATACTGGCAATAAATCCTTCAGCAAACTGAGAATTTGACTTTCGCTGAACGGCCCTGTCCGCGCTAATTCTTGCTGTAAATTCTCACCTTCTATAAATTCCTGCACCAAATACTGATAGCGTTCCTGCTGAAAGTGCGCCAGCAGTTCGGGAATTTGCGGGTGTTTCCCCAACTCGTCGAGCCGCACGGCTTCTCGGTTGAATAATTCTGCTGCTTTCTCGCTGCTGCTGGTTCCTTGGGATAGCGGGAAAAACTGTTTAATTGCACAGCGCGGTTTTGAGGGTTTGTCTTGGTCTATTGCTAAAAAAGTGCGGCCGAATCCGCCGCGCCCTAGGGGTTTGATGGCGCGGTAACGCTCTCTGAGCAACAGTTTGGAGCCGCAACTCAGGCAATATTGGGTGCGATCGGCATTTTGCGGGTTTTGACAGGCGGGGTTTAGGCAATAACTCATAACTGAACCGGGAAGCAATCAGCAGCACATCTCTATGATACTGAGGCAAAAGGGCGATCGACTCTCGCCCTGCAAATATAGTCTGGGACGCACGGGCGACCAGAAACCGGGTTTTTAACCAAAATATTTGCTTAAAACTTTACAATCTCGGTTCAAAAACCCGGTTTCTTTGTTCGGGCGCATAAGTCCTAAATTAGAAATTAAAAAACTGAAGTCTTCACTACAAACTGGTTCGAGCGTTCCGACTTAAGTCCTGAGAATTCAAGATGTCGCTTTCACTTTCAGAGCATACTCTTTAAACCTTTCCAAGTCAGCCTGAATTGTCGATTCAACTACTCGCGCTAGAAATGAATTGTCCATCAATTTTGCCAGCCAGCCGGGAACTCCATAAGCTACTGTCAGTTTGACAATGCTGCTGTTTTTGCGATCGTAAAACCGCACCGCACCGCGATTGGGCAAACCGTCTACAGATTCCCACTGAATGATCTGATTCGGCACTAATTTGAGAATTCGAGAAAGCCAGCTAAATTCTAACCCGCCAGTTGCGAGTTTCCAGCGAGACAATTCTGGATTTTCTTCGAGTACGCGAACAG
>NZ_JADEXD010000134.1 GCF_015207285.1 Tychonema sp. LEGE 07203 | reverse complement strand
ATGTAGAGCTATTTTATGAATTTGGTATAAAAAAAACTGAATTCCTCACTACAAATCAAGAAAAAATGCAATTTTTTACTACCAACTAAGCAGGACTAAACTCCTTACTACAAACTGTTTTTTTAGATTAGACTCGCAGCAGTCTTAACGAACAGACAAGGCAACTTCAAAACCCTGGATTGATTCTATCAATTCTTGCCAAGCTTCAGAATCAACTAGCGAGTAAGTATCAAGTTTAACGCCCTTTTCTGAAGATCAGACCCCAAAATTTGTGATCCAGCTCAAAATAGTTTCCGTTGTAAACAGCGGCGTGCATTTCCATGATAACTGCAACTTCTCCACCATCCCGGACATATCTCCGCGATCGAAAGCTTGCCATGCCTGCCATACTAAATAATAGTAATTTAGCATACTGTCAACTTGCTGAATCTGCTTTTGGACTTTTGGGGCTACCGCAAATTTATCTCGATTGCTGCTAGCAGATAAGACTTGGGCGATAACTTCTGCGTATTCCACAAGCATCCGTTCTTCCTTGAACATTTCTGCAGCCCGCAGTTTGCAAGCTTGTCCTGCAAGCCTCCGCAATTCGGGATTTTGCGCCCAGAGTTCTACAGTTTCTGCTAACTCTCGCGCTGTCTGTTGCGGGTCAATTTTGGGATCGGCGATTAACTTTCCGGTGTCTCCCAACTCTTCGGGAATGCCGCTGACTGCTGTAGCAATTACGGGCAGTTCTTTCGCCATTGCTTCCATTATTGCAAGCGGCATTCCTTCGGCTTCGGAAGATAAAATAAAGATGTCGCTGGCATCCAACCAATCGGCAACATCCCACCGCTGTCCCAAGAATTTAACTTGTTCGGTGACTCCTAATTTGCTGACAGTTGCTCTCAATTCCGGCTCCATATTGTCGTGAGTTGCAGAACCGGGGCCGGCCCAAACGAAGTATAGCTGCGGCCAAATTGGCAGATTTTTCAATTGGGCGATCGCCTGCAATTGATACTGATATCCTTTAATTGGAGTCAGTCTCGCCGCCGTGAAACAAACCACAGCTTCTTCGGGGATGCCTTGTTCTCGGCGCAAGCGTTGGCGGTTGGAAAGATTGGGCGGTTCAAAATAACTGTCCGGCCTGCCGTAATAAATAACTTTTCCCTGTTCCAGAGGTGTTTTAAACAAACTCTTGAACAAGTTTAAATTTTCGTGGGAAACAGCGATGACTGATTTGGCTAAATCGTACTGATAGGCGACTGCATCGAAATAGGGAACTCGATCGCCGCGGTTGAAATGTTGATAAGTGCGATCGATATAACCGAGAGTAATTACGTAAGGTATGTTTTGCTCGATCGCCACTTGTTTTGCAGCAAAATTTGCGATCGGCCAGCCGTCGCTAAATATAATTAAATCCGGTTGAGCTTCCGCGTAAATTCTTTCAGCATCCGCACGATTGTAAGCAATTCGCAAAAACTCCTTCATCGTGTCGAACTCCAGCCAAATATGCTCGATACCTAGCTGCTGCTGTTCGGTAATTAAAGGATTAGAAGTTTTAGTTTGTACGCTAGTAACTCGGTAGCCGTCGGCTGCTAATTTGCAAAGCAGCGAGTGGTTGAATTGCGCTAAACCGCCGATTCCGTGGTCTTCTGCGTACAGGAGTACGTGCCTTCCCAATTGACGGGAACTGGAACTAGGCGCTGATTTAAATTGATAGGTATTGTTGACAGCCTCTACAACTATGTCTTGCCATTCTGGTAAATTGGTCAAGGCATAAGCATCAAAACTATTGCTGTATTCTTCCGAAGAAACTCTAAAAGTTTCCAACCATTTGAAAACAGTTTCCGAGCCAGTAAAAGGAGTATAGTACAGAGATTTTTGCAGGCACTCGACCATTTCAGCCAAATATCCGTCGCGGTACATCCGCCACGCTATCCACACTAAACATTTGTAACGTTCTGCCTTTTTTAATTTGCGAATGCGATCGGGCAAATCGGGTCTGGCAAAAAATTGCTCCATCACAATTTCCATACTTTTCATGACTTTTGGCCCGCCGGACATCAGATTTTTATCGTGCTGGCGGTAGCAGGTTAATACCTCTTTCAACCAAGCACATTTGCAGCCTTTTAAAGTCAAACGCAAAGCAAAATCTAAATCTTCGGTTGGCGGAAAGCGAGGGTCAAAACCGCCCAGACGTTCCCACCACTCGCGCCGCAGCATCATCGCGCTGGGACGCACGCTTTTGTACAGAACAAAGGTTTCTAAATCTAAGTTGGGCGAGTCTTCCCAAGGCAGGGATGCGTAGATATCTTTTCCGGTTTCATCAACTATCAACCAGCCGTTTTGTACCATGCCTAAAGAGGGGTCAGCTTCAAAACAAGCAATTTGTTTGGCAAGTTTTTCTGGCAGAAAAAAGTCGTCGGCATCCAAAAAAGCGATGAATTCGCCTTTGGCAATCTCGCAAGCGCGATTCCGGGCTATTGCTGCGCCTTGATTTTCCTGATAGACGTACTGAATTACATCGCGGTAAGCATCTAAAACTTGGCGAGTGTTGTCTGTAGAACCGTCGTCTACGACTATGATTTCCCAGTCTTGGTAAGTTTGATCGATCGCGCTTTCTAAGGCATTCACAATGTAGCGTTCGCAGTTGTATGCCGGGATAATGACGCTGACTCTGGGTGTTTTTGAGGAAAGTATGCTAGCCATTAACTTTTTCCAGTCCGATAAGTTTCTTAATATTTCAAAGTCGATTTTACGTCGGTAAACTAGGGCAATAGAAGCCAGACGCTGGAGCCAATTTGTGACTGTTTTTTTTGCTGGATAGGGACTGTAGCGGAGAGATTTTTTAAAAAAATCAACCGCTTCTACTGGATAGTTACTATAGTACAATTGCCACGCCATCCTAGTCAATGCTTCGTAGAAAGCCGGATTTTCTAATTCGCGGATGTGCTGCGGCAAATCGGGTTTGGCGAAAAATTGCTGTTTTAAGGTTATAAAAAGATTTGCTTGTTTCAGGGCTTTTTTTATTGATACATTTTTGTCGTGCTGGCGGTAGGATACTGTGATTTGAGGCAGCCAAGCTGCTTCGCAACCCAGCACTGCTAAACGCAGCACTAAATCTGAATCGTCTACTGAATCAAACTCTGAGTTAAACCCGCCGGCAATTTCCAGCCACTGGCGCGAAAACATCATGGCGCTGGGCAGTACGGGCATTTGTACTATCCAAGTTTCTAAGTTTAATTTGGGGAAATACAGCCAAGGTGTGATGTCGGAAATTGCGTCGCCTTGCTCGTTAACTAAACGCCAGCCGCTGTTGACAATTCCCAAGGATGGCGAGGATCTAAACAGTGCTATTTGTGCGGCTAATTTATCGGGTTCAAAGAAGTCATCTTGATCTAAAAATGCTATGAATTCGCCTTTTGCTTCCTGAATTCCTCGGTTGCGGGCGGCTGCTACTCCTCGATTTTCTTGATATACATAGCGAATTTTGTCCAGATAAGGCTGCAATACCTGATTTGTCTCATCTGTCGAACCGTCGTCTACAATGATAATTTCCCGATCGCTAAAAGTTTGCGCTAGGACGCTTTCTACGGCTTGCGCGATGTAGCGATCGCCATTGTATGCTGGTATAATTACGCTGATTAGCGGTGTTCGATTGATTGTTGACATTGTTTACCTCGCTGTTAAGTCATTAGTCATTAGTCATCAGTCATTAGTCATCAGTCATTGGTCATTAGTCATTGGTCATTAGTCATTGGTCGTTGGTCATTGGTCATTGGTCATTAGCGCGAGCTTCCCCGCTCGCGAACTTTATTAGTGATTGGTGATTAGTCATTGGTGATTAGTTATTGGTTATTTGTCATTAGGAAAAGGCAAGCAGGAAGAAAAAATACATCACAAAATCGATCGCGATCCGTATTTTGCGTTTTATTAAGTGGATTTACTTGACTGGTTGCTATCTTAGTTTAATCGAAATTTGTTTTTCCTCTACTTTTGTGCAAATTTACTTCAAATTCTATCGCACAAATGCCCTGCAGGCGCTCCGATATTTACAGCAAAGCAGATGTCTGTGCATGATTTTTAAATTAGACAGGTTTTGCTTTACAATCATACAGGTCATTATTACTCAACAGGAACGCAGTAAGTGAATCCAGAAACAGCAGCGGTTGATTTTCAACAACAGGCAGAAATATATTTAGCTTTAGGGAAGTTGGATGAGGCGATCGCACTTTGCCACAAAATTCTCGAATCTCACCCCGATTCTGCCGAGATTTGCAAAACCCTAGGGAAGGCGCTGCAAGCTCAGGGCAAGCTAGAAGACGCGCGCTATTGGTATAAAGTTGCGATCGCCCGCAAACCCGATTTTGCCGAAGCTTTTGCTAACCTCGGCACGCTCAGCGCTAGTTTGCAACAGTGGCAAGAGGCGATCGCCTATTACCAAAAAGCGATCTCCCTGCAACCCGACGTTGCAGGATTTTACCGCAATTTGAGCCGCATATTTACCCAACTAGATAAAGCTGACGAAGCAGCAGATTGTTGGTATCAAGCTCTTTTGGTAGAACCGATAGAAATAGCGTCAGAATATCTCGATTTGGGCAATACTTTGTTGGCGCTAAACAAGCCCCAAAAAGCCATAGTTTGTTACCACCGAACGATTTATTTAAACTCTAGCTGTTGTGAAGCTTACTGCAAATTAGCGGAAGCTGCCAGCCAACTCGAACAGTGGGACGAGGCTATTGTTAACTACCGCAAAGCTATTAAGCTTCAACCGGATATTTCGGAGTTTTATTACAAACTAGGCAGTGTCCTGCAAGCAAAAAAACTCTGGCGAGAAGCAGAAGAAGCCTATCGCGAAAGTATTGAATTGAATCCGAATTCATTTTGGTATTACTCCAATTTAGGCGCAGTTTTGCTGGAATTAGAACAGTGGCAAGAAGCTGTAATTGTCTACCGCACTGCTGTGGAAATTAACCCGGATTTTTCTTGGTCTTACTACAGCATCGGCGAAGCTTGCGGTAAATTAGAAAAATGGTCGGAATCCGCCGCAGCCTACCAGCGCGCTGTTGAATTAGACCCGAATTATTCGGGATCTTTTCACAAGTTGGGAGAGGCGCTTTTTCAACTAGAAAAATGGTCGGAAGCTGCCACAGCCTACCAAAGGGCGATCGCCCTTAATTCCGATTTTTTTTGGTCTCATTATAACTTAGCTTTGACTTTAGTTAAACTCCAGGATTGGTTGGCGGCAACCTTCGCCTACCAGCGGGCGATCGAACTCAATCCAGATTTTTTTTGGACTTACCACAATTTAGGAGAAGCGCTGTTGAAAACCCAGCAGTGGAAAGCAGCAGCTACCGCTTATCGGCGCGCTATTGAACTCAACCCAAATTTTGCTTGGTCTTATTACAATTTAGGCGATGCTCTGACTGAGCAGCACGACTGGAACGAGGCTGTTTGGGCTTACCTGAGTGCGCTGCAAATCGAACCCGCTCTCCCGAAGATTTACACCAAGTTGGGCGATGCTTTGCTCAAAAGAACTCCAGCAAATTTAGACGCAGCAACCAGCTACTATCACCACGCATTGCAGCCGCTGCACTCTCCTGAATTTTACTGCGAAATTGCCCAAAAGTTTGCCGAGAGCGATCGGCTTGACGAAGCGGCTGTTTTGTACGTGATGGCATTAGAAGTCCGGCCCAAAGATCCAGCAATATCCGCAAAATTAGCGGAAATTTTAGACATCGAAAATCAAAGTGGCGATCGCAGTATATTATTAGAGTTGGAAACTGACGATATTCGCGATCGCTACATTGCCCGAGTCGTCAAAAATCGCACTTTTGCAGAAGTCGGGGGATTGTGGGGAACCGTCAACGAAAAAGTATCTGTAGCAAGCAAATATGGTGCAGTTTCTCTAACAATGATTGATGTCACGCCCGCATCACAAGAAATTTGGCAAGATTTTCGCGATCGCATGGCAAGTTTAAATATTGCTAATTATAATTGTATCAGTCGAGATATAACTCAGATTCAGCTTGCAGAAATTGGTCAACCTTATGATGTAGTCCACTGTGCAGGAGTTTTGTACCATCACCCACACCCTTTGCAAATTTTAATCAGCTTGCGTCAAATAACCGGGCAGTATTTAATCTTAACTTCAGCTATTACCCAAGAAGTTATAGAAAACGAGCGGGGGCGCTACGAAATTCCAGCTTCAGGAGTAATCTTCATGCCCGCTTTGGGCGAAGCCGAACGAGCTATCTTAGCAGCTTACTGGCAGCAGTACACCTACGGCACACCAATTCTCGGAGTAATTGAAAAAGCAGTTTTTGACATCAACGACTTTGGGCCGTGGTGGTGGCTGCCTACAGCTCCTGCGTTAGAATCTATGTGCAAAGTAGCTGGATTTAAAGTTTTAGATAAAGGATTGACTTGGTACAATAACGCTCTGACTCTATTGCTGGGGATTTAAGGATTGAGCGACAAAGAATCACAGCTATTACTTACTCAAAAAATGGCTAAAAAACTGGTTTGCGAGCGAATCAATTGTTTTATTTCTGCAATTCTCCTACAAAAAAACAGGTTTTTTTGGCAGGATTTAAAAATAAAACATAGCAACCCCTAGATGGTGAGGAAATTCTTAATTACTGAAACCCTTCCGAAAAATTCATTTTTCCTGCTTGCCTCTTCCTTTTTTGTTTTTCCTTCTTCCTAATGACCAATGACTAATGACCAATGACTAATGATTGATGACTAATGACCAATGACTAATGACCAATGACTAATGACCAATGACTAATGACCAATGACTAATGACCAATGACCAATGACCAATGACCAATGACTAATGACTAATGACCAATAACCAATAACTAATGACCAATAACCAATGACCAACAACCAATGACCAATGACTAATGACTAATGACTAATGACTTTATATTTAGGAAAATAATCAATGAACAATCAGCAACCAGAAAAGCTATTAGGAAACATTTTAGTAGTAGACGATACGCCAGAAAACCTACGTTTGCTGTCTACGATGTTGACTCATAGGGGGTACGCGCCCCGCTGCGTGATTAACGGGCAAATGGCTCTGAGAGCTTGCAATTCTAATCCGCCGGATTTGATTTTGCTCGACATCATGATGCCGGAAATGAACGGTTACGAAGTCTGTCAGCACCTAAAATCCGAAGCGAAAACCAAAGAAATTCCCGTAATTTTTATCAGCGCTAAAGATGAAGTATTCGACAAAGTAAACGCATTTGCTGTGGGAGCAGTTGACTACATCAGCAAGCCATTTCAGTTTGAAGAAGTGCTCGCCCGCATCGAAAGTCACCTCACCTTGCGGAATTTACAAAAGCAGCTAAAAGAACAAAATGTGCTGCTTCAAGAAGAAATCAGCAGCCGCTTAGCCGTAGAAAAAATTCTTCACGAAAAAAACCAAATCCTGCAACAAGAAATCAGCAACCGCCTCGCCGTAGAAAAAACTTTGCAAGAGCAAAATTTGCTCCTCCAACAAGAGATATCTCACCGCCAGCACGCCGAATCTGCTCTCTTGAAATCCAATCAAGAATTGGCGCGTTCAAATGCGGAATTAGAACAATTTGCTTATGTAGCTTCTCACGATTTACAAGCGCCTTTAGCAACAATTGCCAGCTACGCTCAACTTTTAGAAAAACGCTACAAAGACCAACTCGACAGTCAAGCTATTAAGTTTATCGGCAATATTGTTCAAGGCTGCACGAGAATGCAAACTTTAATTGACGATTTGCTCGAATATTCGCGAGTTGGCCGCAGTCAGAAACCTTTTCAACTAACAGATTGCAATCAGGCAGTCCACCACGCAATCGCCAACCTGCAAGGCGCTATCCGCGACAGTCAAGCTGTTGTTACCTACAGCGAATTACCAACGGTAACGGGGGATTTTTCTCAGCTCGTACAACTTTTTCAAAATTTAGTTAGCAATGCGATTAAATATCGCCACGATGTACCGCCTGCAGTTCATATTACCGCTACCAAACAAAAGGAAAACTGGTTGTTTTCTGTCTCGGATAATGGAATTGGGATTGCTCGGCAGCATCAAGAACGCATTTTTCAAATTTTCCAGCGCTTGCACACTCAAAGAGAATATTCTGGTACGGGTATTGGTTTAGCAATTTGTCAAAAGATTGTGCAGCGTCACGGCGGATGTATTTGGGTGGAGTCGCAACCGAGTCAAGGTTCAACTTTTCACTTTACTCTCTCTTGATCGAGACATTTTGCAGGCGTTTATGTAGAAGCTACAAGTTAGGTTAAGCTGAATTAACTATTATATTTTCAGGCAGAAGCTATAACCTAGAAGTGAAATTGCAAGTTAGAATAAAAAATGCTTTGCGTTGACAGCAGAGTAAATTCGTGATATAACTGTAACTCTTAAACAAAATTTTTGTAGCGATCGCTCGAACCGCAATCTCACCCCGCCCGCCAACGGATACAATCGCCCGAAAAAAGTCGTGGAAAGCCCCAAAATTTAAACTCAAGTTCAAGCTAGCAGATTCATCTGTAGCAAATAAATCTCAAATCGACTGACTGCCGATGTATGTGTAGGTGGAATTCAATAACTGCCCTGGCAAAAAAAGATCGAATCCAAGTTAGTTTGATAAAATTTTTGATTAGTAAATATTATGAAAGCAGTTTTTAACTTAGCTGTACCTCCTACCTGCTTTAACGTTTTGTTGGTAGAAGACAACCCTCACGAAGCTGAGCTGATTGAAGATTTGCTGTCAGGAATTAGCGGCCGGCAGCGTATATTGCTGACGAAAGTTGAGCGCCTCAGCGAAGCGCAGCAGCGATTGAGTCAAGAAACTTTTGACATCATTTTATTAGACCTTTCACTGCCAGACAGTCTGGGTGTTGAGACGGTGGTTCGGGTAAAAGAGTACGGGGTAAATGTGCCGATCGTAGTTTTGACCGCCCAAAACGACGAAGAGCTTGCCCTGCGGTTAATTTCGGTGGGCGTACAGGATTATTTAGTCAAAAGAAAAATCGATGGCGAACTGTTAATTCGATCGCTCCGTTACGCCATAGAACGGCAGAACAGTCAAGATGCTTTGCGAAAAAGCGAAGAAAAATATCGCTCGGTGGTGGAAAATTCTTTGATCGGCATTGCCATCGTCGCTCCAATTATTCGCCCCGAAATTGGTGAAAATTACAATTGGATAGAAGTTAACGACGCGCTGTGCGATTTGCTGGGCTACGAGCGCGGCGAACTCGTGAAAAAGCATTGGCTGGAGTTGATCCATCCAGAGGATTTTGATGCCAATGAAGAACAATTGTCTCAGATGCTAGCAGGTACGAACGACGGTTACATCTATGACAAAAGGTGGCTCAGAAAAGACGGCGAAATAGTTCACACGCGAGTTTCGCTGCGCTGCATCCGCGGCCGAGACGGGTCGATCGACCGGATGATCGAAGTAGTGTTGGACGTGAGCGATCGCTACCGCTACGAAGCGAAACTGAAAGCATCAGAAGATTTTTTAAACCACACTATCAATGCTACGCCAGACCCGATTTTTGTCAAAGACGAGCAGCACCGCTGGATGATTTTAAATGATGCTTTTTGTCAGTTGCTCGGCAAATCGCGGCAAGAACTGATCGGCAAATCAGATTATGACTTTTTTTCCAAGTCAGAAGCTGATGTTTTTTGGGCTAAAGATGCAGAAGTATTGACAACAGGTATCTGCTTGGAAACAGAAGAAAATTTCACAGACGCTGCGGGCAAAGAACGGATTATTTCTACCAAAAAAAGCGTCTTTAAAAAAGCAGACGGCAGTAAAGTAATAGTTGGCACAATTAGAGATTTTACCGAATACAGAAGGCAGCAAAGAGCTCTGGAACAAAGCGAAGCTCGATTTCAAAAACTGGTAGCTAACTTGCCGGGAGCAATTTATCAATTCCGAAGGTCAGCAACTGGACAAAGGTCTTTTCCCTACGTCTCTTCAGGCTGCCGCCAACTGTACGAATTAGAGGCAGAAGTAATAGAGCAAAATGCCGAACTGATTTTCAATGGAGTTCACGCAGACGATCGCTTAGATTTAGAAACATCTATAGATGTTTCAGCCGCTACCTTGGAACCTTGGCAGCAGCAGTGGCGGCAAATTTTACCGTCGGGAAAAGTTAAGTGGCTGCAAGGAGCTGCGAGACCGGAAAGGCTGAACGATCGGATCGAATCTGGGAGCGGAGGCGACATTCTCTGGGACGGTTTAGTGATGGATATCACTGAGTTGAAGCAGGCACAAACAGAGCGCGATCGCTTTTTTACGATTTCCTTAGACTTGCTTTGCATTATCGGTTTCGACGGCTATTTTAAACGTTTAAACCCTGCTTGGTCAACGGTTCTAGGCTACAGCAGTGCTGAACTTTTTGCCAAGCCAACGATCGAATTTGTTCATCCTGACGATCGAGAAGCCACCGCAGCCGAAGCTGCCAAACTAATCGCCGGTACTACCTCCAGTATCTCCTTTGAAAACCGCTATCTTTGCAAAGACGGTTCTTACAAATGCCTCCAGTGGACGGCATCGCCCTTTAGCGAAGAAGGTTTAATCTATTCAGTCGGTCACGACATTACTTCTCGCAAACAAGCCGAGTCAAAACTCCAGCAACAAGCAGTCGCTATGGGCGCGGCTTATGACGGTATCGCCATTTTTAACGATCGCAAAGAATGTATTTATTCAAACGACGCTTATCTGAAAATGTACGGTTTGGCTAGCCCTAGCGAACTGCTGGGGAAGACATGGCAATTGCTCTACAGCCCTGCAGAAATTCAATATTTGGAAAGTGAATTAATACCGAGCTTCCTCGAAAAAGGGTACTGCAATATAGAAGCGACAGGTCAGCGCAGCGACGGTACTAAGTTCCCTCAAGAATTGTCGCTGACAATGCTTGCAAACGGGGAGATAATTTCGATTGTCCGCGATATTACTAATAGAAAACAAGCAGAATCAGCACTGCGGTCGAGTCAGCGCCGCTATCAAACTTTGGCAGAAGCATCGCCGGTTTGCATATTTCACAGCGATGGGTTTGGCAATTGCCTTTACGTGAACCAGCGGTGGAGCGAAATCACGGGATTAAAGGCAGAATTAGCGGCAGAAACTGGCTGGATGAATGCTATTCATCCCGATGATGCGGAGCGGGTGAAAAATGAATGGTACAGGGCAATTATTCAGAAAATTCCTTTTAAATCAGAATACCGCTTTCAGCATCCAGACGGTCGTGTAGTTTGGGCGATAGGTCAGGCGATCGCAGAAATCGGAGAGCGGGAGGAAATTAAAGGCTATATCGGCACTATTACTGATATTAGCGATCGCAAACAAGCCGAATTAAACCTGCTGCGAGTGACTCAAGCCGTAGAAAGCACCAGCGACGCGATCGGCATTGCTGACTTGACAGGGCGATCGATCTACCACAATCAAGCCTTTATTCGGCGGTACGGCTACACAACAGAAGAACTCAACGCAGCCGGCGGAGCAACGGCAATTTACCCGAAAACTCAAGTGCTGCTAGAAATGTTTCAAACAATCCGCAAAGGCAAATCTTGGCAAGGCGAACTCAAAATTAAAACTAAAAGCAACGAACTGATAACAACTTTATTTCGCGCCGACTGCATTAAAGATGAAACTGGAAATTTAATCGGGTTAGTGGGAGTAATGACCGACATCACCGATCGCAAACAAGCCGAGATGGCGCTGCTGCACCAACTAAGGCGAGAGCGGCTGGTAGTTGCCATGCTCGATCGCATTCGCTCCTCCCTCAATTTAGAAGAAGTCCTCACCGCTGCTGTCGAACAAGTGCGGCAATTTTTGCAAACTGACCGCACAGTTATTTACCGCTTCAATCCCGACTGGAGCGGCTTTGTAGTTGTGGAATCTGTGGCAGACAATAGAATTTCGCTGCTAAATTTTTACAATCTTGACACCTGTTTTAGAGATGGCTTTGTAGATAGTTACCAGCAAGGCTATATTCGATCTATAGAAAATATTTACAGTGAAAATCTGAGCGAATGCCACATTGAATTTCTCGAACAATTTGAAGTAAAAGCTAACTTAATAGTGCCGATTTTAAAAAGACGAGAAAGCCTTTCCCAGAGCCAACCCACCGCAGAAAATCTGCTCTGGGGACTGCTGATAGCCCAGGATTGCAGCGGCCCCCGTTCCTGGGATTCCTCAGAAATAGAATCCCTCCGGCAACTGTGCGTCCAATTGGCGATCGCGATCCAGCAATCGACGCTATTTCAACAAGCACAAACCGAAATTGCCGATCGCAAACTTGCCGAAGCTGCCCTCCAACAAGCCGTATCAGCCGCAGAAACCGCCAACCGCGCCAAAAGCGAATTTCTCGCCAACATGAGCCACGAACTGCGGACGCCTTTAAACGGCGTTTTAGGTTACGCTCAAATCCTCAAAACCGACAAAGACTTAAGTTCCGATCAGCAAGAGAGTCTCAGCAACATTCAACAGTGCGGCGAACACCTGCTGATGTTAATCGACGATGTTTTAGACCTTTCCAAAATCGAAGCTAGAAAAATGGAACTCTACCCCGAAGAGTTGAATTTTATAGCTTTCATAAAAAATATTGCCGACCTTTTTCAGATGCGGGCCTCTCAAAAAGGAATTTCCTTCAATTACGAACAAGTATCTCCC
This sequence comes from Tychonema sp. LEGE 07203, assembly GCF_015207285.1. Lineage (GTDB taxonomy): Bacteria > Cyanobacteriota > Cyanobacteriia > Cyanobacteriales > Microcoleaceae > Microcoleus. The sequence goes on along the minus strand of NZ_JADEXD010000134.1, from coordinate 5,332 downwards.
CTGCCTAACTGCGTCAGGGTCGATCGAAAAAGATTGCGCCAAATTCTGATAAATTTACTCAGCAATGCCGTAAAATTTACACCGAGCGGCAAAGTAACTTTCAAAGTCGGCTATGTCGGCACAGAAGCCTGGAGTAGAGGCAGAGGAGAAAATTACGAATTCTCGATTTTGACTTCGGAACTGAAACAAAATTATATGCGGTTCGCCCACAATGCGATCGCAGCAAAACACGCTTTAAAAATTCGCTTTCAAATAGAGGATACCGGGACTGGAATAGAGCAAAGCAAGTTAGAAGAAATATTTTTGCCCTTCCACCAAGCAGGAGGCCATACATTCGTTGAAGGTACTGGTCTGGGACTCTCAATCAGCCAGAAATTAGCCAAACTGATGAGCAGCGAAATTCGCGTCAACAGCACTTTTGGAAAAGGCAGCACTTTCTGGCTGGATTTAGAATTGCCCGCAGCCAAACGGTACTTGGAAGTGTCTCCTTTGCAGGAAAAACGCTGGCTTGTCGGTTTTGTCGGCCACAAGCGGAAAGTCCTAATCGCGGACGACAATCAGCTAAATTGCGATTTGTTGTGCAAGCTGCTGGGGCGTTTGGGATTTGAAATTGCAGAGGCCGGGAACGGTCAAGAATGCCTTTGCAAAGCAGTTGAATTTAAACCGGACGTGATTTTAATGGACTTGCGGATGCCTGTGATGGATGGCTTAGAAACTGCCAGGAGGCTGCGGCAGTTGCCGGAATTAAAAAATATCGTGTTAATTGCTCTGTCAGCTAGTGTTTTCGAGTCTGTGCGGCAAGAGAGCCTCCTCGCAGGGTGCAATGATTTTGTTCCCAAGCCGATCGAAGCAAATCACTTTTTGGAACGGTTGCGCGTGCATTTGGGACTAGAATGGATTTACGAGGAATCACCCGAAAGCAAAAAGCGCAAAACTCCCAGTTTGTCACCAGCATCTGAGATTCCTGCTTGTTCTGCTTTGTTGCCTGCTGCTTCTGAGTCGGTAGCAAAACTTTTGAAACTCGCAGCTATGGGCGACATTGAAGATTTTTTTAAAGAGATTGCCAAGCTGGAAAGTTTGGAACCCAAATTAATGCCGTTTACCACCAAGCTGCACCAACTTGCTAAGGGATTTCAGCTCAAACAAATTCGGAGTATTTTAAAACAGTATCTCGATGGAGATCGGATAAAAATAGGCGATTGAAATCGCTTACAAACAAATGATGTCTGCCTACAAAAACTGAGAAATAAAGATATTTAAGCCGGATTTGATATCAGATATTTTTCGGAAATTGACCGACATAAAATGTGTTTTTAGTGAGGAGTTTAGTCCTCAGTAAAGATTTTGAATCGCGCCGGATGTGGGTCAATATTATGGTGTTTTGTACTATTTTTTTAAAAATAAATCTGGTAAACTAACGTGTAAAGTAGCCTTTCATCGCTAGAGTGAAGTCTCAGGGGTTTGAGGCTATTTTTTGACAACAGAGTTTTTGAGAGAGTTGGGATTGAAATTACTTTGCCTGAGTAACGGCCACGGAGAAGACGCGATCGCCCTTCGCATCTTGCGGGAACTGCAACAGCACCCGCATCCCCCACAATTAGCCGTGTTTCCGCTAGTGGGCGAAGGGCAAGCTTTCGCTCAACTAGAAAACGCCCGCATCATCGGCCCGGTGCAGCGGATGCCTTCGGGCGGTTTTATTTACATGGATAGAAAGGAATTTTTGCGCGACGTTAAAGGCGGCCTGCTGCAGTTGACCGTAGCTCAGTTTAAAGCGATCCGCGCTTGGGTGCGATCGCAAACAGAGTCCGGGAATCAAGACGCAGTTATCTTAGCCTGCGGCGATATCGTACCGCTGCTGTTTGCTTGGCTGGGCGGCGCGCCCTACGCCTTTGTCGGCACCGCCAAGTCCGACTATTATTTGCGGGACGAGAACGGGCCTCTGCCTCGCAAATCCCACATTTTTGGTTGGATTTCGTCGCCGCGATCGGTTTATTTCCCTTGGGAGCGCTGGTTGATGACGAGAAACCGCTGTCGCGCCGTTTTTGTCAGGGATGCCCTAACCGCCGAGACTTTAGAAAAGCTGGGAATTCCCGCTTACAATTTCGGCAATCCGATGATGGACGGACTCGAACCGGAAAACCCCGCCGGTTTTTACGGCCGGGGCGCAGAGTTGCGGGAAAGGGAGCGATCGCTCGTCATCACCTTGCTCCCCGGCTCTAGAGCGCCGGAAGCTTATGCTAATTGGCAGCTAATAGTAGAGGCTGCAGCCGGAATTTTGTCCTTGTTTGCCGATCGTAAACTGTTATTTTTGGGAGCAATTTCTCCAGAATTAAACTTAGAAGCTTTGCGACCTATTTTAGAATTTTTCGGCTGGCGCCAAGACGGCGAAACTAAAACGCAGCGGCGAGAAGGAAGTATTTTGCGACCTCCTGTTTCTAGCCCTCAAGAAATTCAAAAAGAATCTCCTAATTTGCTATTGCCCTTGACCTTTGTGCAGAGAAAAGCCACGCTGATTTTAACTCAGCAAAGTTTTAACGATTGTTTGTACGAAGCCGATTTAGCAGTAGCAATGGCAGGAACCGCGACAGAACAATTTGTAGGTTTAGGAAAACCCGCGATCGCCATTCCCGGAAACGGCCCGCAATTTACCCCCGCTTTTGCAGAAGCCCAAAGTCGCCTGTTAGGCCCGTCATTAATTTTAGTCAAACATCCCGCCGAAGTTGCCGGCACAGTACAGTCTTTATTCCGCGATCCCGACAGGTTGCAGCTAATCGCTGAAAATGGCTTGCGCCGCATGGGAGAACCCGGTGCAGCAGCCAGAATTGCCAAGTGTTTAATTCAGCGGTTCGGCGGCGGAGACAGCAATTCTAAATTGCCGACAATACAGTAGGCCAAACAGGTCATTGGCCAAACAGGGCATTGGCCAAACAGGGCATATCTCACAAGGATCTCGAACCGCTATAGTTTTGTCCCTAGCGAATATCTTTAATTGTACTTTATTTAAAAAAAATCTCGATCGCTAACTACTAATATCAAATCCTCTCTTCATCGGAATAATAAATTAACTGTTAACAGTTAACAGTTAACAGTTAACAGTTAACAGCTAACAGTTAACAGCTAACATCATCTATGAGTGCAACCGGAATTGATATAACTTCCATTGTTTGTAGTGAGGACTTTAGTCCTATAATTATCAGGACTCAAATCCTCATTACAAACCAAAAAAATCAATTTTCCGTTTTTTCCGAAGGAAGATTGAACCCAGAAATCAGCTTAAGGAAGTTTAAAATCCGACTTCACCAAAACACCAGGTTCTCGCTGCATGGGAAGCACATCTAAAGTATCCAATTGCGCGCAATATTTTAAATCTTCAATTATGCCCATACGCAATAGGCGCTGGCCGTGACTGGCTTTTTCCAGCAATTCGTGCAGCCGATCTTCCCACTGCAGATAAAGAGCGATCGCCCCAAAGACTTCATCGTTACCAGCAAAATCGATCGCCGGAATACCGCTTTCGGCTAGCAGGCTTTGGGCGATCGCCCCAGCACAAACCGTATCCTCCAACGAATAACTCCCTTCCCAACCAGAACCCACAATCCAAATACTTTCCGGCTTTTGACTTAACAAAAACTGCACCGCAGATTTCCGGTTAATCAAAGCCGCCGTCAACACAGTTGCAGCAGCTTGTACTCGTTGCAAAGCCCGAGTACCGTTAGTTGTGCTGATAAAAATTCGCTTCCCACTCACCTTTTCTGGCGCGCAGTCCAGCGGCGAATTCCCCATATCAAAACCGTCAACTTTCGCGCCACCGCGCTCTCCAGCCCGAATTCGCTTGTCTGCAGGCCATTTTTCGCTCTCGGCCATCAGCTTATCTAAGTCGCTGAAAACTTGCACAGCTTCCGCCCCATTATTGAGGGCCGTCGCCATTGTCGTAGTCGCCCGCAGTACATCAACTGCGATCGCGCAAGCCGGCATTTTGTCCGCTGGCGTAAGTTCCGGGGTATGGTAAATAAAAAGCTTCACTTTTGGGCAACCTGCAATAAATCCTCATAGGCAATAATAATAGAAAATGACACTCTCACCCCTAATATGTCAAAACAGCTCAATTCAAATCCCGCCCGCAGCGCCATTACCGCACCAATTCGACTCCTGGCAGGTTTCACCTATCCTTTTCGAGCTTTCACGCTAATTTGGCAAACTCCCAAGTTGTGGACGTATGTATTAGTTCCCGTCGTGCTAAATTTTCTAATTGGTACCGGACTTTATTTAAGCTTGCTATTTCCCAGTTTGGCAGGAATAGACGTTTTAGTAGCCGATTTATCCGTGCGATTTAATGATTTAATTGCCAATTTGCCAGCTTGGCTGAGCTTTTTGGGCGGGTTGACAGTTGCTTTCGGCTGGCTGCTGCGCGTACTTTTAGTGTCAGGACTTTTGCTAATCATCGGGTTTTTGTTAGTGCAGTTTGGGGTGATTTTGGGTTCGCCCTGGTACGGCAAACTTTCCGAACAATTGGAACTGCTGCGGAACGGTCAATTGCCCGCAGAAGCCCCAATGAATGCGGGGAGTATTTTTCGGGATATTCAAAGGGCGATCGCCTTTGAACTGCGAAAACTACAAATTTTGCTGAGCGTTGGCATACCCCTAATACTGCTGAATTTTATCCCTGGCTTCGGCTCTATTCTTAGCACTTTGGGCGGCGTAACTTTGGGCGCAACTATTGTCTGTTTAGATTTTTTAGATGCACCCTTGGAGCGGCGGAGGCGGCCTTTTCAGGAGAAGTTGGAGATAATTTGGGCGAGTTTGCCCGCTAGCGGCAGTTTTGGTTTAGTGTGTTTGGGTTTGGTGAGCATTCCGCTGTTGAATCTGTTGGCGATTCCGCTGTGCGTGACGGCGGGGACTTTGTTTTTTTGCGATCGCATTTGGCCGGCCCGCTTTGCCTCAGAAGAAACTCATAGCGATCGAGAAACTAACATTACAACTTAAAAAACTACGGAGATGCTTCTACCTTCTCCTCAACCAAACGCTGGGGAGTAGCTCAATCGGTAGAGCGCGATGCAATTAATCTTAAATCCTGGACTTAAATGTGGTAGCCTGTGCAAATGGGCGGTAAATAAAAACCCAGTAGTTTTGACATTACTACTGGGTTTTGTGCTAATAGTTGAATCAATTCGTTCAATCCGTCAGTCCTGGACGTATCAAGACAGATGATTTACTGCATCAATCCTGAATGCGAACAACGCGAAAATCCTGCTGCTGCTCAAAACTGTCAAGCTTGCGGCACGGCTTTGCTAATTGCCGATCGCTACCGCATCCTGAAACTATTACGATCGCC
>NZ_JADEXD010000133.1 GCF_015207285.1 Tychonema sp. LEGE 07203 | reverse complement strand
GGGCAGGGGGGGGTAAAAACTCAATCGCACTCAATAACTCTCCCCGACGAAGAGTGGGAAATTGTACCCTTTGAAGTGCGAGAAACCGACGAAAAAATCGAAATTGAAACAGCACAAATAATAGTTTCTGTCAAGCGATCGCCCGCTGCAATCGAATGCTTCGACAAATCGGGAAAACCCTTTGCTAGCGACTGCGATCGCAATATGGGATGGCGCGCGGGTGCAACCGCAGGCTGGAAGCGCATCGAAGCAGACGAGCACTTCTACGGTTTTGGCCAGCGCACCGGCTTCCTCGACAAACGCTCCGAAGTCAAGACAAACTGGACAACCGACGCCCTAGACTACAATTCGCAGACAGACGAAATGTACCAGGCGATCGCATTTTACATCGCCCTGAATCCCGATCGCGCTTACGGCATCTTTTTCAACACCACATTTTGGAGTCAGTTCGACATCGGCGCGGAAAAACCGGGAGTTTTGCGGATGGAAACCAGAGGCCCGGAACTCGACTACTACATTATTTATGGCCCGGAACCCGCCCAAATTCTCGCCACCTACACCCAGTTAACCGGTCGGATGCCACTCGCGCCAAAATGGGCGCTGGGATACCACCAGTGCCGCTGGAGCTACGAATCCGAGGACGTTGTGCGGGAGTTGGCCCAGGAATTTCGATCTCGCAGCATTCCCTGCGATGTCATCCACCTCGACATCGACTATATGCGCGGCTACCGCGTTTTCACCTGGAGCCCGAAGCGTTTCCCCGATCCCGCGAAACTGATCGCAGACTTGAAAGCAGCGGGTTTTAAGGTGGTGACGATTGTCGATCCCGGTGTCAAGTACGAACCGGAAGCAGATTATGAAATATTCGATCGCGGTGTAGAAAACGACTATTTCGTCCGTACCGCAGACGGAAAGCTTTTCCACGGCTACGTTTGGCCGGATAAATCGGTGTTTCCCGATTTCCTGCGGCCGGAGGTGCGCCAGTGGTGGGGCGAGTTGCACAAAACCCTTACAGATATTGGGGTTGCGGGGATTTGGAACGACATGAACGAACCTGCGATCGCCGAACGTCCTTTTGGCGACGGCGGCGAACACATTTGGTTTCCGCTGGATGCGCCGCAGGGCCCGGATGACGATCGCGCGACTCACGCCCAAACGCACAATTTGTACGGGTTGATGATGGCGAAAGCTTGTGCGGAAGGGTTGCAAAAAGTGCGATCGAATGATCGATCTTTTGTGCTGACGCGATCGGGATTTGCGGGCGTACAGCGTTACTCTTCCGTGTGGATGGGCGACAATCAATCGCTGTGGGAGCACTTGGAAATGTCGCTACCGATGCTTTGCAACATGGGGCTTTCCGGCGTAGCGTTTGTCGGTTGCGACATCGGCGGTTTTGCGGGGAATGCAACGGCCGAAATGTTCGCCCGGTGGATGCAGGTGGGGATGCTGTATCCCTTGATGCGCGGTCATTCTGCCATGAGTACGGCGCAGCACGAACCGTGGGTTTTTGGATCTCGCACTGAACAAATTTGCCGCGAATATATCAATTTGCGCTATCAGTTGTTGCCTTACATTTACACGTTGTTTTGGGAAGCTGCAACGACGGGCACGCCGATTTTGCGACCGTTACTGTATCACTTTCCGCGCGATCGTACAACTTATCACCTTTACGATCAAGTATTGCTCGGCCCGTCGCTGATGGCTGCACCCGTTTACCGCCCTGGAGTTGAGCACCGCGTTGTGTATTTGCCGGAGGGTACTTGGTTTGATTGGTGGACGGGCGAATGCTATCAGGGCCCAATGCACATTTTGGCCGATGCGCCTTTGGAGAAAATGCCGCTTTACGTGCGGGGCGGGGGGATAATTGCGTTAGCGAAGCCCTCGGAGAGGATCGCACCCGTGCAGCAATTTGTCAGCGAACAACAGCTTGATTCATTGAAAATGCGAATTTGGCCCGGAACTGGTGAATGGACGCTTTATGAGGACGACGGAGACAGTTTTGAGTACAAAAAAGGTGTCTGGGCTACGACTAATTACCAGGTGTATTTTGAGGGTGAAAAAGTGATAGTTGAAATTGCGGCGCGGGAGGGAGAGTTTGCGATTTCTGAACGTGAAGTTACTGTCGAAGTTGTTGGCGTTGGGGAACAGCAATTTAGGGATGATGGTGCGGTGCGACGTTTGACATTTGGATAATTTTGCATAAAGCGGTTTATGCTATGGTGGGATTCGTTTAGGGCGATCGCTCGTTCTGGCAGAGTTTGAGAGGTCAAGGGCGATCGTATCATGGAAAAGATGTGATATCAAATCCTCTCTTCATCGGAATAGTAAATTCACTGTTGACTGTTGACTGTTAACAGTTAACAGTTAACATCATTCCGATGCAACCGGAAAAGATGTGAGCCTGTGATTCCCGCAAGCACGATTGGTAGCGCTTAGCCCGGAATCTAAAGCTGAAATTGATGAGGCTCGAATTTAGTTTGATCCAGGGATTGTCTCGTTACGTTTTGAAATCGGTGACTATCAGTCCGTTGCTCTCAAAATCGTGGAAAATTGCGGGATTGAAAGTTTGAAAATTATCCGATCGCAACCATAACCTCTCTAGCATTACCGAAGAGTTGGCTTGTTCCCTCACTTTTATTATACTAAAACTAATTTTAGTATAATAAAAATCAAATCCGGTAATCTTATTTCACTGGAATAACATAAGATAGCAAAACCTCAACCTTTGTCCCTGAGCCACCAAATGATGCGATCTGGTCGATACGTCCAACAAATCGAAGGATACAGCGCCTTCATTCCAGCCCCACTCCCGCCAAAGCCACCGATTAAAATGGACGGCGCACTCAACCGCTTGCTTTCCGATGCCGATCGCGCTTTGGGAAGACTCGACGGCGCTACCTGTATTTTGCCAAATCCTGACCTATTTGTAGCGATGTACGTCCGTCAGGAAGCCGTTCTTAGCTCGCAAATTGAAGGGACGCAAAGCACCCTAGAGGACGTACTTCAATATGAAATTGATGTCAAAGGTCAAGAACGCTTTAAAGATGTGCAAGAGGTTGTTAACTACGTTAACGCCATGAACTACGGTTTAAAGCGGCTTCAAGAATTTCCACTTTGTCTGCGCACGTCTTTGAGAAATTCATGCAGAATTGCTCAAAGACGTGCGAGGAAGCGATCGCACGCCCGGAGAATTTCGGAAAAGTCAAAATTGGATTGGTCCTCAAGGATGTGACTTGGCTACTGCTGCTTTTGTACCTCCAACAGTGGCCCAAATGCACCAAAATCTAGATAATCTAGAAAATTTTTTGCACGATACCAATTCTTTACCTGTACTGATTCATTGCGGATTAGCTCACGCTCAATTTGAAACAATACACCCATTTTTAGATGGAAACGGACGAATTGGACGATTGTTAATTACTTTTTTGCTTTGTCAGCAAGGAATCCTGCAAAAGCCTTTGCTATACCTCAGTCATTATCTAAAATTTCACAGAATAGAGTATTACGATCGCCTGATGGCAATTCGCACTCATGGAGATTGGGAAGGATGGTTAAAGTTTTTTTTACAAGGTATTTTTGAAGTCAGCCAGTCAGCAACAGCAACAGCCCGTTCTATTCTCGAAATGCGCGAAAAACACCGCGAAATCATCGGTCAGCAAATTTCCAGCAGCAGTTATGGGCTGCGCTTACTAGAATTACTTTTTCAGCACCCGATTGTGAATATTCGTTTAGTAGAAAATGAACTGCAATGTACTTACGCAACCGCTGGTAAAATAGTCGATAAATTTGTAGAAATTGGTTTACTTCACGAAGTCACAGGTTGGCAACGCAACAGACTTTATCGTTACTAACCCTATCTCGATCTTTTTGAAAGCAGCTACACATTAATAAATCCAGAAAAATCCGATTCTCTACCATCAACTCAAAGTTAATCTTTTTCAAGATAGCAACAGTGATGCGATCGCCAAATACAATTAATCAAATCATCATCTATAATCTACCATCCGGGGATGACTATACCCGACACCTACCCACAAATAATGCAACCCATCCAAATTACCACAGTCCAAGCTTTGCGGCGCAGCTTGGGCCTGATAATCAAAGCCGCACCAATTGAACTCCGCAATTTAATATTACTCAATATCATTCGCGGCGCGGCCCCATCTGCCGTGCTGTTCTTAAATAAATTAATCATTGACGAAGTATCTCGCCTGCTGTCGCAAACCCAAACAGCACAGCCCTTAGCTTTAATGCTTTCCCAGCCCATGTTGCTGTGGAGTATTGCCGGAGTCTTAATTCTCAAATTAGTTGGCGACTCCATCGATACAATGAGTTCCTTTACAGTAACATCTTTGCGCGATCGCCTTCAAGGCGCAGTTGAAGGAAAAGTCCTCGAAAAAGTCGCCAACTTCGACGATATCGCCCTGTTTGAAAACCCCGAACTCTTAAATATTGTAGAACTCGCAAAAACCGGAGTATCCAGAATACAGCAACTAGCATTCACCATCAGCATGACCATCACGGGAATTTTTATATTTATTCCATCTGTCAGCCTTGCTGCTGCTATAGCTTGGTGGGTGCCTCCGGTGATATTACTTTCATCAATTCCCTCAATTTACATCGAAAGAAAATATACTAAACTCATCTGGAGAGTTCAAAAAAAGCAAGCTAAAATTACTCGCGAAATGAACTTATCTGCGAGAGTATTGACTGGCGAAGAATACGCTAAAGAATTGCGTTTGTTTGGCTTGCAAGAACTTTGGCTCAAACGCTGGCAAGGTCAGTTCGTGCAGTTTTTTAGCGAGATGCAGGCAATCAGAAAAAAGGGAGCAATTATTGTACTGCTGTGGTCTATTCTTAGTAGAATAGGAGTAGCTTTGCCCTTTGTTTATGTGGTAATCGGAGCTTTGGGAGGGCGCTATACTTTGGGAGATTTGGCGCTTTATTCTGGTTTGATTGTCCAAGTAGAAAACAGTTTAGAATTACTGATTAATAATTACACTAATTTGTACGATATTGCTCTCGGTGTGAGTCCGATTTTTCAACTGTTGGATATGAAACCAGAGTTGCAGTCTCCGCTTGGGGATGTAGCGTCTCGCCTGCCTAGTTTACCAGATGGCGGGCAAGATGCCCGTGCCACAGGTCAATTGCTAGGTCACGGGCAAGATGCCCGTGCCACAGGTCAATTGCTAAGTCACGGGCAAGATGACCACCCCACAGGTCAATTGCTAGGTCACGGGCAAGATGCCCGTGCCACAGGTCAATTGCTAGGTCACGGGCAAGATGCCCGTGCCACAAAACATAAAATTGGTATCGAGATTAAGCATTTATCTTTTTGCTATCCCGGTAGCACTAAAAACACAGTTACAGATATCAACTTAACGATTAATCCTGGTGAAATGCTAGTTTTTGTGGGTGAAAATGGCGCGGGTAAAACCACCCTTGGCAAATTGCTCGGCAGATTGTACGATCCGAGTGAAGGTACGATCGCCTGGAACGGCAAAGATTTGCGATCGTACTCCCTATCATACGTGCGATCGCGCATCGCCTATGTCATGCAAGATTACGCCCGTTTCCCCTCCACAGTCCGAGAAAACGTCGGTTTCGGCGACTTGCTTTCCCTGTCGGATGACACCGCCATTAATCAAGCAATTTCCGAATCAGGAATCTCCGCTAAAGTCAACAGTTTAGACAAAGGTTTAGAAACACCCTTGGGGAAACAATTAGAAGACGGTATCGACTTATCCGGGGGACAGTGGCAAAGAATTGCGATCGCCCGCGCCCTCATGCGGCTTTCTACAGCCGAAGTCCTAATTTTTGACGAACCAACCGCCGCCCTCGACCCCAAGACAGAACACGAAATTTACAGCATCTTCCGCCAAATCGCCGTCGGGAAAACAACGATTGTCATCAGCCACAGATTGGGATTGGCCAAAATTGCCGATCGCATCGCCGTCATGGAAAACGGTAAAATAGTAGAAATAGGAACCCACGACAAATTGATAGCAGCCAAGGGCATTTACTATTCAATGTTTACCCGTCAAGCTAGCAGCTATATTTAGAGTCAAACAAACAAAATTTCGGTAGGGGCGGGTTCACCAACTAGATCCAAGTCCAACAGACAATCTACATAAACCCGCCCCCACCAACCGACAGAAATACGATCGCACTTCCATCACTGCGTAGCGAGAAACCGGGTTTCTGCGACAATTTGCAGATGAATACCAGAGATATAGAAAGAAACCCGGTTTCTGAGATTCACTGCGTAGCGAGAAACCGGGTTTCTGCGACAATTTCCAGATAAATACCAGAGATATCGGAAGAAACCCGGTTTCTGAGATTCACTGCGTAGCGAGAAACCGGGTTTCTGCGACAATTTGCAGATGAATACCAGAGATATAGAAAGAAACCCGGTTTCTGAGATTATTGTGCCTCCGAAAAGTCGTAGCGTAGCGGGGCGTAAGCCATCGCCAATTATCTCCCAGTCAGCGTATCAGCATAAGGATCTGGCAAAGCTTGCTGCCTCTCAAAAAGCGACAAAGAATCTCCAGTCAACGGTTCGCTAATCAAATTTTTTTTTACCCCATCCCCGCGCCTGTCGCGCTCTTGCAACTTCAGCAATTCCTCTTGATACACAGCAACAATTCGCCCCAAACTCACCACCAAATCATCCCAATTCTCATCTCCCACCAACTTCTCAGAAATCCCCTCAAATAACTCTCCAGCTTGCCTTTTTTGAACATAGGCTTTCAAAAGCTTTCCCGACTTTTGCAAAACCGCCTGATAAATATCGCCATCAGACCACCACAACCCCTGTTGACTCAGCAGCCAAGTTAAAATATACTCGCGAGCGTGTTGCTCCTTCACCCAGGCCGCCAGATACTGCAAATCTTCCATAGTTACAACAGTCTCCTAAATTTTCCTCAAAATGTGTGCTTGATTGTATCTATCGTTACTGCGATCGGCACAATAGCGGCCTTAGCATCACCAGTCCTTGTCTTTAATATCCCTTAAATCTTAAAAAAACCCTACTGATTTACCAAACAGCAATTCTTACAATATAAAAATAAACCTAAACCTCCTCGGTCTATTGTCCAATACTTTAGTCCCCCGGAAAGCGGTATACCCCGCCTCGCTTTCCTCTATCTCAAATCAAACCTCAAGCGAAACTAGCGGGTTATTAGCATGACAAAGCAAAATTTTGGTTTAATCGGTTTAGCCGTAATGGGCGAAAACCTAGCCCTCAACGTCGAAAGCAGAGGCTTCTCGGTAGCTGTATACAACCGCACAACAGCTAAAACCGACGAATTCATGGCCAAACGCGCCCCCGGCAAAAACATAGTAGCCGCCAAGACTCTGACAGAATTCGTCGATATCCTAGAAACCCCGCGCAGAATCTTAGTCATGGTGCAAGCTGGGAAAGCCGTAGATGCGGTTATCGACCAGCTCAAACCCATGCTGTCACCGGGCGACATGATTATTGACGGCGGCAACTCCCTCTACGGCGACACCGAACGCCGCACCAAAGATTTAGAAGCAGCGGGACTGGGATTTGTTGGAATGGGCATCAGCGGCGGCGAAGAAGGCGCGCTCAACGGTGCTAGCCTGATGCCCGGCGGCACCCACGCCGCTTACGGCATCCTAGAGCCAATTCTCACGAAAATAGCAGCTCAAGTAGATGACGGCCCCTGCGTCACATTCATCGGCCCCGGCGGTGCCGGTCACTACGTGAAGATGGTGCACAACGGCATTGAGTACGGGGATATGCAGCTCATTGCCGAAGCCTACGATTTGCTCAAAAATGTTGCCGGACTCGAAGGTCAGCAGTTGCAAAAAGTATTTGCCGAATGGAATACCACCGACGAACTCAACTCGTTTTTGATTGAAATTACTGCTAACATTTTCAAGTACATTGACCCAGAAACTAAGCAGCCCTTAGTTGAGGTAATTATGGACGCAGCCGGTCAAAAAGGCACGGGCCGCTGGACTGTCATGAGTGCTTTGGAATTGGGCGTGAGCATTCCCACAATTATTGCTGCTGTGAATGCGAGAATCATGTCTTCTTACAAAGCAGAGCGCGTCAATGCTTCCCACGAACTGACGGGGCCTAGCACCAAGTACGAAGGCGATACTAAGGAGTTTGTCAACAAAGTTCGAGATGCGCTTTACTGCTCGAAGATTTGTTCCTACGCCCAAGGCATGGCGCTGTTGAGCGCGGCCTCGAAGTCGTACAATTATGAATTGAGTTTGAGCGAAATTTCCCGAATTTGGAAAGGCGGCTGTATCATTAGGGCTGGGTTTTTGGACAAGATTAAAACAGCTTTCAATGACGATCCTGAATTGCCGAATTTGCTGCTAGCGCCGGAGTTTAAACAGAGCATTCTCGATCGCCAAACAGCTTGGCGGGAGGTGTTGTCTACCGCTAGCACGCTGGGGATCGCAGTACCGGCATTCAGCGCGTCGCTGGACTATTTCGACAGCTACCGGCGCGCCAGATTGCCGCAAAACCTGACGCAAGCTCAGCGCGATTATTTCGGGGCTCACACCTACGAGCGCACCGACAAACCGCGCGGCGAATTCTTCCACTCTGAGTGGACGCAGGTTGCTGAAGAGTCGCTGCAAACTGGTACTACTGATTAGTTAGTTTTTGTAGGGTGCGTTTCGGCGCACCTTACGAATTATTGTGGGGTTGCAAATTGTTTTGACGTTTGTTTTTGAGATAGCTTTTAATATATTCGTCGTTAAAGAGCGATCGGGCGATCGTGAGTGCTTCTTGTCTTTCTGCGTCTGTCATGTAATCATCGCCTTTTAAACCTGATGGCGGGTGTCGGGGATCGCCGCCTGCATCGAGGAATCGCTGACGTGCGATCGCCATTAATTCTCCTAATCTCCGGTCTTGTTCTCTTCTGATCTCATGCGGTTTCGTCATAGTCTTCAACCTCGTCTATACGAACAATCTCGCCATTTTGTAGTATAGCAGCTCTTGGTAAAACTCGACTAGGGGTTTCGATGTACCAAAAGCCCTTTTCTTCATCATATATTCTCCATCTCAACAAGTCGAGAGTTTCTAGGGCATTGATAATTAAGTATTGAACTCCTGATGATGGCATAGGTCGATGTGTAGTTGAGCCTGTTGCCTATTGTATCACCCATTGCTGACAGGATTTTCAGTTATCATTGATTGTATCCCTCCACCTATTACCTATTTTCATAAATTGAGGATTTCAGTCATAATTAGTAATTAATCACAATGTGCTTGTGATCTTGGTATATAAATATGATCGGGAAATATGGTACAATCAATAATCATTTTAAATTAATGTAATTTTATGAAACCTTTTCTAGTAAGAGCCGCTGCCATTGTCGGTGATATTGCAGCATTGGTATTTGATACAATCAAAGAAGAAGAATCAAAAAAACTTTTATTAGACAGTGGTATTCTGGAAGTGGATGAAATGACAGGAAAAGAGTTTGAGAACTTTCTAGAAATCCATTTTAAAAAGTTGGGTTATATTGTTAATTTAACTCAAGACAGTCAAGATTATGGAGCAGATTTGGTTTTGTACAAAGACGGCGCGAAAACAGTATTTCAAGCGAAAAGAAGCAAAAATCCAGTTGGTATTAAAGCTGTTCAAGAAGTAGCAGGAGCCGTCAGACATTACAAAGGCAATAAAGGGCGAGTAATCACCAACAACAGATTTACAGAAAATGCTTGCAAACTTGCAAAATCTAACGATGTAGAGTTATGGGATAGAAAAAAACTCATCGAATTCATCCTGATAGCTAAGAATTGTAACTAATTTATATACCAGGATCTGGAATAGCTAGATCGGTTGTTTGTATACCAGCCCGTAGGGTGCGTCAGGCGAAACATCGCCAAAGTGAGAAAACATTCAGCCCGCTGGGCACCCTACAATAACTAAAAGTTAGTCAACTGTGAAAAACAGATACTGCGATTGCTTGGTTCCTCGCAATGACACAAAAAAGCGCTAACAATGGCGTATTGACATATAGAAGTTCTGCATCGCGAACTAATTACCTGAAATCCCAACAATTCAACTAGCACTCGCTCCCCAGGTATCAACTGTTTGCTGCAAACCTTCTCGGTAGCTTGCATAGCGCGGACTCCACCCAAATTGTTTGCGGAATAAATCGCTGTTGACAGTAGTAGAAAGCTTTAATAATTCGACTTGTTGAGGGGTGACAACTAACACCAGTGCCAGCGGTGTCAGCCACATGGGAATGTGTCCGGGTCGTTTTCTGCCCAGGGTGAAGGCAAATCGATCGATAAAATCAGCAAAAGACACCGGCACACCATCGACAACGTTAAAAATTGCACCTTTCGGTTGCTGTTGGGCTACCTGTACCAAGGCCGCCGCCGCATCCTCAAAATGCAGCCAGTTTCCCAGATTGCTGTCAGGCCCGGCAAAATAGGGACGGCCGAGTTTGAACGATTTGATGTAAAGTTTCAAGTCCTCAGATTGCGGCCCGTACAGGTATCCCATCCGCAACACACAAGTGGGAATCTGACTGTTTGTCACCTGATTTTCGGTGGCGATCGCCATTTTGAAAATTTCGTCATCTCCTGGTACGCTCAGCGGTGTGTTTTCTGTTGCTTCCTTGGTGTTACCGTACAAAAAAGTGTAGCTGGTGTGAATTAGCAACTTAATATTTGTGTCTTTTACCGCTGTCAGCAGTGCGCCAGTTGTTGTCGAAAGCGTTTGATCGAATCCTTTCCAATCTTGCCCGTCGCTGAGCAGGGTATTTGCTTTTTGCGGGGTGAGGTTGACAACCACATCTGGATTGGCGGCGAGAATTGCATCCCTGAGTTCCACACCGCTGGAATGGTCAGTTTCTACCGCAACTCCGCCGGCTGAATGCACGGCTGCTGCACCGTCTTTTTCCTGTGTCAATCCAGTTACTTTGTGTCCCTGCGCTACAAACTGCCGGACTGTTGCTTGTCCGAGTTCGGAGTCGGCGCTGGTAATGACAATGCTCAGCTTTATGTCTGCCATCTGCTGGATCACCTATTTTTTCTGTTTCTACATACTTACTATTTTTGCCACCTCAAAAGCGACTATCTCTTGGTAGAAAAAGTAGTGATTCGGATTTATGCAGGAGGGATGAGAAATCGGGTTTTTGGAGAAAATATTTAGTGGTAACCCGCAGTCAGGGTAACAAAACCGGTTTCTGTGGTCTAGACGTGTCAGTCGCGGTTATTCTAAAGATTAAGTTACCAAAATTTTCTCTACAGCTTGCCCGATCGCCCGCCCAATCATGCTAGAAATTTCCAACACAGTATTTATTCCTGATCGCGAAATCGAGATTAGCGCGATTCGCTCCCAAGGCGCGGGGGGACAAAATGTCAATAAGGTGGCGAGTGCTATTCACTTGCGCTTTGATATCCCAGCTTCCTCATTGCCCGATCGCTACAAGCAGCGTTTATTGCAACTCAACGATGGGCGAATCACCTCTGAAGGCGTGATTGTGATTAAGTCTCAGGAGTACCGCAGCCAGGAACAAAACCGGGAGGCGGCTTTGAGGCGGCTGCAAGAATTGATCAAAAGTGCGATCGTCATCCCGAAAAGGCGCAAACCCAGCAAAGCGACTCGCTCCTCCCAGCGCAAGCGTCTTGACAGCAAAACCAAGCGGGGGCAGATTAAGGCTCTGAGACGGAAAGTCACGGATTGAGGGATGAAAGGTCGATCGGGCTTTTTGACTTTTTAGTTGTCAGTCGGGATTTGGTGGGCCTAAATCGTTGGGTAAATCGTTAAGCGTTTTTCCCAGAGCTTGGCAAAGGGCTTTCATTTGAGCAATTGTCAGTTCGGGTTCGTCTAATCCTCGTTCCCATTTGCTAATGGCTTGCTGAGTTAGGGTTTTTGTGCGGGTTTTGTCGGGAATTTGTTTTGCTAAAGCTGCTTGCGATAAACCAACAGCCTCTCGCAAAATTTGCAGTGCTGGTATATCTTTGGACTCTTGAGTTTGTTTCTTTCGGCGCATATCATCGGAAATTCACAACCAAAGTTGTTGACAAATTGCTGAAATACAACTAAGGTTGTTTAAGATAGAGACAACACAAAGGCGGCTCATGCAAGCCGGACGGTGGAAACGCTTTGGTTTAGCGAGCTGCCTTATTAGTTTCTACCCATTATGCCTGCATACCCTTAGTATTTTCCGGGCTTGGGTGCATGACTCTTGCCCCTTTCCCTAGACATGGACGAACCCCTGCGGGTTAGTTATCGTTCGGCGAGGGCGATCGACTTGGTAAGTCATCGGGAATTTTGGTTACGTCTAATCCTAAAAGCTCAAACATAGTTTTTAGAGAAACTTGGTACAGGTTAGCCAGTGCAGCCACGTTTTCAACAGTTGGCATGGATTTTCCTGATTCCCAGTCAGCTTGCATCCGCTCAGAAACGCCGATATGTTTTTTGACTTGAGGGCGGGTTAGCCCAGCTTGTTCTCTGAGAAGCCTTAATGGAGACTTTTCCTTTTCTTGCGAATTTTCTTCCATAATACACGAAGCTTGTTTCATGAAGTGAACCTCTTGACTCCTGACTAAAGATGAAGTACACTTCATGTAGATAGTCAAAACAAAGGCGGCCGGGCAAGCCTCGTTTCATCAAAATGCAGGTTTGAATAACCGCCGCCTTTGTAGTGTCTATCAATTATGCACCTGCATACCCAAGCGTATTTTTGGGGCTTGAGTGCATACCTCAAGCTCCTTTCCCTGAACCTCTCCAGGAGGTGGTGCCATGTAAAGGTCGATCGACCTTACAGGAGTGCCCAGCTCAAAATTGTATCAAAGAACTCGACCAAAACTTCAACGCAAGCGATCGCACAACTTCCGTGTTATCGTTCCATTTCTCCACCCATTCCCGATCGTGACCACATCTACCGAAAACTTCTACCTAGGCGATATCGCCTCCAACTTTCACTTTGCAGGCCCGCTGCTAGACTTTGAAGAAGAAATCCAAAATCAATCTCCCTTTCACGATTTAGACTACCTGACAGGAGAAATTAAAAGGGGATTTCTAGACTACGTGCGGCAAGGAATCATGCTGGACGCGATCAGAAAACTGCGATTGTACAAAGACAAATTCACAACCTTTAAAAATTACTGCGAACAAGCATTGGGCAGGCAGTATTTTTACTGCACGCAAATCATCAAATCTGCTGGCATTTGCCTGCGCTTAATCAAAGCCGGATTTGAGATTTTGCCTAGCTGCGTCGCTCAAGTTGTGCCTTTGTTCAAATACGCAGTAACCGACCAGTACGGCGACTGTGCTTTATATGAAAAGTGGCAAGAAGTTGTGGATGTCATCCCCAAAGAAAGGATTACGGCAGTCACTATAGCCGAAACTGTTGACAACAATCCCAACCTCCGGCTCAAACAAATTCGGATCAAAACCGACACCTACGCCCTTTTAACCAAAAAAGCCGCCGCTGCCGGAATGTCAATTGCGGAATTTTTGGCGAGGTTGGTTGACGAATACAATCCCAGAAATTTAGAGGAAGCAGCAGAACACACTCCCGAACAAGAGGAGATTTTAGACCAATTGGACGCGGAGTTTAAGAAGCCGCCAGCCCAACAGAGTTCAACGGCAGCTAAAGGTAAAATTAAATCTAAAGGTTTTGCAGGAAAAATTGAGCCTAAAGGTGGTACAAGGGAAGAAGTGAAGGCTAAAAGTTCGGAAGGGTCAGTTAAGGCTAAAAGCCCGGAAGGGGCAATTAAGTTGAAAAATAAGCAAACTGAAATCCAAGCAGAGAAACTGTCCAATTTATTTAAGGAGAAAAATCATGAAGTCATCAGCCCAAAACCCAATCATGCGTCAACTCAAACTGATGGAGGCTCAGTTGAGCGACATTCAGTGTCAACTGATTAAAGGCACTGTGTTGAATTGGTGGCAAATTATTTTGCCGGACGGGCAGAAGATTTCGATCGAACACGCCGGTAGCGGACACTGGATTTTTCGGGCAAACGGGCTGGAGAAATTTCATCCTGAAGTGCGGCTGGCGGTGTTAAGGGCGATCGCCGAAGGTTGCCACAAGTAAGTTACGGCCCTTCTGGGGCACGGCGCGGTGCCGTGTCCCCTTCTGGGGGCTGGTGGGATTTCGTGTGATTTGCGGATGTTGGGGCGATACCTTCGGTCTGCTTCGCTTACGAGATTAGTATCGAGATTGGTTAAAAGTGCGATCGGAATGTCCCAACTGTGGGGCAAAGTTTAAGGTTCCGGCCTTGTGGGCGGATGGCTGGTGTCAACGATTTATTCTGGGGTTTGAGAAGATGAGGGGCTATCAGAATCTATTGATTTTTCAATACTTAATTTTTCAACGCGCCAAGCCGATTGATTGCCAATTTTACCATACTTGATAAACTTGAAAGCGCCGCGAACATATAGGGAGTTTTTTGGCTTAACTCCTATTAAATGCTTAACTTCTGAAGTCGATAAAACCCACTCTTTATCAACTGCTTTTTCCAATTCTTCCCAATGTTTAATTGGATTGATTTGGGAGGACATTTGTTTTAACAATTCGTAATTTGACATTTTAAAAATGACTAATTGGTTGTTTTGCTCCACTTCATCTCTTGCTATTCTTACTACAGAGTAAGAAAAATCAAAGAGTTCTGGACAATACTTAGAAACATAGTGATAATCAGCTTCTAGTCTAGCCCATTCTTCAAAAGAACGCTTGAGTGTATCTTCAAAAAACTCTTGAAAACTGTTATATATTTTTGAGTTACTTAATGAACTTTGCTTTTTATAAAGTTCTCCTTCTTCTACAATGTTAAGAAGTTCATAAAGGACACTCCAAGTTTCATTAAGTGCTTCTGAAGACTTAGCTAACCAAGTTCGAGCAAAGGCTGCTCTTGCATCATCAGAATTTAGTTTGTAAAAATCTGCCAAAACTTCAGTATGTGTTAATCCATGAACTGCCTTACCAGCAGATCGTTTCGCCTTACCAGCACCTTGAGCAATTTCTACTTCTTGATCTCGTTGAGAGTTAGACATTTGAGTTAGCTATCCTCAATTTTAATTTCAAATGCTGCTGCTAAATCAGGACAATATCCCTTAGCCATCAATTGATTACGTACCCATCCTATTATTTTTTGAATTACATCTTTACGGGTTAAAATAGCTTGGGCTTGAGGACAGTTGTATCGGCTGTTATCCGTTAAAGACTCTTTAGTTCCTAACACCCACCGCATTGCTGTTCCTACCAACTGATAAACAATCTTATCTCGCTTAGAGCTTGATAGAGATTCATCTAAACGCAAATATAGTCCTAAAGATGCTTTAACTTTGTAAACTATTGAGTTGCGAATATCGCTAAGTTTGGAAATTGTGGGTATATTACCCATATCAAAGCTTTCTGCCCATTGTTGATAAAGTCCTATTAATAAAGGTTCATATTGAGGGTCTTGTAAGTAAGTAATAAAATTAGGATGATGAGTCTTAATGTATTGTATCAGTTTATCCTTTGTAGGCTTAGAATCAAGTTTTTCATCCCAAACAACAGGAATTTCCGGTAGCATTCCCGTATAATTAATTTCTCTCTCTGCTTCTTCTGGATTATCAACAACTTTTTGAACCCATTCAGAAATTTTTGTCTTTTTAGTCTGATTATTATCGCCCCAACGATCCTGATATTCACCTGTGTTAATTGGCTTTTCAGGATTTATCTGCTTACTTTGTCCGATATGACCAGCGATATCAATTTTTTCCTTGGCAGTTAAAATTCCCTGCACAGGAATGTCAACACCTGGAGTCACTGAACCTTCCATTAGTTCTTCAAGAGTGGGTATTGAATCTAACTTATCCCGCATATTGCAAATATAAGAAATTGCTCGACGAATAGCGTTAGCATTACCATAAGTAACATGAGTAATGATTTTTACACTATCCAAGCGTTTTGGCGGTGTCAGTAATGTTTGACATTGTACATCTAAGTCAGTCTGTCCAGGTTTGAAATGTTTTTTCAGTTCGTCAAAACTCCGAATTTGGCGACCAATAGCTCTTTGTACAAGCTCAATCAAGGATTCAAAACTACAAGCATATCCAATACAGCCACAATAGCGATTGCTTACACCCTCCCGTGCCATACCAATTACAACTAGGACACGCTTGCAGTGTTCATTCGGCCAAATTGGTGTTTGTTGGTATAACATCCAAGGATGATTAGGTGACATTTTTTTACCTTTTAATGATTTTTTTACATATTCTTTTTCATCCTTATTTAAATTTTTATCTTCAAGGGCTTGTGAGATATTTGAATGAATAATTTCGGCCTGATATCCTTTCTCTTTAGGAAACCGCTTGCGATTACGTTCAAATATTTGATTAATTTGCTCACAAATTTTTTGCCCAACAGCAACACTATCTACAACAATCATTGAATGAATTGGATACCATAATTCTGCTTTAGTACCTTCAGGACGATGGGGAGCTAAATCACTTACTGATTCTTGCGTTCCCTCTATTTTATCACATGATTCCATATAAGTAATGACTTCCTGAACCACAGAAAGCTGCGGTATTAAATTCTTATTGTACCCTTCTTGAGTTGCATCCTCAGTAATTTCAAAACCAGCATCATTAATTAATTCTGCATTAGTAATTCCAACTTCATCAACAAAATATGTAAACTCTTCTTCTTTATCGCTTACATATTTCATGCTGTGGTCGTTTTCATTGGCATCGTCATAATCGTAAACAGAAAGCAAGGTAAACTGTGAAAGAGCTTTACCATCTGCCTCAACCGGGGTTCCTGTATATCCAAAAACCAAAGAATCCACAGCTTTTTGAACGATGTTTAGCACTTGATCTAAAGCGTGATGTGGCTCATCAATAGCAATAAAGGGGAATTGAGCCAAAATCATTGATAGGTTATCTTTGGGATTATTATTAGTTTCAAAAAATTGATGAATACAGGATACCCAAATATCACATCGTTCTAAACTTGTATAATCGGTTAATTGCCATCCTTCAGATATAACACCTACTCTGGGAGCAGTTGATGAAATGCCATATTTCACTAATTCGTTTTCTCCTTCATCTTCTTTGCTGCGAAGAGAATTAGCTATTTGGTCTCTAATAGCCACTTCTTTGGTTAAAATTAAAATCCTATTTATTCTAGGGTGTGACTTTCCTAAATTTTTCTGAATAATATAGTTTAAAGCACAAGCTTGCACAACAGGAGCTAGAGTTTTTCCAGCCCCGACAATCCAAAAGTTACCGTAAATAGTACGGTTGATTTGGTTCCAAGGGCGTAAAAACCAGTCTTGATAGTCCAAATCAATTCTATCCCACCCTTCACGTCGTTGGGCTGTTCTCAATTTGCCAAGATTTATTCTGGGATAGTCAAAAAAGAAAATTTTCTCCCAATAAGCATCTGGTTTGATTCCTTTCTGGCTGTTATGTTTTCGACATAGTGGCTGCAAGTTTGCAATATCGTGAGTGCCACCATTGTGTCTTGCATTAATGTGATCGACTGTATCTGCTAGTTCATTGCAACCCTGATTCCAATTGCATTGAGGGTTTCTACCCCACTTGGCGATAAACTTTGTCCAGGTTTCTGAATCCATCCAACTTGCTTTGTTAAGAGTCATATATTTTTGATTTCCTTAATTACACACTTCAAGTTTTTAAGATGCTAAATCTGCTCTGATTCAAAAGAGTCCGCACTTACCCCTTCAACCTACCCGCCCAATGCTGATGAATCCGATCTAATCATACAGGTTAAACAGGCAAACCCTCTTGCCAAAGGCCGATCGCCCTTACCCGATCAAACTATACCAGTTTGATCGATCGCCGTAAAAACAGCAAAACCCGCTACCAGAGCGGGCTTTAAAATATGGACACAACTGGACTCGAACCAGTGACCCCTACGATGTCAACGTAGTGCTCTAACCAACTGAGCTATGCGTCCTCACGGATTACTAACTTAGCACAACATTCGATCGCCTGTCAAGCATAAATATTCAAAAATTTATCGACTCCCGCCCAAGAAACCGGGTTTTTCACCAGGCTCAAGGGCTACAAGCAAATATTGTCCGCAAAAAACCCGGTTTCTGCATCCCATTCGATCGCCCCTACAACCCAATTCCCCGCCAAATCTTCACAGTTCGATCGCCCCCACCGCTAGCCAAACTCCCCCCGTCAGCACTAAACGCCACCGACAAAACCTCCCCCTCGTGCCCAGTCAGAAGT